>NZ_JBFTRS010000005.1:0-295575 GCF_056399645.1 Massilia sp. 01N417 | reverse complement strand
CTCTCCACCGGCGCCGCGGCCGCCGCGGCACCGGCCAGGCCGGCTGCCGCGCCGGCTGGCGCGCGTGCCGGCCACTTCCTGACCGTCGCCGACAGCACGGTAATCCACTACAAGGACTGGGGCAGCGGCCAGCCGGTCGTGTTCAGCCATGGCTGGCCGCTGCAGGGCGACGCCTGGGAAGACCAGATGTTCTTCCTGGCCTCCCACGGCTACCGCGTGATCGCCCACGACCGTCGCGGACACGGCCTGTCCAGCCAGCCCTGGGGCGGCAACGACATGGACCACTATGCGGACGACCTGGCGGCCCTGCTGAACCACCTCGACCTGAAGAACGCGGTGCTGGTCGGCCACTCGACCGGCGGCGGCGAAGTGACCCGCTACCTCGCCCGCCACGGCAGCAAACGCGTGGCCAAGGCGGTGCTTGTCGGCGCGGTGCCGCCGCAGATGGTGAAGTCCGCCACCAACCCGAACGGCCTGCCGATGGACGTATTCGACGGCATCCGCAAGTCGGTGGTGGACGACCGCTCGCAGTTCTTCATGGACCTGACCCTGCCCTTCTACGGCTACAACCGTCCGGGCGCCAAGGTCTCGCAGGGCGTGCGCGACACCTTCCGGGCCCAGGGCATGCAGTGCGGCCTGAAGAACGCCTACGACTGTATCAAGCAGTTCTCGGAGACCGACTTCAGCGCCGACCTGAAGAAGATCGACGTGCCGACCCTGATCGTGCACGGCGACGACGACCAGATCGTGCCGATCGACGCCTCGGCGCGCGCGGCGGCGAAGCTGGTGAAGCAGTCGACCCTGCTGGTCTACGAGGGCGCGCCGCACGGCCTGCCGACCACCCACAAGCATCGCCTCAACGCCGACCTGCTCGCCTTCATCAAGGCCTGACCTATCCTTTGGTATAGCTGGACCGCAGGCCGCCCGCGCTCGAAAATGGGTGGCCTGCCACCGCCGGAAGCCCCACATGGACAACTCAACGATCTCCCTGGTCATCGCGGATGACCACCCGCTCATCCTCGCCGGTATCGCCACCCTGATCGAGGCCGAACCGGAACTGGTCCTGCTCGGCCAGGCCACCGATGCCGACGGCGCGGTCGAACAGTACGAGCGCCTGCGGCCCGACGTGCTGCTGGTCGACCTCAACATGCCGGGCGGCGGCCTGGAAGCGATCGCGCGGGTGCGCGCCCGCCATCCGGACGCGAAGATCGTGATCCTCACCACCTACGAGGGCGACGAGGACGTGCACCGCGGCCTGGCCGCCGGCGCTTCCGGTTACCTGCTGAAGCAGTCGGGCTTCGAGGAGATCGTCGACTGCGTGCGCCACGTGCTCAGGCAGGGGCGCTACCTGCCGCCGCGCCTGGCCGAGAAGCTGGCCGCGCGCATCCATAGCAGCCCGCTGTCGCGGCGCGAACTCGACATCCTGGCCCACCTCAGCGCCGGCAAGAGCAACAAGCTGATCGCGCGCGATGCCGGCATCGGCGTCGGCACCGTGAAGTACCACATCAACAACATCCTGACCAAGCTGAACGTCACCTCGCGCACCGAAGCGGCCAGCGTCGCCCAGCGGCGCGGCCTGCTGCACCCTTTTTAACCGTCGCGGCCCGCGGGCCGTGCAACCCGGAGCATTCATGCAAGCAAGCGCCCCCCTCATCCTCTTCAACGGCTGCTTCCACACCGTCGACCGCCAGAATCCCCAGGCCAGCGCGGTCGCCATCCAGGACGGCAAATTCCTTGCCGTCGGCGACACCGACGAAGTGATGCGCCACCGCGCGCCGGACAGCCAGGTGATCGACCTCAACGGCCGCACCGTCATCCCGGGGCTGAACGACTCCCACCTTCACCTGATCCGCGGTGGCCTGAACTACAACCTGGAACTGCGCTGGGAAGGCGTGCCCTCCCTGGCCGACGCCCTGCGCATGCTGAAGGAACAGGCCGACCGCACCCCGAATCCGCAGTGGGTGCGCGTGGTGGGCGGCTGGAACGAATTCCAGTTCGCCGAAAAGCGCATGCCGACCATCGAGGAGATCAATGCCGCGGCGCCGGACACGCCGGTATTCGTGCTGCACCTGTACGACCGCGCACTCCTGAACCGCGCGGCCCTGCGCGCGGTCGGCTACGACCGCAACACGCCGAATCCGCCGGGCGGCGAGATCGTGCGCGACGCCCAGGGCAATCCGACCGGCATGCTGATCGCCCGCCCCAACGCCATGATCCTGTACGCGACCCTGGCCAAGGGCCCGACCCTGCCGCACGACCTGCAGGTGAACTCGACCCGCCAGTTCATGCGCGAACTGAACCGCCTGGGCGTGACCAGCGCCATCGATGCCGGCGGCGGCTTCCAGAACTACCCGGAAGACTATGCCGTCATCGACGAGCTGGCGAAGGAGAACCAGCTGACCATCCGCATCGCCTACAACCTGTTCACCCAGAACAAGGGCAAGGAGCTGCAGGACTTCGAACAATGGACCGGCATGGTCAAGCCGGGCGACGGCAGCGACTTCTACCGCCACAACGGCGCCGGCGAGATGCTGGTGTTCTCGGCGGCCGACTTCGAGGACTTCCTGCAGCCGCGTCCCGACCTGCCGCCGGGCATGGAGGACGAGCTGGAGAAGGTCGTGCGCCACCTGGTCGCCAGCCGCTGGCCGTTCCGCCTGCACGCCACCTACGACGAGTCGATCTCGCGCATGCTGGACGTGTTCGAGAAGGTCGACCGCGAGATCCCCTTCGACGGCCTGGCCTGGTTCTTCGACCATGCCGAGACCATCAGCCCGCGCAATATCGATCGCGTGAAGGCCCTCGGCGGCGGCATCGCGATCCAGCACCGCATGGCCTTCCAGGGCGAGTTCTTCGTCGAACGCTACGGCGCGGAAGCCGCCAAGGCCACCCCGCCGGTGGCGCGCATGCTGGAGATGGGCGTGCCGGTCGGCGCCGGCACCGACGCCACCCGCGTGGCCAGCTACAACCCCTGGACCGCGCTGTACTGGCTGGTGTCCGGCCGCACCGTCGGCGGGTTGCGCCTGTACGACGCCGGCCAGCGCCTGCCGCGCGAGACCGCGCTCGAGCTCTGGACCAGCGGCAGCGCCTGGTTCTCCAGCGAACAGGGCAAGAAGGGCCGCATCCGCGAAGGCATGCTGGCCGACCTGGCGGTGCTGTCCGGCGACTTCTTCCGCGTGCCGGAAGACGAGATCAAGGGGCTGGAATCGGTGCTGACCATCGTCGGCGGCAAGGTCGTGTTCGGCCAGGCCGAGTTCACGCCGCTGGCACCGCCGCCGATCCCGGTGCTGCCGGAGTGGTCGCCGGTGAACAAGGTGGCCGGCCACTGGCGCCGCGCGGCACCCCAGCCGGCGGCCGCGCTGGCCCACCAGTGCCAGGGCCCGTGCGGCGTGCATGGCCACGGCCACGACCGGGCGCGCCGCTCGAACGTGCCGGTGTCCGATTTCCAGGGCTTCTGGGGCGCCTTCGGCTGCAGCTGCTTCGCGTTCTGACTACGACTATCGTATGAAGGACTAAAGGCCGACTGGCCGGATAATGGGGCAAACCGCAACAAGGAAAGCCCCATGAACCTGGCCCGGAAAACCGCCCCGTTCCCCCTCTCGTTCGCCGGCCCCTCCCGGCTACGGATGCCGGTCCCGGCGCTGCCGGAGTCCGGCACGTCCGATATCCCCGCTGCGGTGCCGGAACGCAGGCCGCGCGGAGAGAATATCGGCGAGATCGCCTGTTCCCGGGCCTGGGAGCGGATCCGCCGGCTCGCACCGGCAAGCTGGCTCGACCTGCCGGCGGCGCAGCGGCAAGGCGCCCAGGATCCGGCCTTCCTGCTCGAGGCGCTGACGGCTGCCGGCGTCCCCCATCCCGCGATCGCTTCCGAAGTCGAACATGCGCTGCTACGCGGCGCCGGCAACGCCACCGCTTTGGCGCTGGTGACGCTCGGCGCCCTCGCCCATGCCCGTTACGGCGGCGGCGCGGCGGCGCTGGCGCTGGCCCGCGCCGGCCTGCAGCGCGCCGCACGCAGGGACGATGGCCACGCCGGACTGGCACATGCGGTGCACGCGGCGCTGCTGATGCCGGCGAACGAGGGCTTCGCGCGCGCCGCCGCCGTGCTGGCCGGGCTTTGCCACGGCAAGTCCCTGGCCCCGATCGCCGGCAGCTATCTGTACGGCGCCGCCCTCGTCGCCGGCATGCCGGTGCCGGAACTGGCCCACCACCTCGAGATGGCCTGCCGCCAGGCGCTGGCCGGCCGGGCCGCCGATGCCGCCGTCCATGAACTCGAATACCGTGCCAGCCTGCTGCGCGGACTGCTGTCGCACCAGGGCGGTGCCATCCTCGAGCGCCTTTGCACGCTGCGCGCACCCGGCCAGGAAAGCCGCTTCGGCCACTGGCTGACCCGGCTGCAGGCCGCCTGGTATGCGGGCGAGCATGCGCTGGCGCTGCGCGCGATGGAGGAAGCCGGCGTCCTCGTCGGTCCCTTGAGCGCGCCTGGCGACCTGCTGGTCTACCACGTGTTCGCCGTGCTGGCCCTGTCCCGCTGCGGCGACCCGTTCACGCTCGATGCCCTGCGCCGCCACGGCGATGCGCTGGCCGGTCTCGACACGCGCTGCCGGGCCAGCCACGGTGCGATGGCGGCGCTGGCGGATGCCGCCTTCGAGCGCCGCCGCGGCCAGCCGCTCGGCGCGCTGCGCGGCTTCGAACGGGCCGCGGCACTCGCCACCGGCGCGAAACTGCACTGGCTCGCCGTCCTCGCCTGCGAGCAGGCCGCCGAACTGGCCGAGGACGCCGGCCTGGGCTCGGCCGCCCATCAATATCGCCAGCAAACGCTGCTGGCCTGCCGGCGCTGGGGCGCGCTGGGACGCCTCGAAGCCTTGCGGGCCAGGTGGAACGAAGCGCCGCAGGAGGCGGAAGGCGGCTGCGACCTGGGCCAGTCGGTCGCGCATGAACTCAACCAGCCGCTGGCCGCCGTCGCCCTGCACGCGGCGGCTGCCGCCAAGTGGCTGCGCCGCGCCCAGCCGGACGTCGAGCGGGCCCTCGATTCGCTGGCCCTGATCGGCGCCGCCGGCCGGCAGGCCGGGAATATCGTGCGCGGCCTGCAGCGCCTGGCCGCCGGCATGGACATGGAAACCGACAGCGTGGTGCTCGACCGCGCCGTGCGCGAGACGGTGCAGCTGCTGCGCCGGCTGCTGCGCAAGCACGGCATCGAGCTCGATCTCGTGCTCGGCCTGGGCGAGCGCAGCGTCGAGGCCAACCGCGTCCAGCTGCAGCAGGTGCTCACCAACCTGGTCGTCAATGCCGCCGAGGCCGCCGCCGCCGCCGGGCTTGACGGCCCGCGCCGCATCCGCATCGAGACCGTCGCCTGCGGCGGCCATGCGGTCGAACTGGCGGTCAGCGACAACGGTCCTGGCATCGCCCCCGCCCACCGCGAACGCCTGTTCACCAGCATGTTCAGCACCAAGCGCGGCAGCAGCGGCAACGGCATGGGCCTGTCGATCAGCCTGTCGATCGCGCGCGCCCACGGCGGCCATATCTGGTACGAGCCCTGTGCGCCGCGAGGCGCCTGCTTCCGCCTGCGGCTTCCGGTGTAATATCCGAAGGCTATGCACACTCCAGTTACAACACCGATACGCGTGATGGTGGCCGACGACCACCCGATGATGCGCGAGGGGATCGCCGCCGCCCTGCTGGCCGAGGGCGACATCGAGATCGTCTGCACCGCCGCCAACGGCGCCGAGGCGATCGCCGACTTTGCCCGCCACCGTCCCGACGTCTCCCTGGTCGACCTGCAGATGCCGGTGAAGGACGGGCTGGAAGCCATCATCGGCATCCGCGCCCTGCATCCGGACGCCCGCATCGTCGTCCTGACCACCTATAGCGGCGATGCGCGCGTGGTGGCGGCGCTGAAGGCCGGCGCCGCCGCCTACCTGCTGAAGGACGCGCCCGGCGCTGCGCTGGCGCAGGCGGTCCGCAATGTCTACAAGGGCGCCAGCGTGATCGCCCCGCTGGCCCAGCGCGACGTCGACAGCCACCATCGGGCCGATGCGCTGTCGCCGCGCGAGCTCGACGTGCTGCGCCTGGCCGCCAACGGCAACACCAACCGCGTGATCGGCGAAGCCCTCGGCATCAGCGAGCCGACGGTGAAGACCCACATGAGCACCATCCTGGTCAAGCTGGGCGCCGGCGACCGCACCCACGCGGTCACGCTCGCCCTCAAGCGCGGCTACATCAGCCTGTGAGCGCGGTTGCGCGGGCGCCGGTGTATCCCTTCGTATAGCTAGGCCGGCGCGGGCGCTGCGTCCACAATGCAGGAGGGCCGCACAGCAGCGGCATCATCCACCTCCTGAAAGGAAGCAGACATGAGCGCCAACCGCACCATCGATACCGTCACCGCGCGTGACGGCACCATCATCCACTTCACCGACTGGGGCCACGGCATCCCGGTGGTGTTCAGCCATGGCTGGCCGCTGTCCGGCGACGCCTGGGAAGACCAGATGATGTACCTGGCCGAACACGGCTACCGCGTGATCGCCCACGACCGCCGCGGCCACGGCCGCTCGGGCAAGGCCTGGCACGGCAACGACATGGACACCTATGCCGACGACCTGGCGACCCTGCTGGACGCCCTGGACATCACCGGCGCCACCCTGGTCGGCCATTCGACCGGCGGCGGCGAAGTCGCCCGCTACATCGGCCGCCACGGCACCGGCCGCGTCGCCAAGGCGGTGCTGGTCGGCGCCGTCACCCCGCAGATGATGGCCTCGCCGGACAATCCGGACGGCGTGCCGATGTCGGTCTTCGACGGCATCCGCGACGGCGTCAGGAACGACCGCGCCCAGTTCTTCCTCGACCTGACCATGCCCTTCTTCGGCTTCGACCGTCCGGGCGCCAAGGTCTCGGAAGGCATGCGCCAGTCCTTCCTGATACAGGGACTGCAGTGCAGCCTGAAGAGCGCCTACGCCTGCATCAAGCAGTTCTCGGAAACCGACTTCACGGAAGACCTGAAGAAGATGACGGTGCCGACCCTGGTGATCCACGGCGACGACGACCAGATCGTGCCGCTGGCCACCACCGCGCGCCGCGCCGTCGAACTGCTGCCGCAGGGCCGCCTGTCGGTGTACGAGGGTGCCGGCCACGGCCTGCCGTCCACCCACAAGGAGCAGCTCAACGCCGAGCTGCTGGCCTTCCTGCGCGGCTGATCCCGGCGCCCGGCCTCAGGCCCCGGCCGCCGCCTTCCGCTCGCGCAGATCGATGTATGCGACGATCATGAAGGCGCCGGCCAGGCCGAGGTGTTCGAAGAAGCCGTTCTCGGACATCGTGCGGGCGGCCCCGGCCAGTTCCCAGAAGCGGTTGGCCAGCAGGTTGGCCGCCAGCGTGAACAGGGCCAGGTAGGCGGCGCCCAGCCAGCGCCGGAATCCGCACAGAATCAGCAGCGCCCCGCCGAGTTCACCGAGGATGGTGAGCAAGGCGAGCGGCCCCGCCGGCGCGAGCCCGAAGTGATGCATCTCGGCGACGGCCGCCGGAAAATCCAGCGCCTTCTCGATCCCGCCCTGCAGGTAGGCGGAACATAACAACAGCAGAAAACACCAGTAGGCGATGGCGGGACGGCGCTCGGCGCGGCTGGCGGCAATGGCGGGGGCGGGATTGGAGTACATGGCGGATCCTGACGTGTCGAATGGATGAAGTAGGGGCGAAGCGCCCGGCTTCGATGATAGAAGCCCGCATGCGCTTGCGCCCCTGTCCTTGGACAGGCCGCTAGCCTTGTACCTGCGCCGCGCCCACGTGCACCGCGCGCCCGGCGCGCCAGCCGTTGAAGCCGGCGACCGCGCCCAGCACCACGAACAGCAGCGCGCACCAGCCGAAGCCGCCGGTCTGGCCGCGGATCAACCCCACCACCAGCGGCCCGCTCGCCGCCAGCAGGTAGCCGACGCACTGCGCCATGCTGGACAGCTGCGCGGCCACCTGCGGATCGCCCGAGCGCAGCACGATGACGGTCATGGCCGCTGCGATGAGGCCGCCCTGGCCGACGCCTTGCAGTACCGCCCACAGCCAGACCGTGGACAGCGGCGCGAACAGCAGGCCGATCAGCGCGACCACCGCGATCGCGCACAGCGCCACATTGATCAGGCGCTGGTCCTTGCCGCGCACCGCGATGTGCGGCACCGCCAGGCAGGACATGGCCTGGACCATGACCGACATCGAGACCACGCTGCCGGCGAGGACGGGATCGAGGCCGCGCTCGCGCAGGATCGGCACCAGCCAGCCGAACACGCTGTAGGCCAGCGCCGACTGGAAGCCCATGAACAGGGTGACGTTCCATGCGAGACGGTCGCGCCACAGGCCCTTGATGTGGGCGCCGCCGCCCGCGGGGCGCTGCGCCCCGTGCCCGAGCTGCGGCAGCCAGATGAGGGCGACGACGGCCGCCGGCAATGCCCAGGCGGCGAGCGCACCGTGGATGGATCCGCCCAGCAGCCTTTCGATGGGCAGGGTCAGGCCGGCGGCGCTGGCGGCCCCGCCGCACAGCGCCATCGTGTACAGCCCGGTCATCAGCGCGCTCCGGCGCGGGAAGTCGCGCTTGACCAGTCCCGGCAGCAGCACGTTGGCGACGGCGATGCTGGCGCCGGCCAGGGCGGTGCCGAAGAACAGCGCCGGCAGCGGCGCCAGTCCGCGCAGCGCGGTGCCGACGGCCAGCAACAGGAGCACGCCCAGCATGGTCCGTTCGGCGCCGATCCGGCGTGCCAGCCGCGGCGCCAGCGGCGAGAACAGCCCCAGGCACACCACCGGAAGCGTGGTCAGCACACCCGCGCCGAAGCTCGAGAGGTGCAGCTCGCTCTTCAGTTCCGGCAGCAGGGCCGAGGCGCTGGAGAACAGCGGACGCAGGTTGAAGGCGATCAGCACCAGGCTGGCGCCGAGGAAGACGCGGGCCGCGCGGCTGCGCTCCATGCCGCTCAATGCGCGACGCCCGCGGAACGGCGCGCCGCGGCCGCTCCGGACGATGCGGCCGAGTCAGCAGATTCCGGCCGCTGCGGCTCGCCCCAGTGCTTGACCAGCAGCGCCAGCGTGGCCAGCACGCCGGCCACCGCGATGGTCGCGAAGATCCCTTCGAAGCCCACCTGGCGGCGCGACAGCTCGGCCACCAGGAAGGAGCCGGCGACGCCGCCAAAGCGGCCCACGCCCATCATCCAGGCGACGCCGGTGGCCCGGCCCTGCGTTGGATAGAAGGCCGCGGCCAGCGCCGGCAGCGAGGACTGCGCCGTATTCATCAAAGTGCCGGCGAGGAAGACCACCGCCATCAGCAGGCCGGTGCTGCCGGCCGACAGGCCGATCGCGTAGATGCTCACCGCGCTCAGGCTGAAGCACAGCGCGATCACGCGGTTGGCGCTGAAGCGGTCCATCAGCCAGCCGAGGAAGATGGCGCCGACGCCGCCGAGCGGGAACAGCGAGGCCGCCAGCGTGGCCGTGCGCGCATCCAGGCCGGCTTCCTTGAACAGGATCGGCATCCAGTTGATGAGGGAGTAGAAGATCACCAGGCCCATGAAGTAGGCCAGCCACATCATCACGGTGCCGACGATGAAGGGACGCGACAGGATGACGCGCAGGCCGCTGGCGGCGACGGACGGCGCGGCCTTCTCGGCCATGGTGAACGAGGCTGCCTGCGCGGCCGCCGGCGAGATGCGCAGCAGCGCGGCGCGGATGCGCGCGGCGGGATGACGCTTGGCGACCATGTAGCGCACCGACTCCGGCAGGCGCACCAGCATGACGGCCGCCAGCACCACCGGCACAGCGCCGCCCAGCAGCAGCACGCTGCGCCAGCCCCACTGCGGGATCATCCAGGCGGCCAGGAAGCCGCCCAGCGCCGCCCCCAGCGGGAAGCCGCAGAACATCGCATTGGTCAGGGTCGCGCGGCGCTGGTCCGGGCAGTATTCGCTCATCAGGGTGACGGCATTCGGCATCGCGGCGCCCAGCCCGAGGCCGGTCACGAAGCGCAGGATGGTCAGCTGGGTCAGGTCGGCCGCAAAGGCCGACCAGGTGCAGGCTGCGCCGAACAGGGCCACCGCCGCCACCAGCACGGTCTTGCGGCCGAAGCGGTCGGCGCAGGGACCGGCGGTCAGGCCGCCGGCGGCCAGTCCGAACAGGGCCGCGCTGAGCACCGGCGCCAGCGCCGCCTTGCTGAGACCCCATTCCTTGAGCAGGGATGGGGCGATGAAGCCGATCGCGGCGGTGTCGAAGCCGTCCAGCAGCACGATCAGGAAGCAGATCGCGAAGATGGTCCACTGGAAGCCGGAGAACCGGTGGCGGTTGAGGAAGTCCTGGACGTCGACCGCTTGGACGTCTTTCTGCATATGTGTCTCCTTCGGGCGGTCCCGCCGGTGGCCGGCCGCGTTTTATATCGTATGCCTGATGGCTCTACTGTATCGCAATATGCGCCACGGGTGGGCCGCGGCGCTGCAGGCCCGCTTCAGAAGGCGCCGACGTAGTTCTCGGCCAGTGCGGTGCTGAGGGCGCGCGAGGCCACCACGTTCTCGAGCTCCGCCAGCTGCACTTCGCGGTCGAAGGGCGATGCATCCTCGAAGGTGTGCAGCAGGCGCGTCATCCACCACGAGAAGAATTCGGCGCGCCAGATCCGCTTGAGGGCCTCGCTCGAATAGCGCTCCAGGCCTTCCTCGCCGGCGCCGCGGTAGAAGCTGTCGAGGGCGCGCGACAGCAGCTTGACGTCGGAGATCGCCAGGTTCATGCCCTTGGCGCCGGTCGGCGGCACGATGTGGGCGGCGTCGCCGGCCAGGAACAGGCGGCCCGAGCGCATCGGCGCGCACACGAAGCTGCGCATGCCGATGATCCCCTTCTGGAAGATCCTGCCTTCCTTGAGCTTCCAGCCGTCGTCGCTCTCCAGCCGCGCATGCAGCTCGGCCCAGATGCGGTCGTCCGACCAGTTGTCGACGTGGTCGCGCGGGTCGCACTGGAAGTACAGGCGCTGCACGGTCGGCGAACGGGTGCTGACCAGGGCGAAGCCGCGTTCGTGGCGGGCGTAGATCAGTTCTTCCGACGAGGGCGCCGATTCGACCAGGATGCCGAACCAGCCGAAGGGATAGGTGCGCTGGAAATCCTGGCGGACCGTGGTCGGGATCATCGGGCGCGACACGCCGTGGAAGCCGTCGCAGCCGATCACGAAGTCGGCCTCGATGCGGCGCGCCTCGCCGCCGTGCATGAAGCTCACCGCCGGCCGCTCGCCGTCGATGCCGGCGATCTCGACCTGGCTGGTCTCGAACAGCAGTTCGCCGCCGGCGGCCAGGCGGGCCGCGACCAGGTCGATGATGACTTCGTGCTGGGGATAGACGGTGATCGCCTTGCCGGTCAGGCCGTGCAGGTCGATGCGGTGGCGGCGGCCGCCGAAGGCCAGTTCGATCCCGTGGTGCAGCGCGCCTTCGCGGCGCATGCGCTCGCCGACGCCGGCGTCGCTCAGGATGTCCATGCTGCCCTGTTCGAGCACGCCGGCGCGGATGGTGGCTTCGATCTCGGCGCGGCTGCGCGATTCGAGCACGACGGACTCGATGCCGTTCAGGTGCAGCAGGTGGGAAAGCAGAAGGCCGGCGGGGCCGGCGCCGATGATGGCGACCTGGGTACGCATGGTGATGTCTCCGTTTATGTGTTCTGGTTGACATCATCCTAGTGCGGCGGCGGGCCGATATGAATGGATGAAACTGGAAAAAACTTGTACTATTTTTTCATTCGACTCCGACCACCCCGGTCTTCGCCATGCCTACTGCCCTCCCCCAGCCGTCCGCCGCCATCCCGCAATTCGCCCTCTACGGCGAGCTCACAAGGGGTGTTGACGCCGAGGGGGTGCACGTCGAACTGATCGAGACGCGCAGCCGCGGCTACGACTGGCATATCGGCATCCATACCCACGCCGGCCTGTTCCAGGTACTTTTTTTATTCGGCGGACGCGTAAGAGCCACCCTCGGCGACGAGGTCCGCGAACTCGACGGCCCGGTCGCCCTCACCATCCATCCCTCTCTGGCCCACGGTTTCGAATTCTCCGAAGAGACCTATGGCTACGTCCTGACAATCGACCAGAACATGCTGTTCGCCGCCGCCGGCGAGGACGGCAACCTGTTCACCTCCTTGTTCGTGGAGCCGCTCGCCATCGGACTCGGACCGGTGCCGGAGGCGCGCGAGCGCATCGAGGCGCTGCTGCGCAACCTGATCGCGGAAGCGGCCTCGCCGCGCCAGGGCCACACCCTGATGCTCGACTGGCTGTCGCGCTGCGTGCTGCTGATGCTGGCGCGGGTGCAGGCCGACCGGCGCATCGCCGAAAGCTCGGGCCGCAAGGACTTCGAGCTGTTCAGCCGCTTCCGCACCGAGATCGAGCGCCGCTACAAGGAGCAGTGGCGGGTGCCGCAATATGCCGACGCGCTGCGCGTGCCGCCGGTGCGCCTGAACCGCCTGTGCCTGAAAATCGCCGGCAAGACCGCCTTCGAGATGACCCAGGAGCGCCTGATGCTGGAGGCCTGCCGCAAGCTGACCTATGTGCCGGCCAGCGTGGCCGGCATCGCCTATGAGCTGGGGTTCCAGGACCCGGCTTACTTCAGCCGGCTGTTCAAGAAGCTGGTGGGGGTGACGCCGAAGGAGTACCGGCAGCGGACGCAGGCGGACGAATGAACCGTCGTCCCCGCGAAGGCGGGGATCCAAGTTTGCGCGGGCACCTGCAAGTTCAAACGCTACAGGTATGCGCCGAACTTGGGTCCCCGCCTTCGCGGGGACGACGGTGCAAAGGCAGCGGGCAACCCGGGCTTACAACATCGCCCCCAGCTCCACCTGCGTCTTGATCATCGCCGGCAAACACCGCTCCACCATCTGCTCCACCGGCAGCCGGCCCGCGTGCACGCTCACGTTCATGGCCGCCACAACGTCGCCGCGGAAGTTCCGCAGCGGGACCGAGATCGTGCGCAGGCCCAGCTCCAGCTCCTGGTCGACCAGGGCATAGCCTTGCGCCCGGGCGCGCGCGATCTCGAGCGCCAGGCGTTCCTTGTCCACGATCGTGTACTGGGTGATCTGCTCGGGCGTGGCCTGGGCCAGGAAACGTTCGATGTCGGCCTGCGGCAGGGAGGCCAGCAGCATGCGCCCGTTGGCCGTGCAATAGGCCGGCACCCGGGTGCCCGGCTGCAGGGTGGCCGAGACCAGGCGTCCGGCGCTGACCGCCGCCACGCAGACCAGCTGGTCGTGGTCGAGCACCCCGACCGAGGCCGCCTCGCCCAGCGAATACGCGAGCCGGTACAGCGGCGGCTGGGCGATGCGCGGCAGGCGCGCCGAATGCAGGTAGGACTGGCCGAGGCGCAGCACCGCCGGGGTCAGCGAGAACAGCTTGTTCTCGTGCCGCATATAGCCCAGGTGGGTCAGCGTGATCAGGTAGCGGCGCGCCGCCGCCCGCGTCAGGCCGGTGGCCTCGGCCACCTCGGCGATCGACAGGCGCGAGCGCTCCTGGTCGAAGGCCTCGATCACCTTCAGGCCTTTTTCGAGGCCGCCGACGAGGTCCCGCTCCAGCGGCGCATCAGGTTTTTCGCTCATGTGCAAATTGGCAGGGGTTTTGTGCGAGTATCGCACAAAGTGCGCGCATAGTGAACGCTGCAGCACTTTGCCGGCTTGTCGCTGCCGCCGTCCTTCCCTACCATCGTTTGCACAACAACCCTCCCAAGGAGACTCGCTGTGAAATTCGATGCCATCGAGCCGGGCGTCTATCCGGAACTCGTCTATCCCGCCTATAAATCGACCGTCAAGCGCGGCCCGCTGCAGCCCAACCTGCGCATCGAGGCCCCGGCGCCCGTCACGCGCAACATCGTCGCCGGTCCCCACATCCTGCTGCCGAACGACACCGACCTGACCGCCCACGGCCAGGGCGAGCCGCTGGGCGAGAAGATCGTGGTCACCGGCCGCGTGGTCGACGAGGACGGCAAGCCGGTGCGCAACTCCCTGGTCGAAGTCTGGCAGGCCAATTCGGCCGGCCGCTACTGGCACAGCAAGGACCAGCACGCGGCGCCGCTGGATCCGAACTTCCACGGCCTCGGCAAGATGCTGACCGACGACGACGGCCGCTACCGCTTCGTCACCATCAAGCCCGGTCCCTACCCCTGGGGTAACCACGACAAGGCCTGGCGTCCGGCCCACATCCACTTCTCGCTGTTCGGGAACGTGTACGCGCAGCGCCTGGTGACCCAGATGTACTTCCCGAGCGACCCGCTGTTCGACTACGACCCGATCTTCCAGAGCGTGCCTGACGAAGCCGCGCGCCAGCGCCTGATCTCGCGCTTCAGCCTCGAACACACGGTCGGCGCCGAGATGCTCGGCTACGAATTCGATATCGTCCTGCGCGGACGCGACGCCACCCCGATGGGCCTGTAAGGAGACAGCACATGAGCAAGATCACGACTTCCCAGACCGTCGGCCCGTTCTCCCACGAAGCCTGGCAGTGGGCCGCCGACGCCTGCACGCCCGCCAACCTGAAGACCAGCGGCCCCACCGTGCTGGTCGGCGGCATCATCTACGACGGCGACGGCAACCCGATCAACGACGCCCAGATCGAAGCCTGGACGCCGGATGCCGCCGCCCTCGAAGCCGAGCACATGATCCCGGGCTTCCGCCGCGTGCCGAGCGGCGCCGACGGCGAATTCAGCATGCGCATCGCCGCGCCGCTGGATGCCGCGGCGGGCGAACCGCTGGCCTACATCACCGTGTTCGCGCGCGGCCTGGTCAAGCACCAGTTCACCGCCGTCTTCCTCGAGGACGCCGCCGGCCTGTCCGAGTCCGCGATCCTGAACCAGGTGCCGGAAGCGCGCCGCGCCACCCTGCTCGCCCGCAAGACCGGCGACGGCCAGTACCGCTGGGACATCCGGATGCAGGGCGAGCAGGAAACCGCCTTCTTCGATTATGTATGATGGTGCGTGCATGACAGACAAGCGACGGGAGCGCCAGTGAGTGTATCGATCTTCGACAGTTTTCTGACCACGCCCGACATGGAGGCCGTTTTCGACGACGGCGCGGTGGTGCAGGCCATGCTCGACTTCGAAGCCGCGCTGGCGCGCGCCCAGGCGGCGGAGGGCCTGATTCCGCAGGCCGCCGCCGGCGCCATCGCCAGCGTCTGCAAGGCCGGGCTGTACGACATCCCGGCCCTGGTCCGCGCCGGCCGCCGCGCCGGCAGCCTGGCGATCCCGCTGGTGAAGGAGCTGCAGAAAACCGTGGCGCTGTACGACGAGGAAGCGGCGCGCCACGTACACTGGGGCAGCACCAGCCAGGACGTGATCGACACCGGGCTGGTGCTGGTCACGCGCGATGCCCTGCGCCTGCTCGACGAAGGCCTGCGCGAGCTCGCCGGCCACCTGCTGAAGCTGGCCGAAGACCACCTGTCCACGCCGGTGCTGGCACGCACGCTGATGCAGCCGGCCCAGGTGACCAGCCTGGGCTTCAAGGCCACCGGCTGGCTGGCGCCCCTCGTGCGTGCGCGCGAACGCATGCGCGAGGCGGCAGCACGTGCCCTCCAGCTGCAGCTGGGCGGCGCCGTCGGCACCCTGGCCGTGATGGGCGAGCAAGGCCCCGCGGTGGCGCTGCGGGTCGCCGCCGAGCTGCGCCTGCGGGTCGCGGACGCCGCCTGGCACACCCAGCGCGACGAATGGGTGCGCCTGGGCCTCGAAGTGGCGGTGCTGGGCGGCAGCCTGGGCAAGCTGGCCACCGACCTCGGCCTGATGGCCCAGGGCGAGGTCGGCGAACTGGCCGAGCCGTCCGGGAATGGCCGCGGCGGCTCCTCGGCCATGCCGCACAAGCGCAATCCGGTGTCCACCATGATCGCGCTGGCCGCTGCGCGCCGCACGCCCCAGCATGCGGCGGCCCTGCTGGCCTGCATGGACCAGCAGCACGAACGGGGCCTCGGCAACTGGCAGGCCGAACTGGCCGAATGGCCGCAGATCTTCCTGTCCGTCCACGGCGCCCTGGGCGCGCTCAACGAAGCCTTTGCCGGCCTGGCGGTCGACCGCGAGCGCATGCTGCACAACATCCACGCCCTGCATGGCCTGGTATTCGCCGAGGCGGTATCGAGCTACCTGGCCGGCGCCATCGGCCGGCCGAAGGCGCATGCGCTGCTCGAAGACCTGAGCAAGCGCGCGGCCGCCGGCCCCCAGGGTCTCGACCAGCTGGTACGCGATGCCGTCGCCGCCGATCCGGCGTTGGCCGCCCACGTCGATGCCGCCCGGCTGGCGCGCCTGTTCGATCCGGTGGCAGCCGCCGAACCGGCACGCCGCCTGGCCGAAACCCAGCTGCATGGCCTGCGCCTGTCCATGGACAGGCTGGCAGCCTCCCACCCATTTCATGAATGAGCCACACCGATGAGTTTCGATCCGCTTGACCACGATTTCGAACGCGGCCTGCAGAACCGCCGCAACGTCCTCGGCGACGCCTGGGTCGACCGTTCCCTGAACAACGCGACCAGCTTCAATGCCGAATTCCAGAACCTGATCACGCGCTTCGCCTGGAACGAGATCTGGGGCCGCCCCGGCCTGGACCACAAGACCCGCCGCGCGATCGTCCTGTCGATCACGGTGGCGCTCGGCCGCTGGGAAGAATACGACCTGCACGTGCGCGCCGCCCTGCTGGGCGAGGAAGGCAGCCGCCTGACGCCCGACGAGATCAAGGAAATCCTGATGCAGTCGGCCATTTACGCCGGCGTCCCCGCCGCAAATACCGGCTTCACGCACGCGCTGGCGATCCTGCGTGAAGTGGCGGACCAGATCGGCTACGTGCTGGAGCCCTCCGCTCCCGGCGCGGTCTCGCATTCCGGCCTCGGCCGCAAAGGCCGCACCACGAGCACGCCGGCCCTGCACTACAGCGTGCGCGAACCACGCAGCGGCAAGGCGCCGCGCCATACCGTGGTGCTGAGCCATGCGCTGGGCTGCGACCTGAGCATGTGGGACGGCCTGGCCAAGCTGCTAGCCAGCGACTGCCGCGTGATCGCCTACGACCACCGCGGCCACGGCAGCTCGGACGCCGGCGACGGCCTGTACTCGATGGCGGAACTGGCCGACGACGCCGCCCGCCTGCTGCGCGAACTCGATACCGGTCCCGTGGTCTGGGTCGGGCTGTCGATGGGCGGCATGGTGGGCCAGGAGCTGGCACTGCGCCACCCTTCCCTGGTGCGCGCGCTGGTGCTGGCGAACACCACCAGCGGCTATCCACAAGCCGCGCGCGAAGTCTGGGAACAGCGCATCGTCACCGTGCGCGAACGGGGCATCGAGGCGATCGCCGACGCCGTCATGGCGCGCTACTTCCACGACGGCTTCCGCGCGCAGAAAGCCGGCACGGTGGCCCGCTTCCGCCGCCGCCTGGTGACGACCGATGCGGTGGGCTATGTGGGCTGCTGCAACGCGGTGGGCAAGGTCGACACCACCGCGCGGCTCGGGCAGATCGGGGTGCCGGCGCTGGTGATCGCAGGTGAGCTGGACCAGGGAACGCCGGTGGCCATGGCGCAGGCTTTGGCAGACGGGATTCCGGGGGCGTCGCTCACGGTGCTGAAGGAGGCTTCGCATTTGAGTGCGGTGGAGCAGCCGGAGGCGTTCGACAAGGCCGTTGCCGGGTTTATCGATACCCTCTAAGCCTACGCGTGGGCACGGGGTGCCCACCCTACGATTACAGATCCAATCTTACAGGTCCAACACGAGCATGGGCGTCTTCGCCCGCGAACAACAAGGCGTAAACTGGTCGTTCGCCGCCTGCTCCTCCTCGGTCAGGTACATGTCGCGGTGCTCCGGCACGCCCTCCAGCACCCGCGTCAGGCAGGTGCCGCACACGCCCTCTTCGCAGGAATAGGCGATCTCGATGCCCTCGGCTTCCAGCGCCTTGAGCACCGTGGTGCCGGCCGGCACCGTCACGATCCTGCCGTTCGAGGCCAGTTTCACTTCGAAGGCCCGGTCGCCGCCGGTGTCCACCGCCGCCGCGCTGAAGTACTCGACGTGCAGCTGGGCCGCCGGCCAGCCGAGGGCCTTGGCACTTCCCAGTACGTGGTCGATGAAGCCCTGCGGGCCGCACACGTACAGGTGGGTGCCCGCCTGCGGATTCGCCAGCAGCGCGGCCAGGTCCAGCTTCTGGGCGGCATCGCCGCTGTCGTAGTGGAAGTGCACCTGGCCCGCCAGGTGGGAGGCCGCGAGGCGCTCCCTGAAGGCGGCGCGTTCCGGCGAACGCGTACTGTAGTGCATCTCGAAGGCGGCGCCCTTGGCGGCCAGGGTCTCGGCCATCGCCAGGATCGGCGTGATGCCGATCCCGCCCGCGAACAGCAGGGTGCGCCGTGCCTCGACCAGCGGGAAGTGGTTCTTCGGCGCGCTGATGGTCAGCTTCGAGCCGGTGTCGATATGGTCGTGCATGGCCTGGGAGCCGCCGCGCGAATTGGCGTCGCGCAGCACGCCGATCTGGTAGCGGTGCGTCTCGCCGGGCGGATTGCACAGCGAGTACTGGCGTACCAGCTTGTCGCCCAGGTGCACGTCGATGTGGGCGCCGGCCTCGAAGGGCGGCAGCGGCGCGCCGTCCAGGCGCACCAGTTCGTAGCTGCAGATGCCGTCGGCCTCGCTGGCCTTGCGCGCCACGCGCACGTCGAAGGTGGTCATGCCGCTGCCTCCCCTGCCGACTGGCCGGCGTGCTCGCGCGCCAGCCACTGGTCGATGATGCGGCGCGACTGCACGCCGCCGGCGTCGATGTTCAGCATCAGCAGCTTGCGCTCCGGATGGCGCAGGATGTTCTGCTGCTGCAGTTCCAGCATCTCGCGGTCCTCGCTGAAGATCTTGCCCTGGCCTTCGCGGATGGTGCGGGTGAGCTCTTCGTCCTGCGGCTTGAAGTTGCGCGCCATGCCCCAGAAGTACCAGTGGGAGGTCTCGGTTTCCGGCGTGATGAAGTCGACCACGATGCTGGATGCCTTGTGCGCCGCGTCCGCGTGATAACCGCCCTTGCCGGCGTGCGCGACCCCGACCTCGATCATCACGTGGCTGGGCGCGTTGAAGCGGCAGATCTGCCAGCGGTCGACCGGCACGTCGTCGGCCAGGCCGTTGCCGCGCAGGGCCGCCTGCCAGAACGGCGGCGCGCTGATGTTCTCCATGAAGCGGCTGGTCACCACCTCTTCGCCCTCGACCTTGGTGTTCACCGGCGCCTCGTCGATTTCCTTCTGGCCGATGCTGGACGCGTGCACATAGGTCTCGTGGGTCAGGTCCATCAGGTTATCGACCATCAGGCGGTAATCGCAGTTGATGTGATACAGGCCGCCGCCGTAGGCCCATTCGGGGTTGTCGGCCCATTCCAGGTGGTGGATGGTTGCCGGATCGGCCTTGTCCTTCTCGCCCGGCCAGACCCAGATGAAGCCGTAGCGTTCCTCGACCGCGTAGCTGCGGATGCAGGGGAAGCCGCGCACGCGCTGGCCCGGCATGCTGATCGCCTTGCCTTCGCAGCCCATTTCCAGGCCGTGGTAACCGCACACCAGGTTGCCGTCGCGGACGAAGCCCAGCGATAGCGGCGCGCCGCGGTGCGGGCAGAAATCCTCGACCGCCGCGACCTTGCCCTCCTTGCCGCGATAGAACACGATTTTCTCGCCGCAGATCTGGCGGCCGAGCGGCTTGCCGTCGATTTCATCCGGGGTGCAGGCCACGTACCAGGCGTTTTTCGGGAACATCTTTGTCTCCTATTTGTTTGCGATATTCAGTACACTGAATGTGAGAAAAGTATCACGCGTTTGAGCGACGAAGTAAACTACGATCACGAATATTTTGATGGTGCAGCGCACCAAACAGACGGGAACCATGCCGACCAACAACGCACGCGCCATTGACGCCGCACCGCTCGACCTCTATGAACATCCGGGCCACCTGTTGCGCCGCGCCCAGCAGATCGCGGTGTCGATTTTTTACGACGAACTGGGCTCCGAACTGACGCCGGTGCAGTACGCGATCCTGAGCCGCCTGGCCGAGCATCCCGGCATCGACCAGGTATCGCTGGCCGGACTGGCCGCCATCGACACCTCGACCGGGGCGACGGTGTGCGCCCGGCTCGAAGAGAAAGGCTTGCTGGAACGCAAGGTGATTCCGCACAACCGGCGCCAGCGGGCGCTGAGCATCACGCCCACCGGCGCGCGCCTGCTGGCGGCGCTGGAAGCCGGCGCCCTGCGCCTGCGCCAGCGCCTGCTCGCGCCGCTGTCGCCGCCGGAGCAGGCGCAGTTCATGGCGCTGCTGGAAAAGCTGGTGAATGGGAACAATGAGCAGAGCCGGGCGCCCTTGAATCCCCGTCGTCCCCGCGAAGGCGGGGACCCATGCTGAGCAATGCCCGGCATGACGGGTGGTATTACTCCACGCCCGGATCCTTGAACTTCTCGACCTTGTCGAACTCGACGTTGTACACCCCGCCATTCACCTGCTCGGCCTTGCGGATGTAAACCGTCTGCACGATGTCGCGGGTCGCCGGGTCGATGCTGACCGGGCCGCGCACGCTGTTCCAGGACATGCCCTTCATCGCTTCCAGCAGCTTGCTGCCGTCGCTGTTGCCGCCGGTTTTCTTCAGCGCCGCGTACAGCAGCTGCATGCCGTCGTAGGCGCCGACCGCGTGGAAGTTCGGACGCATGTCCTTGTTGGCCTTGGTGAAGGCGGCGACGAAGGCCTGGTTTTCCGGCGACGGATGGGCGGCCGAATAGTGGTGGCTGCTGACCACGCCCAGGGCGGCATTGCCGATCGAGGGCATCAGGTCGTCGTCGAGCACGTCGCCGGTGGCGATCAGGCGGATGCCGGCGGCGGCCAGGCCGCGGTCGGTGAACTGCTTGAGCACGGCCGCGCCCTCGCCCGAGGGCACGAACACGAACACGGCGTCCGGCTTGGCGTCCTTCACGCGCGCCAGGAAGGGCGCGTAGTCCGGGTTGCGCAGCGGCGCGCGCAGCGAGGCGAGGACCTTGCCGCCGGCCTGGGTGAAGTCCTTGACGAAGACCTTCTCGGCGTCGATGCCGGGGCCGTAGTCGGCCACGAAGGTCACCACCGACTTGATCTTGTTCTTCGCCGCCCACTGGGCCAGCGGCGCGGTCACCTGCGGCAGCGTGAAGCCGGTGCGCACGATGTAGGGCGAGCGCTGCGGGATCACCGAGGTGGCCGCGTTCATGACGATCATCGGCACCTTGGCCTGGGTCGCGATCGGCGCGGCGGCGAATGCCAGCGGGGTCAGGCCGAAACCGGCCAGCACCTGCACCTTGTCGCGCGCCACCAGTTCCTGGGCCAGGCGCTTGGTGACGTCGGGCGAGACGCCACCGTCGTCCTTCAGGATGATTTCGATCTTGCGGCCGGCCACGGTGTCGCCGTTCTGCTGCATGAAGAGCTTGACGGCGGCATCGACCTGGCGGCCGGTCGAGGCGAAGGGGCCGGACATCGGCACGATCAGGCCGACCTTCAGCGGCTCGGCGGCGTGGACACTGCCGGCGGACAGGCCGGCAGCCAGCATGGCGGCGCCGAGGACGATGCTGCGGCGGGTGGGGTTCATTCGGTTCATCGGGCTTATCTCCTGTTTATATTGTTTGATTGTCGTGCACTTCGTGCGTGGGCTCGGGGAGCCCACCCTACCGGCACATTTTCTGGTTGCTGCGGGTGTCGTGCGTGGGCTCGGGGAGCCCACCCTACCGGCATCCGCCGTAGGGTGGGCACACCGTGCCCACGCAGATGCGCGCATCCTGAGAACTCAGGCCACCGCCACCAGGCGGTCCAGCTTGTCGCCATCGGCCAGCAGGCTGGCACTGTCGGACTCGTGGACGATGCGGCCGCGGTCCAGCACCATGGCGCGCTCGGTCAGCGACAGCGCCAGGCGCGCGTGCTGCTCGACCACGATCACCGACATGCCTTCGTCGGCGATCAGGCGCCGGATCACGCGCACCAGTTCCTGCACGATGATCGGCGCCAGGCCTTCCATCGGCTCGTCGAGCAGCAGGATGCGCGGGTTGGTCATCAGCGCGCGCGCGATCGCCACCATCTGCTGTTCGCCGCCCGAGAGCTGGTTGCCCATGTTCGCGCGGCGCTCGCGCAGGCGCGGGAAGATCTCGTAGATGCGCTGCAGATTCCACGGACCCGGGCGCTCCACTACCGTCAGGTGTTCCTCCACCGTCAGCGAAGGGAACATATGGCGCTCCTGCGGCACCCAGCCGAGGCCGGAGCGCGAACGCTGGTGGGTCGGCATGCGCGCCAGGTCCTTGCCGGCCCAGCGCACCGCGCCCTTGTGCATGCGGGTCAGGCCCATCAGCGTGACCAGCAGGCTGGTCTTGCCGACGCCGTTGCGGCCCAGCAGGGCCAGGCTGGCGCCCTCCTCCATCGTGAACGAGACGTCTTCCAGGACGATGGATTCGCCGTAGCCGGCGCTCACCCGGTCGAATGCAAGCAGTTCAGGCATGTTCGGCCTCCCCCAGATAGACTTCCTTGACGCGCGGATCGGCCGCGATCTCCGCCGGCGTGCCCTCCGTCAGCACGCTGCCGCCCACCAGCACCGTGATGCGCTCGGCAAAGCGGAACACCAGCCCCATATCGTGTTCGATGAACAGGATCGTGACGTCGCGCGGCAGCTGGGCGATCACCTCGAACAGCTCGCGGCTCTCGGCCTGCGGGATGCCGGCGGCCGGTTCGTCCAGCAGCAGGATGGCCGGCTTGGTGGCCAGCGCCAGCGCGATCTCGACCAGGCGCTGCTTGCCGTAGGCCATGCTGCCGGTGATGCTGTTGGCTTCGTCGGTCAGCTTCAGCGTGGCCAGCAGGGCCATCGCCTCCTCGACCACGTCGGCATGCTTCTCGACCGTCTTCCACCAGACCTTCTGCAGGCCGCGGCGCTCGCAGATCGCCAGCGCCACCGATTCCAGCACGGTCATGCCGGCGAACAGGGTGTTGATCTGGAAGGTGCGGGTCATGCCCAGCTTGACCCGCTCGTGCTGCGGCAGGGTCGTGATGTCGTGCGCGCCAAGCCATACCTTGCCACTGGTCGGCAGCAGGGCGCCGGTCAGCAGGTTGATGAAGGTGGTCTTGCCGGCGCCGTTCGGTCCGATCAGCGCATGGCGCGCGCCGGGCGCGAAGCTCAGCGAGACGTCGGTATTCGCCTTGAAGGCGCCCCACTGCTTGGACAGCGCTTCGGTGCGCAGGGTGCGGTCGTTGGTGCTCATGTCTCTCATGCTTGCTCCTTGCGCGCGGCCGGCTTGAAACGCCGGGCCAGCTTTTCCAGGCCGCCGAGGATGCCGCCGCGTGCGAACAGCACGATCAGCACCAGCAGCAGGCCGATATAGAACTGCCAGTAGGCGGGATCGAGGCCGGAGATGTAGTCCTGCGCAACCATGAACACGGCCGCGCCGACCAGCGCGCCGTACAGGCGGCCGGTACCGCCCAGCACCAGCATGATCAGCAGCTCGGCCGAGCGCGGGAAGCCGAGCGAGTCGAGGCCCACGAACTGGGTGGTCTGGGCCAGCAGCGCGCCGGCCACGCCGGCGATCGCGGCGCCGATGGTGAAGGCGACCTTCAGGCGGCGCTCAACGTTGGCGCCGATCGCCGGCATGCGGCGGCCGCCTTCGCGGATGCCGCGCAGCGACAGGCCGAACGGCGAGTTGACGATCCGGCGCAACAGCACGAACAGCAGGAACAGCACGCCCAGACTGTACCAGAAGGCGGTCTTGCCGTAGAGGTCGAACTCGAAGCTGCCGAACAGCGGCTTCACGACCATGCCGGACAGGCCGTCGACGCCGCCGGTGATGAAGGCCGCCTTGTTGGCCGCCTCGAACAGCATCAGGCCGATGCCGAGGGTGACCATCAAGCGCGCCAGGTCCTGCCCGCGCACCACCAGGAAGCTGACGATGAAGCCCGCCACGCCGGCCACCAGGGCGGCGGCGAACAGGCCGGACACCGGTTCGCCCCAGCCATGCACCGACAGCAGGCCGGCGGTGTAGGCGCCGAGGCCGAAGAAGGCCGCGTGGCCGAGCGAGACCATGCCCGCATAGCCCAGCACCAGGTCGAGCGAGAGCGCGAACAGGCCGACGATCATGATCTGGCTGACCAGCACCAGGTGGTTCGGGAACAGGAACCAGGACGCCACCGGCAGCAGCCAGAACGCGATCTCGAGCGGCTTCCAGCGGTCGTTCGGCAGGCGCGCCAGGGCGGACGCCGCGGCCGGCGATGCCGGGGCGGCCGGCTTGGCGGAAGACGCCAGCTTAGTGTCGATGGGTGCGCTCATGCTTTCCTCCTGACGAGGCCGAAGGGGAAGAGGATCAACAGCACCACCATCAGCGTGTAGATGACGAAGGCGCCGACTTCCGGCACGTAGTACTTGCCGGCGACGTCGAACACGCCGAGGATCAGGGCGGCGATCAGCGGGCCCTTGATCGAACCGGCGCCGCCGACGGCCACCACCAGCAGGAAGTAGACCATGTACTTGACCGGGAAGCTCGGGTCCAGGCCCAGCACGTCGATGCCCAGGCCGCCGCCCAGGCCGGCCAGGCCGGAACCGAGGGCGAAGGTCAGGCTGAACACGCGGCTGACGTTGATGCCCAGGCCCGCGGCGGCGGTCTGGTTGTCGACCGAGGCGCGGATCTGGGCGCCGAAGCGGGTGCGCTCGATCAGCAGCACCAGAGCGGTGGTCACCAGCACCACCACGCCGATCAGGAACAGGCGGTAGACGCCGAGGTCCAGACCCAGCACGTGCACCTGGCCGCGCAGCCAGTCCGGCAGGTTGACCGGCTGCTGGGTCGGGCCGAACAGCCAGGTGGCGCCGGCCACCGCCATGAAGGTCAGGCCGATCGAGAACAGCACCTGGTCGAGGTGGCTGGCCTTGTACAGGCGGCGGTACAGGGTCCGCTCCAGCACCAGGCCGACGACGGCGGCGGCCAGGAAGGCCAGCGGCAGGGTCGCCAGGAAGGGCAGCCCGAGCCGGGACAGCAAGGTCACGCAGACATAGCCGCCGATCATGGCGAAGGCCCCGTGGGCCAGGTTAATGAAGTTCATCATGCCCATCGTTACCGATAGGCCGACGCTAATCAGGAACAACAGGCTGCCATAGGCTATCCCGTCGAACAGCACGCCGATCATATTGCCGATCATGGCTGCCTCCCGTCTGTCTCGTGTCGCTTGTCCATGCTTGTCTCCTGCTACTCTTCTTTTCTAAACCTGCTTTATACCCGTTCGATCACCATCGCGATACCCTGCCCCACGCCGATGCACATGGTGCACAGCGCATAGCGGCCGCCGGTGCGCTGCAGCTGGTACAGCGCGGTGGTCACCAGGCGCGCGCCGCTCATGCCGAGCGGATGACCGAGGGCGATGCCGCCGCCGTAGGGGTTCACGCGCGGATCGTCGTCGCGCACTTTCAATTCGCGCAGCACCGCCAGCGCCTGCGAGGCGAAGGCTTCGTTCAGCTCGATGACGTCGATCTGGTCGATCGTCATGCCGAGGCGCTCCAACAGCTTCTTGGACGCCGGCGCCGGGCCCATGCCCATCACGCGCGGCGCCACGCCTGCAGTCGCCATGCCGACGATGCGGGCGCGCGGGGTCAGGCCGAACTGCTTGACGGCGTCGGCATTCGCCAGCAGCAGCGCGCAGGCGCCGTCGTTCACGCCCGAGGCATTGCCGGCGGTGACGCTGCCTTCCGCATGCACCACGCCCTTCAGCTTGGCCAGCGCTTCCAGGCTGGTCTCGCGCGGATGCTCGTCGCGGGCGAAGACGACCGGGTCGCCTTTCTTTTGCGGGATCGTCACCGGCACGATCTCTTCGTCGAACAGGCCTTCGCGCTGGGCGCGCGCCACCTTCTGCTGGCTGGCCAGTGCGAAGCGGTCCTGGTCTTCGCGCGACACCTTGTAGTCGACCGCCACGTTCTCGGCCGTCTCCGGCATCGAATCGGTGCCGTACAGCTGCTTCATCAGCTTGTTCGGGAAGCGCCAGCCGATGGTGGTGTCGTAGATCTGGGCGTTGCGCGAGAAGGCGCTGTCGGCCTTGTCCATGACGAAGGGCGCGCGGGTCATCGATTCGACGCCGCCGGCGATCATCAGGCGCGCTTCGCCGGCGCGGATGGCGCGCGCGGCGATGCCCACCGCATCCATGCCGGAGCCGCACAGGCGGTTCACGGTGGTGCCGGGCACTTCCTGCGGCAGGCCGGCCAGCAGCGCCGACATGCGGGCCACGTTGCGGTTGTCCTCGCCGGCCTGGTTGGCGCAGCCGAAGATCACGTCGTCGACCTGGCTCCAGTCCACGCCGGGATTGCGCTTCACGAGTTCGCGCAGCGGGATGGCGCCGAGGTCATCGGCGCGCACGTCCTTCAGCGCGCCGCCGTAGCGGCCGATCGGGGTGCGGATCGCATCGACAATGAATGCATCTTCCATGGTGTTCCTCATTGCTTGGGTTGTACGAGCGGAGCTTCGGTGACGGCCTGCAGCTCCTCGAAAGTCAGTCCCGGCGCCATCTCGCGCACGACCAGGCCCTGCGGGGTGACGTCGAGCACGGCGAGGTCGGTATAGATGCGATTCACGCAGGCCACGCCGGTCAGCGGATAGCTGCAGTTGCGCACGATCTTGCTCTCGCCGGTCTTGGTCTGGTGGTCCATCATGACGAAGACCTGCTTGGCGCCGATCGCCAGGTCCATCGCGCCGCCCACCGCCGGGATCGCGTCGGGCGCGCCGGTATGCCAGTTGGCCAGGTCGCCCTTTTCCGACACCTGGAAGGCGCCCAGCACGCAGATGTCGAGGTGGCCGCCGCGCATCATCGCGAACGAGTCCGCATGGTGGAAGTAGGCGCCGCCGGTCAGCAGGGTCACCGGCTGCTTGCCGGCGTTGATCAGGTCCTCGTCTTCCTCGCCGGGCGCCGGGGCCGGGCCCATGCCGAGCACGCCGTTCTCGCTGTGCAGCAGCACTTCGCGGTCGGCCGGCAGGTAGTTGGCAACCTTGGTCGGCAGGCCGATGCCGAGGTTGACGTAGGCGCCTTCGTGGATGTCCTGGGCCACGCGCGCGGCGATCTGGTCGCGGGTATAACGGTTCATGCTCATGCTGCCTCCTTCACCACGCGCTGGACGAAGATGCCCGGCGTGACGATGACTTCCGGATCGAGTTCGCCGAGTTCGACGATCTCGCTCACCTGGGCGATGGTGGTCTTGGCCGCCATCGCCATGACGGGGCCGAAGTTGCGCGCCGTCTTGCGGTAGACCAGGTTGCCCCAGCGGTCGCCGCGCAATGCCTTGATCAGCGCGAAGTCGGCGTGGATGGGCGACTCCAGCACGTAGTTGCGGCCGTCGATGACGCGGGTCTCCTTGCCTTCGGCCAGCAGGGTGCCGTAGCCGGTCGGGGTGAAGAAGCCGCCGATGCCGGCGCCGGCCGCGCGGATGCGCTCGGCCAGGTTGCCCTGCGGGGTCAGCTCGAGCTCGATCTCGCCGGCCCGGTACAGGGCGTCGAAGTGGTGCGAGTCGGCCTGGCGCGGGAAGGAGCAGATGATCTTGCGTACCCGTTTGGCCTTCAGCAGCGCCGCCAGCCCGGTTTCGCCGTTGCCGGCATTGTTGTTGACGATCGTGAGGTCGCGCGCGCCCTGCGCGATCAGCGCGTCGATCAGGCTGGAGGGCATGCCGGCATTGCCGAAGCCGCCGATCATCACCGTCGCGCCGTCGTGGATATCGGCGACCGCCTTCTCCAGCGATTCGAATGTTTTATCAATCATGGTTCCACCTTGTCCGTGCGCCGGATCTGCCGCCGCACTTGAAATCGTGCACTTGAAATTCCCGCTTCGTTGTTCGATAATCGCACACATGATCGATTACCGTCCATCCAAGTGTATCGGCAGGCTGGCCGGAAGGTCAAGAAAAAACACCAACCCGACGCGAAAACCCACCCGCCCCTGTTTTACAATCGCCGCCATGACAAAAACGACCACCAAGACCACGGAGCCCGCCGAACCGGCCGAGGCTATTGCTGCGCAGGAAGAGCGCGAGCCGACCATCGCCGAGCAGATCGACGCCCTGACCGACCCCAGCTTCATGACCTCGCTGGCGCGCGGCCTGGCCGTGGTGCGCGCCTTCAGCGATTCGCGCAAGCCCCAGACCATCGCCCAGATCAGCCAGAAGACCGGGATCCCGCGCGCCGCCGTGCGCCGCTGCCTGTACACCCTGCAGCAGCTGGGTTACGTGGACGCGGAGCTGAACAACTTCTCGCTGCGCCCCAAGGTGCTCACGCTCGGCTATTCCTACCTGTCGTCGACCCCGCTCACGGTCTCCAGCCAGCCCTACCTGAACAACATCAGCCGCGAGCTGGGCGAATCGAGTTCGCTGGCGGTGCTGGAGGATGGCGAAGTGCTGTACGTGGCGCGCTCGGCCGCCTCGCGCGTGATGTCGGTGGCGCTCAACACCGGCAGCCGCCTGCCGGCCTACTGCACCTCGCTGGGACGGGTGATGCTGGCCCACCTGCGGCCGGACGAGCTGGACGCCTACTTCGCGCGCGTCAAGCTGCGCCCGATGACCGAGCACACGGTGGTCAACCAGAAGCGCCTGCGCGAGCTGCTGGCCGGCGTGCGCCAGGACGGCTACGCGCTGATCGACGAGGAGCTCGAACTGGGCCTGCGCTCGATCGCCGTGCCGGTGCGCGGCGCCTCGGGCCAGGTGCTGGCGGCCCTCAACGTCGGCGCCCAGGCCGCGCGCGTCACCGTGGAACGGATGAAGCAGGAGTTCCTGCCGGTGCTGCTGCGCGGCGCCCAGGAGCTGTCGGTGCTCCTGCCCTGAAAAGGCCGCGACCTTTTAATTTAGAAGGTATGACGCAGGCCGGTCATGACACCGTTCTGGCCCAGGCCGGCGCCCACGGTGCCGCCGGCATCCAGGGCCACCGCCGAGGTGCCCTTGTTGGCCATGCGGCCGATCGAGGCGTACCAGGCGGTGCGCTTGGAGAAGTTGTAGGTCAGGCGTCCCACCAGCATGTTGACGTCCGAGCTGGAGTTCTTGGTGTCGCGGCGGGCGACCTGGGCGTCGATGACGTAGGCGCCGATCGGGTGGCTGACGCCGATGTAGTAGAGATCGGATTCGGTGCGGCCGGTGGCGGCGTGGGTGTCGCGGTCGATCAGGCCGGCGCCGATCTTGGTCGCGCCCAGCATCACGTAGCCGTTGAGGGTGGTGCGGACGTCGGTGTTGTCGCTGCTGGTCAGGCCGCCGGCGGCGCCGGTATTGCCGTACATGCGGTCGTAGGAGGTGTTCACGCCCCAGTCCTTGACCTCGTAGCCCACCAGGGTCGTGTACTGGCGGCAGGCCCGCGAATTGCCGGCGACCTCGCCCGGGCAGTTGGTGGCGGCCGGTCCGCCGGCGGCGGAGGCGTCGCGCCCGAAACTCCAGGTGGCGCCCACCACGAAACCATTGAAGTTGCCCATGTAGCCGATCGCATTGTCGCTGCGCGCATTCGGCAGGTAGGCGTCGATGCTGCCGACCGCGAACAGGTGCGGTCCCAGCACGTCGGACTTGAGCTGCGAGATATAAGTCATGTTCAGCTGGCGGCCCAGGGTGATGGCGCCCCACGATCCCTTCAGGCCGACGTTGGCCTGGCGTCCGAACAGGCGGCCGCCCTGCTGCTGGGTGCCGGTGTCCATCGCCAGGCCGTTTTCCAGTACGAAGAAGGCCTGCAGGCCGTTGCCGAGGTCTTCGGTGCCACGGAAGCCGATACGCGACGGGAAGGAGCTGGTCAGCGAAGGCATCTTGAACATGTTGTCGCCGGCGGCGTTCACGTTGGTCATGTAGGCCACGCCGCTATCGACGATACCGTAGATCGTGACATTGGTCTGTGCGCCGGCGGCGGAAGCGGCGAGGCCGCAGGTCAGCGCCACTGCGCTGCAGAGGGTGTTCTTCATTGTGTCTCCTAGGATTAATTATCTGCGTTCGATTATCGAACAAGTTGTTGCTTATCGAACGCTAAATAAATACTATGTTCGGTAGCCTGATAATGTCAACAAGATACGTGCAATAAGACAACACCCAACCACAGGAGACATGCATGAAGCGCAGGACCCTCGCAACCGCAATCGCCACGCTGGCCGCCATGAGCACCCTGGGCGCCCTGCCCGCGCAAGCCCAGGACACCATCAAGGTGGGCGTGATCGCCGCCTTCTCCGGCCCCTTCGCCGACTACGGCAAGCAGATGGAAGGCGGCATCAAGGCCTGGATGGCCCAGCATGGCGACACGGTCGCCGGCAAGAAGATCCAGGTGATCTACAAGGACACCACCGGTCCTTCGCCGGAAATCGCCAAGCGCCTGGCGCAGGAACTGGTGGTGCGCGACAAGGTCGACTTCCTGGCCGGCTTCGGCCTGACGCCGGAAGCGCTGGCGGTGGCGCCGATCGCCCAGCAGGCGAAGAAGCCGATGATCGTCATGAACGCGGCGACGTCCATCATCACCACCAAGTCGGACTACATCGCGCGCTTCTCGATGACCCTGCCGCAGATCTCGGCGCCGATGGGCGACTGGGCGGTCAAGAACGGGATCAGGAACGTCGCCACCGTGGTGGCCGACTACGGCCCCGGCATCGATGCCGAGAAGGCCTTCAGCGAGCGCCTGCAGAAGAACGGCGGCAAGGTGGTCGAGGCGATCCGCGTGCCGCTGAAGAACCCGGAATTCGCACCCTTCATCCAGCGCATCAAGGACGCCAAGCCGGACGCCGTGTTCGTGTTCGTGCCGGCCGGCGAACAAAGCATCGCCTTCATGAAGGGCTACCGCGAGCGCGGCCTGGCGGAAGCCGGGATCAAGGTGATCGCCACCGGCGACCTGACCGACGACCACGTGCTGCCGGCGATCGGCGACGCCACCCTGGGCGTGATCACCACCTTCCACTACTCGGCGGCCCACAAGTCGCCCGAGAACGATGCCTTCCTGAAGAGCTTCGCGCAGGCCAATCCGAACGGCGGCCGTCCCAACTTCATGGCGGTGGGCGCCTATGACGGCATGCATGCGATCTACGAGGTCAGCCAGAAGCTGGGCGGGAAGATCGATGGCGACAAGGCCATGGCGGTGCTGAAGGGGATGAAGTTCGAGAGCCCGCGCGGCCCGGTCGCGATCGACCCGGCCACCCGCGACATCGTGCAGAACGTCTACGTGCGCAAGGTCGAGAAGGTCAACGGCCAGCCGTACAACGTCGAGTTCGACAAATTCCCGAACCAGAAGGATCCGGGCAAGTAATTCACAGCCCCTGCACGCTCAGCGCGTGCACCGCCGCGCGCAGCTGCGCCTGCAGCTGCGCGCGTTCTTCCTTCCCGAGGCCGGCGGTCATGATGTTTTCCACTTCCACCACCTGCGCGTCGCAGTCGCGCAGGACCGCTTCGCCGGACGCCGTCAGGCTGATCTGGATGATGCGTCCGTGGGCCGGGTCCGGCCTGCGCTCGATCCAGCCCTTCCCCTCCATCTGCTTGACCATCTCGTTGGCCGACTGCGGCGAGATCATGGTGCGCGTCGCCAGCTGGGCGTTGGACAGCGAGCCGTACGCGCGGAACACCGACAGCGCGGTGTACTGCGGCACCGACAGGCCGTACGGCGCCAGGCTTTCGCGCAGGCGCTGGTTGAGGACGTGGTCGAGGCGTCCGGCCAGGTAGGCCAGGCCGGTCGGTTTTGCCGGCGTGGCGGCTGGCTGGGATTTTTTTTCGATTGCCATAAAAGATGCTTGTCAGGGAAAAGAGCTGCGTATAGTATAAGGCACATATCAGGTAGCCTGATACTACACAAACCACTGAGGAGACATTGTATGTCCAAATACGAAGCGCGCTGGCAGACCGTCAAGGTCGACGTCGACAACGGGATCGGCTGGATCACCCTGAACCGCCCGGAAAAGCGCAACGCCATGAGCCCGACCCTGAACCGCGAGATGATCGACGTGCTGGAAACGCTCGAACTGGACGACGAGGCCCAGGTGATCGTGCTGACCGGCGCCGGCGAGTCCTGGACCGCGGGCATGGATCTGAAGGAGTACTTCCGCGAGACCGACGGCAAGCCGGAAATCATGCAGGAGCGCATGCGCCGCGACTGCTCGCAATGGCAGTGGAAGCTGCTGCGCATGTACAGCAAGGCCACCATCGCGATGGTCAACGGCTGGTGCTTCGGCGGCGCCTTCTCGCCGCTGGTGGCCTGCGACCTGGCGATCGCCGCCGACGACGCCGTGTTCGGCCTGTCGGAAGTCAACTGGGGCATCCCGCCGGGCAACCTGGTCAGCAAGGCCGTGGCCGACACCATGGGCCACCGCCAGGCCCTCCACTACATCATGACCGGCGACACCTTTACCGGCAAGGAAGCGGCCGCGATGGGCCTGGTCAACAAGAGCGTGCCGAAGGAAGAGCTGCGCGACGCCGTGATCGAACTGGCCGGCAAGCTGCTGGAAAAGAACCCGGTGGTGCTGCGCTACGCGAAGATCGGCTTCAAGCGCTGCCGCGAACTGAGCTGGGACCAGAACGAGGACTACCTGTACGCCAAGACCGACCAGTCGAACTACCGCGACCCGGAAAAAGGCCGCAAGGAAGGCCTCAAGCAGTTCCTGGACGATAAGACGATCAAGCCGGGCCTGCAGACTTACAAGCGCAGCTGAGCGGGAAATACCCGACAATAAGAAGAATAACAAGCCTGGCGGCGCCCGTGCAGACGGGCAGCCGCCTTTCATCCAGTCACAGTGAGGAGACCTCATATGTTCAACGCAGATCTGCTGTGCGGCGGCGAAGCCCGCCCCGCCTCCAACGGCGCCACCTTCGAGCGCCATGATCCCGCCACTGGCGACGTCGCGACCCGCGCCGCCGCCGCCACCCTGGAAGATGCCGACGCCGCCGTCGAGGCCGCGCGCGCGGCCTTCCCGGCCTGGTCAGCGATGGCCCCCGGCGCCCGCCGCGCCCTGCTGCTGAAGGCCGCCGACGCCATGGAAGCGCTGCGCGGCCGCTTCGTCGAGACCGCCGTGCTTGAGGCCGGCGGCGCGCCGATGTGGTACCAGTTCAACGTGACCCTGGCCGCCAACATGCTGCGCGAAGCGGCTTCGATGACGACCCAGATCGGCGGCGAAGTCATTCCCTCCGACGTCCCCGGTTCGCTGGCGATGGGCGTGCGCCAGGCCTGCGGCGTGGTGGTCGGCATCGCGCCCTGGAATGCACCGATCATCCTCGGCACGCGCGCGCTGGCGATGCCCCTCGCCTGCGGCAACACGGTGGTGCTGAAATCGTCGGAGCTCTGCCCCGCCCTGCACCGCCTGATCGGCCAGGTGTTCACGGACGCCGGCTTCCCGCCGGGTGTCGTCAACGTCATCAGCAATGCGCCGCAAGATGCGCCCCAGGTGGTCGAGCGCCTGATCGCCCATCCGGCCGTGCGCCGCGTGAACTTTACCGGTTCGACCAAGGTCGGCCGCATCATCGCCCAGCAGGCGGCCAAGCACCTGAAGCCGGTGCTGCTGGAACTGGGCGGCAAGAACCCGGTGGTGGTGCTGGACGACGCCGATCTCGACGAAGCAGTCGAAGCGGCCGCCTTCTCCGCCTTCTTCAACCAGGGCCAGATCTGCATGTCGGCCGACCGCATCCTGGTCGACCGCAAGGTGGCCGACCGCTTCGTCGAGAAGCTGGCCGCCAAGACCGCCAAGCTGAAGGCTGCCCGCAGCGACGCCCCGCTGGCCGGCATGATCGACCCGGGCGCCGCGCTGCGCGTGGACGCCATGCTGCAGGATGCGCGCGCGCGCGGCGCGACCGTGACCCAGGCGGACGGCGGCGTGGACGGCAACATCATGCAGCCGGCCATCGTCGACGGCGTCACGCCCGAGATGCTGGTCTACCAGGAAGAATCCTTCGGCCCGATCGTCTCGGTGCTGCGCTTCGACAGCGACGAGGAAGCGATCCGCCTGGCCAACGATAGCGAATACGGCCTCTCGTCGAGCGTGTTCTCGCGCGACATCGGACGCGCGATGGCGGTGGCCCAGCGCATCGAATCGGGCATCTGCCACATCAACGGCCCGACCGTGCACGACGAAGCCCAGATGCCCTTCGGCGGCGTGAAAGGCAGCGGCTACGGACGCTTCGGCGGCAAGGCGGCGATCGCCGAGTTCACCGACCTGCGCTGGATCACGGTGCAGACCGGCCACCGCCACTACCCGATCTGAGCGGAGCTGCCATGACCCAATCGACGAATGGCTTCGATGGCGGCGGCAGCGAATCGGGCCGGACAGCGGGCGTTGCGAAGCGGCGCGAGATCGAACTCGGCAACCCCGAGATCGGCGCTTACCAGGTCGATGGGATCTGGCACGTCGATGCGATCACGCCGCTGGAGGACTTCCCGCCGCGCTTCACCGACCGCCTGGTCGAGGGCGCGCGCAGGCATCCCGAGCGCACCCTGGTGGCGCGCCGCGGCGCGGACGGCGAATGGATCCGCCTGTCCTACGCCGAGGTGCTGCAGCGCGTGCGCCGCATCGGCCAGGCCCTGCTCGACCGCGGCCTGTCGGCGGAGCGGCCGCTGGCCATCCTGTCCGGCAACGACCTCGAGCACTTCCAGCTGGCCCTTGGCGCGATGTACGCCGGGATCCCGTATGCGCCGCTGTCGCCGGCCTATTCGCTGGTCGCCACCGACCCGGCCAAGCTGGCCGACCTGATCGCCCAGCTGACGCCGGGCGCCATCTTCGCCTGCAACGGCACGGCTTTCGCGCGCGCGATCCAGGCCGTGATGCCGGCCGGCGCGGAACTGATCCTGTGCGACGGCGAAGTGCCCGGCCACGCCGCCACCCGCTTCTCGGACCTGCTGGAGACGGTAGCGACCACCATCGACGCCCGCAACGAGGAAGTTGGCCCCGGCACCATCGCCAAGTTCCTGTTCACCTCCGGCTCGACCAAGAAGCCGAAGGCGGTGATCACCACCCACGGCATGCTGACCAGTAACCAGCAGATGCTGCTGCAGACCTTCCCCTTCTTCGGCAAGGAGCCGCCGGTGCTGCTCGACTGGCTGCCCTGGAACCATACCTTCGGCGGCAGCCACAACGTCGGCATCGTGCTGTACAACGGCGGCACGCTCTATATCGACGATGCCCGCCCGACCCCGCGCGACTTCGCCGTCACGCTCCATAACCTGCGCGAGATCGCGCCGACCGTCTACTTCAACATCCCGGCCGGCTGGGAAATGCTGACCGAGGCCCTGGAAACCGACGCCGCCCTCGCCGCCAACTTCTTCTCGCGCGTGAAGCTGTTCTTCTGCGCCGGCGCCGGCCTGTCGCAAGCGGCCTGGGAGCGCCTCGACAAGGTGGCGATCGCCTGCTGCGGCGAATCGATCCGCATCATGACCGGCCTCGGCATGACCGAGACCTCGCCCTCCTGCACCTTCGGCACCGGGCCGATCGTGGGCGCCGGCTATGTCGGCGTGCCGGCGCCGGGCTGCAAGGTCAAGCTGGTGCCCGTCGGCGACAAGCTGGAAGCGCGCTTCCACGGCCCGCACGTGACGCCGGGCTACTGGCGCGCGCCCCACCTGACGGCCGAAGCCTTCGACGACGACGGCTACTACTGCACCGGCGACGCCCTGCGCTTCTTCGACGAGAACCGGCCGGAACTCGGCTTCATGTTCGATGGCCGCATCGCCGAGGACTTCAAGCTCAGCACCGGCACTTTCGTCAGCGTCGGTCCGCTGCGGGCCCGGGTGGTCAGCATGGGCGCGCCTTATGTGCAGGACGCGGTGGTGACGGGCCTGAACCGCCCCGTCATCGGCCTGATGGTGTTCCCGCGCCTCGAGCACTGCCGCGAACTGTCCGGCCTCGGAGCGGATGCTTCGGCGGCCGAGGTGCTGGCCAGCGCGCCGGTGCGCAGCTTTTTCAAGAACCTGCTGCGCGAGCTGAATCGCGACGCCAGCGGTTCGTCGAAGCGGGTCGACCGCCTGCTGCTGCTGGCCGAACCGCCCTCGATCGACCACCGCGAACAGACCGACAAGGGCTCGATCAACCAGGCCGCGGTCCTGCAGCGCCGCGCCGCCCTGGTCGAGGCGATGTATGACGGCAGCGAGGAGCAAACCATCGTCGCCGACTGAGACGTAAGGAACAAGAGTCACAACAACAGGCAGCACTCATACAACGAGGAGACAGCATGAAACTGAAGACACTGGCATGCATCGGACTGGCCTTTCTACCCTTCGCCGGCACGTCCGCCTATGCCCAGGAAGGCGACACCATCAAGATCGGCGTGATCGCGGCCCTGACCGGCCCCTTCGTCCAGATCGGCAAGCCCTTCGAGGACGGCATCAAGACCTATATGCATCAGTACGGCGACAAGGTGGCCGGCAAGAAGATCGAGATCCTGTACCGCGACGACGGCGGCAGCAACGTGGAACTCTCGAAGCGCGCCGCCCAGGAGCTGATCGGCCGCGAGAAGGTCAGCTTCCTGATCGGCTTTTCGTTGACCCCGAGCGCGCTGGCGGTGGCGCCGGTCGCCACCCAGGGCAAGGTGCCGATGATCGTCATGAACGCCGTCACCACCGGCATCACGGCCAAGTCGCCCTATATGCTGCGCACCTCGATGACGATGCAGCAGATGACCGAACCCTTCGGCGACTGGACCGCGAAGAACAAGATCGGCAAGGTGTATTCGCTGGTGAGCGACTACAGCACCGGCGTCGACGCCGAGGCACGCTTCACCAAGGGCTTCACCGAAGGCGGCGGCAAGATCGTCGGCTCGGCGCGGGTGCCGCTGGCGAATCCGGACTACTCGCCCTTCGTCCAGCGCATCAAGGACCAGAAGCCGGATGCCGTGTTCTTCTTCGCCCCCGGTGTCGAGGATGGCGTCGGCATGCTGAAGGCCTATAGCGACAAGGGCCTGGACAAGGCCGGCATCAAGTTCCTCGGCGTGGGCGACATGACCAGCGACAGCCCGACCCTGGAAGCCCTGGGCGACCGTGCGCTGGGCGCGGTGACGGTGCTGAACTACTCGACCGCGCTCGACAACGAGGTCAACAAGTCCTTCCTGAAGGCCTATGCGGCGGCCAATCCGAACCGCCCGGCGCCGACCTTCGTCACCGTGGCCGCCTACGACACCATGGGCATGATCTACGAGACCATCCGCAAACTGAACGGCAAGGTGACCGGCGACGCCGCCGTCAAGACCCTGACCGGCATGAAGTGGAACAGCCCGCGCGGACCGATCAGCATCGATCCGAAAACCCGCGACATCGTACAGAACATGTACATCCGCGAAGTCAAGAAGGTCAACGGCAAACTGGTCAACGAACCGATCGGCGTCCTCAAGGACGTCATGCCCGACTAAGCAGCAAACCCCGCCATCGCAGTAAGCCGCCGCGGCCTCCACCAGGGCCGCGCGGGTCCCGTTCGTCCCCACGTTTTGTATTCGATCTGTCATTTTGCAGAGGACCAGACACGTATGAACACGCGACACACCACTACCGCTACCACCATCGCCGCGGCGCTCGCCGCCCTGCTGCTTGCCGCCTGCAGCGACAACGACAGCCCGCCCGCCGCCGACAACCCGCCCGTCACGCCGCCGGTGCAGGCCCTGCCGCAACTGGGCGCGGCCACCGGCGCCAGCATGGCGAGCTGCGCCGACCTGGCAGCCAGGCTCACCTATCCCGACACCACCATCAGCGCCGTCAATGCGATCGCCGCCGGCACCATCAGCGTGGGCGGCAAGCCGGTGCCCGCCCACTGCCAGGTGCTGGGCGAGATGCTGCGCCGTACCAGCCCGGTCGACGGCAAGAGCTATGCGATCGGCTTCGAGATGCGCCTGCCGCTCAACTGGAACGGCCGCTTCTTCTACCAGGCCAACGGCGGCGTCGACGGCAGCGTCGCCAGCGCCCTCGGGCCGGTGGGCGGCGGCGGGCCCCTCGACAATGCACTGAACCAGGGCTTTGCCGTGATCAGCTCGGACGCCGGCCACGGCGCGCCGACGCCCTTCTTCGGCATCGATCCGCAGGCGCGGCTCGACTACGGCTACCAGGCGGTCGGCAAGCTGACGCCGATGGCCAAGGCCGTGATCAAGGCCGCCTACGGCAAGGCGCCGGACCGCTCGTACATCGGCGGCTGTTCGAACGGCGGCCGCCACACCATGGTGGCGGCGGCGCGCTACGCCGACCAGTACGACGGCTTCCTGGTGGGCGACCCCGGCTTCCGCCTGCCGCTGGCGGCGATCGCCAACATCGCCGGCGGCAAGACCTATGCCGCGCTGGCCTCGACGCCGGGCGACCTCGGCACCGGCTTCACCCAGGCCGAACGGGCGCTGGTCTCGAATGCGGTGCTGGGCAAGTGCGACGCCCTCGACGGCGCCGCCGACGGCCTGGTGCAGGATACCAAGGCCTGCCAGGCCGCCTTCGACATCAACCGCGACGTACCGAGCTGCGGCGGCGCGCGCGACGGCACCTGCCTGACCACGGCCCAGAAGAGCGGCATCGCCGCCCTGTTCGCCGGCGCGAAGACCGAAAGCGGCAAGCCGATCTACACCAGCTTCCCCTGGGATGCCGGGCTGGCGACCAACGGCTGGGCGAGCTGGAAGTTCAGCTCCCCGATCGACCGCGATGCCGGCGCGGTCGGCCTGATCTGGCAGGTGCCGCCGGAAGACCCCGCCACCTTCGACGGCCGCAGCTTCGTGCTGAACGGCAGCCTGGACACGATGCTGGCGAAGATCAACGCGACCAATGGCATCTACACGGAGAACGCGCTGTCCTTCATGACGCCGCCGAATCCATCCAACCTGGCCGCCCTGAAGAACCGCGGCGCCAAGATGCTGGTCTACCACGGCACCAGCGACCCGATCTTCTCGAGCGACGACACCACGTCCTGGTATGAAGCGCTGCGCACGGCCAACGGCGGCGACGCCGCGAACTTCGCGCGCTTCTTCCGGGTGCCCGGCATGAACCACTGTTCCGGCGGCCCTGCCACCGACCAGTTCGACATGCTGACGCCGCTCGTCGCCTGGGTCGAAAAAGGCCAGGCGCCGGACACGGTGACGGCAGCGGCCCGCGGCAGCGGAAATGCCGGCGGCGTGAACGCCGACCTGCCGGCCAACTGGTCGGCCTCGCGCACCCGTCCGCTGTGCGCCTATCCGAAGGTCGCGCGCTACAAGGGCAGCGGCAGCGTCGACGACGCCGCCAACTTCAGCTGCCAGTAATCCTCCTTCCCCTTCCATGGCCGCATGTCAATCTTGGCATGCGGCCATGCCGTTCTCCGCTTGCCAGGCAGGCCGCCCCGGCGTAGCGTCCTCGTTCAGACCATCTACCCGCTCCGCATGAGCATGCGCCGTGCTCAAGCGGACGCATCCGTATTTATACTTACGCGAATTTACTTCACAAATGAACTATCCAGTACTAAAATATGTCCTGTACCTAATCTTTTCCACTGGTCCTCCTTCAATGAGGTGAACATCATGAACCTGAAAACCCTGATCCCCGTCGTCCTCGTCGCCGCCCTGGCCGGCTGCGCGTCCACCAATAGCAATGTCGCCTCCAACGACCCGGTCCGCGCCCGCGTCCAGGCCGAACTGGCACAAGCCAGGGCCGACGGCACTTACCCGCTGACCGAAGCGCAATACGTCTATCCGAACTGGCCCGAACTGCACAAGGCACCCTGAAGCCTGCGAATGCACTCTTTCGGCCGCGTCGGTGCGATAATCGGCACTTTGAAAAGCTGCAAGGAATGCAATGAGTGATTTTGGTCCGACCGAACAGCGCCTGCGGCGAGTCCAGGCCCGCGTCCCCGGATTCCCGTTCGAGAAGATGCTGTTGGTCCGGATGGCCTACCATCTGCAGAAGAACCTGCGCGACAGGAGCAATGCCGCGCTGCGGCAGTACGAGCTGGGCGACACCCACTACATGGTGCTGGCGATCCTGTATGGCAGCGTCGACGAGACCTCGACCGCCTCGGAGCTGAGCGAAGCCTGCAACGAGAAGCCCGCCAACCTGACGCGCGTGTGCGACGAGCTGGCGGCCAAGTCCCTGGTCCGGCGCGGCCCCAAGCCGGGCGACCGCCGCGCGGTGATGATTTCCCTTAGCGACGAGGGCCGCGTGCTGATCGAGCGCATCCTGCCCGAGGTCTCCGCCGCCACCACCGCCGCCTTCGCCGGCTTCACGCCGGCCGAGCTGGAAACCCTGGCCAGCCTTAACGCGCGGGTGCTGCGGAACCTCGATACGAAAGCCTGAGCGCTCAGGCCCTCGCCAGGCGTTCGATGACCCGCCGCGCGCGATTCGGACCCACGTCGACGTGGATGTCGACCTGCGGCGCGCCGGGATGGCGCAGCATGTTGCGGTACTGGGCTTCGATCACCACCTTGTCCTCCTCGAAAGTCAGCGCGGTCTGGTCGAACACGACGCCGCTGACGTCCGGCCGCTCCGGGTGGCTGTTGGACGCCATGGTCCACATATAGTGGGCAGTGGTGTCGGTTTCCGGCGTGATCGCATGAAAGCCGCGCATGTGGAAGCCGCCGCGCTGCGGGTCCGTCATGTCCTCGGTGCCGGCGTCGGCACCGCCGGTCCAGATGTTCAGGTGGCTGACGTTGAACTCCACTTCCTGCCAGCGGTCGATCCTGCCCTTGAAGGGCCAGGCGTCGAGGTAGGTCGGCGGCGGCGCCGAATCCGGCATGTAGCGCAGCACCCTGACCTGGTCGCCGCTGGCCTCCACCTTCAGCTCGGCGTTCATGTGCACGGCCGCGTTGCCGCCGATGGTCTTCAGGTGCACGTAGCCCAGGTGGCTGAGGTCCAGCAGGTTATCGTGGATCAGCTGGTAGGGCGCGTCGTAGTGGAACACGTCGCCCTTGAAGGTGTAGCGCGGATCGCGGTGCACCCAGTAATCCGGCGGGTCGATCGTCGGCTGGCCACCCTCTTCGCGCGGCATCCAGATCCACAGGATGCTGTCCTTCTCGCTCAGCACATACGACTTCACCTTCGCCTTGCCCGGGATGCGCTCCTGGCCGGGCACCTCCAGGCAGGCGCCGTCCGGCGCGAACAGCAGGCCGTGGTAGCCGCAGCGCACGCCGCGGTTCTCGACCGTGCCGCAGGACAGCGGCAGCGACTTGTGGCAGCAGCGGTCTTCCAGCGCGGCGGCCACGCCTTCGCCGGTGCGGAACATCACGACGTTCCGGTTCAGCAGGGTCCGGGCCAGCGGCCGGTCCTTCAACTCCCAGGAAAACCCGGCGACATACCATTGATCGAGCGGGAACATGGCTAATCTCCTTATGAATGCGCGGCTTACTTGGCCGGGTCCTTGACCGCGTCGAAGCGGTCGATCTCGGTGGCCACCAGCCTGCCGTCGCGCTTGTCGATGCGGCGGATGTAGATGGTCTGGACGATGTCGCGGGTGGCCGGATCGATGGTCACCGTGCCGCGCGGGCTGCTGCTGGTATAGCCCTTGAGCGCCTGCATGAAGGCCGCGCCGCCCGGTTTGCCGCCGGTCTTGGCCAGGGTCTTGGCGATCAGCGCCATGCCGTCGTAGGAAGACGCCGCCAGGAAGCTGGGTTGCATGCGCCCGCCCACCGTCTTGCCGAAGGCGTCGACGAAGCTGGCGTTGTCGGCGCCCGGCCGGGTATAGGAATAGAAGCCCGAGGAATAGATGCCGACCAGGGAATCGCCGCCCGCCTTCAGCACGTCCTCGTCGCCCCAGCCCTCGCCGCCCAGGAAGCGGATGTTCGCCTTGTCCAGGCCCTTCTCGCGGTAGGCCTTGGTGAAGGCCACCATCGGCTGGCCGTTCGGCAGGAAGACGTGGATGGCGTCCGGCTTCTCGTCCTTGACGCGCTGGACGAAGGCGCCGTAGTCGACGCTACCCAGCGGCATGCGCACCGAGCCGACGATCTTGCCGCCCAGGCCAGTGAAGGTCTTGTTGAACCAGGTCTCGGCATCGATGCCCGGCGCGTAGTCGGCCACCACGGTGAACACGCGGCGCGCCCCGGTGCGGTAGGCCCATTCCGCCAGCGGCTTGGCCGACTGCGCGATCGTGTAGGAGACCCGGGTCACGTAGGGCGAGCGCGCGGTCAGGCTCGAAGCGGCGGCGTTCATCACCACCATCGGCGTCCTGCTCTGGTCGGCGACGCCGGCGGCGGCCATCGCATTCGGCGTGAACACGAAGCCGGCCAGCACGTCCACGTGGTCGCGCGTGACCAGCTCGTTCGCCAGGCGCTTGGCGATGTCCGGCTGGGTGCCGGTATCGTCCTTGTAGATGACTTCGATGCGCTTGCCGGCCACCTTGTCGCCGTTCAGGCGCAGCCAGGTGTCGATCCCGGCCTTCATCTGCGCGCCGCTCTCGGCGGCGGGGCCGCTGAGCGAGGTGATAACGCCGATCCGGATCGTGTCGTCCTGGGCCTGGACGGCGCCGCCGGCAAGCGATGCCGCGATCAGGCAAGCGCCGAGAGTGAACCTGTTCATGCATGTCTCCTGTCGTTGTAGTGCATGCAATCATAGGCCGCTTGTGTTATATCTCAAGACAATTCAGAGAATAACGTTTATTCGATATTTAGATATGAGCACGGACGCCGGATTCGACCTCAACCTGCTGCCGGTGGTACTGGCCATCGCCGAGGAGCGCAGCGTCAGCCGCGCCGCCCAGCGCCTCGGCTGGAGCCAGCCCAAGGTCAGCATCGCCCTCAACAAGCTGCGCGTGGCGCTCGGCGATCCGCTGTTCGTGCGCGGCTCGCACGGCATGTCGCCGACGCCGCGCGCCACCGCCCTGCTGGGGCCGACGCGCGAGATCCTGGGCCGCGTGAAGACCGAGGTGCTGGCCAGCACCCGCTTCGAGCCGGGCGAGACCACGCGCCGCTTCACCTTCGCGCTGTCGGACATCGGCGAGATGACCTTCCTGCCGAAACTGCTGGCCTACCTGCAGGCCCACGCGCCGCATGCCACGGTGCGCTCGGTCACCCTGCCGCCGGAGGAGATCGCGGCGGGTCTGGAATCCGGCGAGATCGACCTCGCCCTCGGCTACTTCCCGGACCTGAAGGCGCGCAACTTCTTCCAGCAGCGCCTGTTCACCCACAACTTCATCAGCCTGCTCAACGCGCGGCACCGGATCAAGGGCGAGCGGATCTCGATGGCGGACTTCCTGCGCATCGGCCATGCGGTCATTCGCGCGGAGGGGCGCAGCCAGGAGATCTTCGAACAGCTGCTGGCCAAGCACAAGATCGAACGGCGGGTGGTGCTGTCGACGCCGCACTTCATGTCGATCCCCTTCATCATCGCTTCCACCGACCTGCTGGTGACGGTGCCGTATGCGGTCGGCGAATCCTTCGCGCGCATCGCCAGCATCCGCCTGATCCAGCCGCCGCTGGAAATCCCGCAGTTCGACCTGAAGCAGTACTGGCACCGCAAATTTCACAAGGACGAGCCGAACGTGTGGATCCGCACGGTGGTGGCGAAACTGTTCGCCGACCGCGCCGGGCGTTAATGCTCCTCGGCGGCCGCCTGCGCCAGCGCCACGAAGGCTTCCGCCAGCGGGCCGCCGCCTTCGGTGTGGCGGGCCAGCAGCATCGAGGTGGTGGCTTCCGGGTCGGCCAGGGGGCGGTAGACCACGCCCTCCATGTGGATGCCTTCGAAGGAACCCGGCAGCACCGAGATGCCGCAGCCGGCCGCCACCAGGCCGATGATGGTCGAGGGCTCGCCCGCCTCCATCGCGATGTGGGGCGTGAAGCCGGCGGCGCGGCACAGCTCGAAGATCTGGTGGTAGATGCCGGTGCCCGCATCCTTGGGGAACACGACGAAGGCCTGGCCGGCCAGGTCCTTCACGGCGATGCTTTCCTGCCGCGCCAGCGGCGAATCGGTCGGCAGCACCAGCCGCAGCGGATCGCTGCGCAGCTTCGTCAGCGCCACCTTGTGCGGCAGCTGCATCGAGGCCGGGCGCACGAAGCCGACATCCAGTTCGCGCGCCTCGATCTTCGCCAGCTGGTGCAGGGTCGTCATCTCCTGGAAGCTCAGCAGCACGCGCGGATAAGCCTGGCGGTAGCGCCGCACGACCTTGGCGAACAGCGGCGTGAAGGGTGTCGAAAAGGTGAAGCCGACCCGCAACTCGCCCGCTTCGCCCATGTGGGCGCGGTGCGCGGTTTCCTTGGCCTGCTCGGCCAGCGCCAGCATGCGCCGCGCGTCCGCCAGGAACAGGCGGCCGGCTTCGGTCAGCAGCACGCGCCGCTTGTTCCGCTCCAGCAGCCTGGCGCCGATCTCGGCTTCCAGCGCCTGGATCTGCTGGCTCAGCGGCGGCTGGCCGATGTGCAGGCGCTCGGCGGCGCGCGTAAAGCTCAGTTCTTCCGCCACGGCGACGAAGTAACGCAGATGCCGAAGTTCCATGTTATCTGTTTAAACGATAAGTAGAGCCACAAATATATATTGGACAGATGGCTCGCGCAATCCTAGGATGGAGTATCAAAGCCTCACGCCTAGCGCCATGTCCAGCCCCACCGCCGTCCCCGCCTACCGCCGCACCAACCGCGCCCTGTTCTTCGGCGGTTTCTCCTGCTTTGCCCTGCTCTACTGCGTGCAGCCGCTGATGCCGCTGCTGGCCCGCGATTTCGCCCTCACGCCGGCGCAGAGCAGCCTGTCGCTGTCGATGGCGACCGCCGCGCTGGCCTTCTCGCTGCTGTGCTCTTCCGTCATCTCCGACCGCGTCGGCCGCAAGAACCTGATGGTGGTGGCGCTGGTGGTGGCCGCCGCGATGACGGTGCTGTCGGCATTCGCGCGCAGCTATACCGAGCTGCTGGTGGCGCGCACCCTGCTCGGCCTGGCGCTGGGCGGCATGCCGGCGGTGGCGATGGCCTACCTCAGCGAAGAGATCGAACCGGCCTCGCTGGGCGTCTCGATGGGCCTCCTCATCAGCGGCAATGCCTTCGGCGGCATGCTGGGCCGGATGCTGGCCTCGACCCTGTCCGACTTCCTGTCCTGGCGCGTGGCGCTGGGTACGATGGGCGTGGCCGGCCTGCTGGCGGCCTGGGAATTCTGGCGCAGCCTGCCCGCCTCGCGCAACTTCAAACCTTCCTCGGGCGGCCTGGCGATGACCCTGCACGGCCTGCGCCGCCACTTCGGCGACGACGGCCTGCCCTGGCTGTTCGGCCTGTCCTTCCTGCTGATGGGCTGCTTCGTGAGCGCCTACAACTTCATCGGCTTCCGCCTGCTGGGCGCGCCCTACGGCCTGCGCCAGAGCGTGGTCGGGGGAATCTCCCTGCTCTACCTGCTCGGCATCTTCAGCTCGGTCTGGGCCGGCCGCCGCGCCGACCGCCTGGGCCGCCGCCACGTGCTGTGGTCCGTGATGGGGACCATGTTCGCCGGCCTGCTGCTGACCATGGCGCACAACCTGGTGCTGATCGTCGCCGGCATGGCCATCTTCACCTTCGGCTTCTTCGCCTCGCACTCGATCGCCAGCAGCTGGGTGGGCCGCCGCGCCCGCACCCAGCAGGCACTGGCCTCGGCGCTCTACCTGTGCTTCTACTACCTCGGCTCCAGCGTGGTCGGCTGGCTGTGCGGCTTCCTGTGGGAGCACGGCGGCTGGGGCGGCGTCGTCATGCTGCTCGGGAGCCTGCTGGCGGCGGCGCTGCTGATCTCGCTGCGCCTGCGCAGGCTGGCGCCGCTCGGCCAGGCGCTGGCGCCGGCTTAAGAGTCATCCAACCCGTTTCGGTGGTCTACCGATGCCGGGATCCGATTCGCCAGCGTAATGGCTTCCCACCAGAGCCGGTGCGCATCGCGCTACGAACGATGCGCACGTCGCGGATGACGGGATCGGAACCGCCCCAAAGCAGGCGTTACTATTTCAAGCCTTTACGTCACTGCTATTCCGCACGGTCATCGGAAGGTGGCTTGAACAGTGCGGCTTGTCTCATCGATAAAGATGATTCCCACAATGCGGGCATTTATGCATTGCAGTTCCAGATTTGACAGGAAGCTTAATGATTGCCTTCGCCGGAAATTCGGCTCGGTCAGAATAGTAACCCCCTGGTAGCGGATCAGGACCGTGCCTTTGCGGCGCCGGTGACCGCCGTTTGCTCCTGGGCCCGTGCGAACGAAGAGGACGCCAATGCCATGAAGGCGGCCAGGATCAATCCAGCGAATTTCATGCAATTTTCCCGATGAGTTACAAAAATAACTGAAAAAAAATTATAAAACCAAACGGAGTTAATTGCTTAGGGAGAAACGTAGTGACGGCGTGCCTGGTTGGATCAAACCAGTCACCTTCCGCTCAGAAGTCAGACATTCCATGGAGCGCACGAATGCTACTACTGAGGAAATATCCGAAGCTAGCACGAGTCAACTTACCCTACTCACAAGAAGAAATCGACGAAGTAGCCAGGCGGCTAAATGAAAGCCCTTGAAAAACACCAACGACCAATCACCTGCTCAGGGATTTGCTGAGTGTGTTGCGTCGACCGATTAAATGCGCGGTCCTAAGTAACTCACTAAAAGTGTGATGCAAGCTAATTGAAGTTGCGGGCGCGAAGATCGTCATTGTCAGGCCTTTCGCGCTGTGACTGTCCGCTTCGCTCGTGTCTTTGTTGGCCGCGTGCCAGCATTATTTTCCGGCGCGATATCTTGCCCTTTCATACTCGCAGCCGTATCTTGGAACAACTGCCTTAACCACAAAACTGATGGGTCACTGTCGCGGAACTTGTGCCACTGAACGTACTCCGTGAAGTGAGGAATATCTACAGGGCAAGGTAGTATCTTCAGCGGAAATTGCTTTGCAATCTTTGCGGCAAGCCTGTGCGGTAGCGTCGCGATCATGCTGGTGCCGATGAGCAATTCCGGAACCAGAGAGAAGCTAGGCGCTACCACCGTCTGCCTCCGGTGCTTATTGCTGGTCGAAATTACACGGGTATCGAAGCTTATTCTTCGGCCTCCACCCCATTCAACGCTGATGTGATTCGCGTCGAAGTATTCGTCTACGGTCAGCTCTTTCCTATCTTTAAACGCTCGATTTGCACAGACCAAGCACGAGAATTTGTCCTGGAACAGTTCTTCTTTTGGATGGCCTTGGACAGTTGCGTAGTGCGGGATGATAAGAATCTCCGCATCACCATTTTCCAAATTGTCGGGAGTCTGAGGGCTGATTGAACGTAAGTCGAACTCCATCATCGGCGCCAGCACTGACGCGCGCCTGATCACCTCGGACAGGAAAACATTGATGACGTAGTCGGACGACTCGATAGTGAATTTGCGAGTCGATGTCGACGGGTCGAATGACGGCCGCGCGCGGGTGATTGTCTGCACCTGCAAAAGTACATCCCTCACTGGCTTGATGAGGCTGGCGCCTAGCGGTGTCAGTGCATTTGTCTTGCCAACGGACACGAGCAATTCATCCTCAAAATACTCGCGAAGTCTTGCAAGAGCGCAGCTAGTGGCCGGTTGGCTGAGGAATAGGCGCTCAGAAGATTTGCTGACGCTACGTGTGGAGAGCAGCGCATCAAGCACAACCAACTGGTTCAAATCAAGCTTATTGAATCTCATCGTATGGCATTTACGCTGTAAATGTTTTGAATTTAAACCATCAATTTTACAAATGTAATGCGAACCCTATAATCCAGTCAAGCGGTGCTCAACAACCGTCACAAATCAACTACAACGGGAGACAGAAGGTGATCGTTCAAAATGGAAGGCCACGTTCGAGATTCGAACAGTGGGGGCTTGTCGTCACCTTGACGATACTGAGCATGCTGGCCCAGCTCGACAAGAACATCCTGGTTCTGATGGTCGCCCCGATTCAGAAGACCTACGGCGTCAACGACGTCGAGATCAGCTTCCTGATAGGTGCAGCTTTTGCAATTGCCAACATTGCAGTCGGTATCCCGGCTGGCTGGATGGCGGATAAGTACAACCGCCGCTTGATCATCGCGGCTGGTGTCATTATCTGGTCAGTGGCGCTGTCAGCTAACGCCGTTGCGGCCAGCTTCTCCAGTCTTGTGCTCGCCCGGGTGATTGTCGGTGGTGCGGAAGCGCTGATTCCACCCTCGTCGTACTCCCTCATCCGTGATGGCGTCGATGAAGACCGCCGAGCGCGCGCTCTCTCCATCTACACCATGGCGCTGATGCTGGGAACGGGCCTGTCTCTGGTCCTTGGTGGCCCGCTGCTTGCTGCTGTTCACAATGCAGGGTGGACCTACATACCAATACTCGGGCATGTCACCTCTTGGCAATTCACGCTGTTCCTGATTGGTGCAGTGGGCTTGCCGTTAGCACTGTCCGTATTCCTGAACCGTGACCCCGGTCGGTCGGCTGCAGCGCCAGCTGAGTTGACTGCCTCGAATGCGCTAACCTCGTCTCTGACGCGCTATCTGTGGGCGAACCGCGCGTTCTTCATCCCCATTCTGTTGTTCGTCGTTGCCAACGCAATTATCACTTTCGGCATTGCGGCATGGTTGCCGGCAATGGCTGGTCGCAAGTTCATGCTCGAGATGCGCACGTTCGGCCTGTCTCAAGGCGTCATCATGCTGACCGCCGGCCCACTGGGCCTCTGGCTGGCCGGTATCGCGATGCAGAGGAAGAACGCCAACAATCCGCTCGCTCGAATCATGTCCGTCGGCTTGGTTTCGAGCCTGGCGATGACCATCATGCCGACCGCACTGGTCTTGTCTACAAGCTTGCAGTCGTTCTGGATCATCAACTGTTTCGTCGTTCTGAGCTCCTGGACTTTCATGTCCGTTACCTCCGTGCTTATCGCACGCAGTGTACCCGCTGCATCTGTCGGCTTAGTGATGGCGGTCGTGCTCTTCCTCAATGGTTTGGTCGGCCAAGGCTTCTCACCGACCCTGATTGCCCTGGTGGGTCGCTATGTCTACGGCGGTGGTGAGCATGCGCTGCCCTATGCGATGGCTACGGTGTTCGTTACAGCAGGATGCATCGCTTGCCTTGCGGCGATGAGACTGGTCTTTGTTGTGCAGCGCAGGTTCGCATGCGGAATCAAAGTCGAGCATCCAAATTCGGCCACCTAATTACATAAAAAGCAGGGAGACATAGACGTGTTGAAGAAGAGCATATTCGCAGGAGCAGTGACGCTGGTTGTCGCGTCGGCACATGGCCAGACGCAGAACGTGACGATTTCGGGTGTGTTGGGCGCAGGGATGTCCTACACGAACAACGCAAGCTACCCCGATGGTGGTGGTCGTATGCAGCAAGGTGGTACCCATGCCATCCCATTCATCGCCTTTACCGGCCGTGAGGACCTTGGCGGAGGCGCATCCGCCATCTTCAAGTGGTCTAACTACATTGCTCTCGACACCGGTGGTTCCAGCCCATTCGAGACCTTCGTTGGACTGAGTTCGAGGGACTGGGGCACTGTGACGCTGGGGAACCAGTATGACCTGCTGGCCGATTTGGTTCCTTATACGTCTGAACGCTTTACCTCGAATCTGGCGACGCACCCGGGCAACCTGGACCGCACGGTGGGGAATCCGCTAAACAGCCTGGTCAAGTACAAGTCGCCGGAAATGAAGGGCTTCCAGTTCGGTGCCCAATATGGCTACGGAAAACCGACATCGACCACAAACAACGGTAACACGATGGGTTTCAGCGCCAGCTACTCCTCCAACCCGTGGCAGTTCCTGGCCGTGTGGGAAAACGTCCATGACGTCCCTTACTCGCCGCGTAGCTCTTTGGGTGTGCCTACGCTGTATGGCATTGACCTGGTGAAGAACCCCACCACCAAAGTGGCACAGGACCAGAACACGGCCAGCGCAGGCGTGGTGTATTCCGACGCAGGATGGCGCCTTATGGGCAACTACAGCTACACCAGGCTGTCAGCGCTGGGCATGTCAGCAAAGGCCCAGACCATCGACGTCGGCGCCTATAAATACGTGACCGCAGCCTTGCGCCTAGGTGGCGGCTATGCCTACACGAAGCTCGAGAACTACAAGTGGAATGTGGTCCATGCGCACGCGGATTACGCCTTGTCGAAGCGTACGAGTCTCTATGCGCTGAGCGTCTTCCAGGCAGCCGGCCAAGCGCAGGTCGCCGCCATGCGGTTCCAGCCTATCGCTTCGACAAACAGGCAGGTCGTGTTTGAAGTCGGCATCACTCATGTCTTCTGACCAAAATTAAGCGGTTTGTTGATTCGTTCAACTCATTCATACGGAGAGTGGAAATGCAGTGGGATGTGGTCGTAGTCGGGGCAGGGCCCTCGGGTTTAACAATGGCGGGTGAACTGGCTGGCGCCGGCGTGAAAACCCTGGTAGTTGAGAGGCGCACCGCAGGCGTCCAGTCACGCGCAGGAACCATTCTTCCTCGTGTGCTCGAGCTGTTCGATGCCCGCGGTATTGCAGACCGATTCATCAACAAGACGAAGCAGATCGCTCCGTATCCGTTCCGCCCATCGCATATCTGGGCGGGCTTCCACCCGATCGACTGGAAATACCTGGATTCGCGCTTCGGCTTTACGTTGGGACTGCCGCAGAACCATACCGAGGAAATCCTCTGGGAATGGGCGAAGGAGTGCGGTGCCGAAGTTGTCTCGGACAGCGAGCTTGTCGACTTGCGTCAGGATACCGAAGGCGTAACGATTCTGGTGCGTTCGTCAGCTGGCGAAGAGAAGGAAATCCGCGCGCGCTATGTGGTGGGTGCCGATGGCGGCCGTAGCGCCGTCCGCACGAAGCTGGGTCTCGACTTCGAAGGCCACTCTGGCACGTTCCGCGGCATCGTGGTGGATGCGCACCTGGAGGCGCCGTGGCCGGGCGGCCGTATCAACGTCGACAATGAGATGGGCTGGGTTCGCGGCTACACGTTCGGCGATGGTATCACCCGCTTCAATATCGTTCACCGCGACAGGCGTCATGCCCCCAAGGAGGAACCTGTCGAGTTGCCGGAGGTGCTCCAGTGCCTGCGCGACGTGCATGGCACCGACTACGGGATTACCTCCTATCGCTGGGCCTCGCGCTTCGACGATCAGATGCGCAGCGTGAAGCAGCTCCGCCAAGGCCGCGTATTCCTGGTCGGCGAGTCGGCCCGCATCCACTACCCGGCCAGCGGTGTGGGTATGAACTTCTGCCTGCAGGACGCCTTCAACCTGGGCTGGAAGCTCGCGAACGTGGTGAACGGCCACGCCAGCGACGACACCCTGGATAGCTATGAATCCGAGCGTCTGCCGGTCATGCGGCGTCTGCTGGAGAGCGTGAAGGCGCAATGCGCGCTGCAGTTCAACTTCTCCGAAGACGCCGTCGTCCTGAAGCGGCGCATGCAGGAACACCTGATTCCGCTGCCGGATGTCCAAAAGAAGCTGGCGCTGGAACTGTGCGGCCTGGAAACCCCGTATCCCCGTGCCGAAGATGCGCACCCGGCGGAGGGGTTGCGTTGCCCGGACATCCTGCTGACGCTGCTGGATGGTTCCACGCCCAGCATGCTGTCGCTGCTGCGGTCGCGCAAGTTCCTGTTGCTGGACCTGGAGGGTTTCAGTCGACAGTTTGCCGGCCTTGATGTCTCGAAGTACCCCATCGACGTGGTTCAAGCGCGACTGGCGAAGATTCCTGACGTGCTCGGCGACGTCAAGGCCCTGCTGATCAGGCCTGACGGCTATATCGCCTGGGCCGGCAGCAGCACTGGCCTGGTGGGCGAAGTCGAGGGGCAACTTTCGAAATGGTTTAACGGGAGTATCTGATGCAAGCGCAGCGGAAGGTTTTGAAGGGCGGCTGGGTCATCAGCATGGACCCGACGGTGGGTGATCACCGTTCGGCCGATATCCTGGTCGATGGTGACAAAATCGTTGATGTCGCCCCCAATTTGGACGTGGCGGATGCCGAGCAGATTGACGCCACCGGGATGATCGTCATCCCTGGCTTCGTAGATACCCATCGGCATACCTGGCAGACCTGTGTCCGTCATCGCTACGCTGACATCGACCCGCAAATCTACTTTGCGGAGATGCTGGGCGCCAAGGGGGCGGCGTACCGTCCGGAGGACGTGTACATCGGCACACTGCTGGGTGCTGTCTCGGCGCTGGATTCCGGTATCACCACGATGCTGGACTGGTCGCACATCCAGAACAGCCCCGAGCACACGGATGCCGCGGTCATCGCCCTGCAGGACTCCGGCATGCGCGCCATCTTTGCCCACGGCTGGCCGCTGGTCGAAGGCGCGTCCTGGATGTTCAACAGCCAGCGCGGTCACCTGCAAGACATCCGCCGCCTGCGCCAGCAGTTCTTCTCGTCGGACGACCAGCTGGTCACCCTGGCCATGGCGGGTCGTGGTCCTGAAATGGCCACCCGGGACGTCTGGCTGGGCGACCTCCGCCTGGCCCGTGAGCTGGGCATCCGCTCAAGCATCCACATGGGCGCCTATGCGCGAAACGCCACAGTGCGCGCCATCGCGCAGATGCAAGAGGCTGGCGTCCTGGGCGAGGACTTGACCTTCGTCCACTGCTGCTGCTGCCACGACGACGAGATTTCGATGATGGCCGACGCTGGCGTCACCGCCTCCCTCGGGGTGCATTGCGAGCTGAATGCCCAGGGCATCGGGGACATTCCGTTCGACCGCCTGCTGGCGGCAGGCATTCGCCCCAGCCTGAGCGGCGACACGGAAACGAAGTGCGCCGGTGACATGTTCACCCAGATGCGGCATGCATTCGCCTACTACCGCTCCTGGATGGGTGGTGGCCACTCCAAGGCGAAAGGCGCTCCGGAAACGATGACGATGCGCGACGTGCTGGAGTTCGCAACCCTGGCCGGCGCGAAGGCGACTGGTTTGGAAAGCAAAATCGGCTCCCTGACCGCAGGCAAGCAGGCCGACATCGTCATGATTCGTATGGACGACATCAACCTGGCGCCGGTATCGGATGCAGTCGGAGCTATCGTCCTGGCTGCGCACTCAGGAAACGTCGACTCGGTGTACGTTGCCGGCCGCGCGGTCAAGAAGGGCGGCAAGCTGCTATCCGTGGATCTCGACCAAGTGCGCGACCGCGCCGTGAGGTCGCAGAAGTTCGTTCTGGGGCTGCCATGACGTCGACGATTTCAGTGCAGGCGCTGGACCCTCAGCTGGCGGATATCGTCCGCAAGGTGGCTGAAGTCGGCGCACCCCCACCGTTTTCTGGCACCCCAGAGCAAGCGCGGGGGCGCATGCGGCAGGCAATCGAGCGCACAAGGGCGGGTAAAACTTTACCGGAGGTGCTATCTGCGGAGGATGTCACGGCATCTGACCTGGTGGACGGACAGCTTATCGAGGTGCCGGTCCGGGTATACCGGCCATTGGCTTCCGAAGGGCGGGTGCCAACCATCGTGTTCTTCCATGGCGGCGGCTTCGTACTGGGCAGCGTTGAGCTCATGGACGACATCGCGCGGAAGCTGTGCCGAGATACCGGCGCCGTCGTGGTCTCCGTCGATTACCGGCTGGCGCCGGAAAACCCCTTCCCGGCCGCACACGATGACGCCCTGGCTGCCACCCGCTGGGCCCTGAAGAACGTCGGCATGCTCGGCGGCGACCCGTTTCGTGTAGCTGTTGCCGGTGAAAGCGCCGGCGCCAACCTGGCAACCACCGCCGCAATTCTGGTCTCCCGCGAGTCTCCAAGGTGCCTCGTCGCCCAGTTGCTGGTAGTTCCTGGTGTCGATATGGCTCGCGACGTGTCAGAGATCGAGGCGCGTGGAATCGACTATCCCATGCTCACGCCCAACGACTTGCGGGACATTTTCCGCCTGTATATGGGGGAAAAGGTGGCCCAAGCAACGGAATTCCCCCCGTCGCCGCTACGTGCCACGGCCCTGGAAAGCGCGCCGCCAGCGCTCATCGCGGTCGCTGGCCACGACCCTTTGCGATCGGAGGGCTTGGCCTATGCAGACAAGCTGGCCCAAAACGGAATCCCGGTGAAGGTGCTCAACTTCGACAGCATGTTCCACCTTTTCTTCGGGATGTTCGAAGCCTCGGCCGGCGCACGGCTCGCCAATGACCAGATTTGCCAGTCTTTCTCTCGCTGGATGGATGCATATGCCAGCGAGGTCGCGGGATACAGCGCCGCTACTTTCAGCTGATTTTTTCTTAGGAGTTTGTAATGCGTTACGTATCGGTTGAGTATCAAGGTAGAAAAGTTCTTGGTGTCCGCGAAAGCAATGGCATTCGTATCGTTGGCGATGAGTCCCTGGAAGCCCTCCTTGCGCGCGGCGTCGACCTCAAGAACTATGGCGATACCTTCAAGGAAGGCATCGTTGTGGCGGAAAAGGACGTCACCTATCTGCCACCCCTTTCCCTCCCGCCGAAAATCATCTGCGTTGGCCTGAACTATGCTGACCACACGAAGGAAAGCAACTTCGTTCAGCCCGACTATCCGACGCTGTTCTTCCGTGTAAACACCAGCTTGGTGGCGCATGCTCAGCCGATGATTCGCCCCGCAGTGAAGGACAGCGAAGGCCTGGACTTCGAGGGCGAGATTGCCGCCGTGATTGGCAAGGGCGGTCGTCACATCTCTTCCGCTGACGCTCTGGAGCACGTAGCAGGCTACAGCCTGTTCAACGATGGCTCTGTGCGCGAATACCAGTTCAAGACCCCGCAGTGGACCGTCGGCAAAAACTTTGACGGTACCGGCGCCTTTGGCCCGGACCTGGTCACTGCCGACGAGCTGCCGGCTGGCGCCAAGGGCCTGCGCCTGGAAACCATTCTGAACGGCCAAGTGGTGCAGTCGGCCGGCACCGACGAGATGGTCTTCGATGTCGCGACCGTCATCAGCATCGTCAGCCAGGCCATTACCCTCGAACCGGGTGACGTGATTGTCACAGGCACCCCCGCGGGCATCGGCTGGGCACGTTCGCCGAAGCTGTTGATGAAGGCCGGCGACGTGTGCGAGGTCCGCGTCGAGGGTATCGGCACGCTGCGCAACGTCATCGAAGACGAAGCTCGCTAAAAGCAGTCTTGGAGGTAAAACGGGCCTCCGGCAACGCATCGTGAGGCCTGTCGTGTTAGGGAGATATTGTCGTGACAGCAATCCATTCGATTGACCACTTCGCACTGGCTGTACCCGATTTGAATGAGGCAAGGACATTCTTTTCCTCGTTCGGGCTGGATATTCATGAAAACACGGCGGAAAGTGGGCTGAATGTCTTCGCAGCTGACGGCCACCGGTGGGCCCGCCTGGTGCTGGGTGACAGGAAGCATCTGGACTACTTGAGCTTCAACGCCTACAAAGAGGACATCTTCCGGCTGCACAGCCAGGTGGTGGAGGCAGGCGCGACCCATGTGTCGGCCATTTCGCAAGGCGATAAGGCCTCTTTCTGGTTCTGCGACCCGGACGGCAATCGGATTGAGGTGCGAGTAGGGCCCAAGACCATACCGGATGAGAAACCTACCAGGACGAGTACGAGCACGCCGGCGGACAAGCGAGGGGCATGCACGCGCTCGCAGGTGATGACCGTGCGCCCCTCGCGGCTCTCGCACGTGCTTCTGTTTACACCCGATGTTCTTGGTTCGGTAGGGTTCTATGAGCGTGCCTTGGGGCTGCGCCTTTCAGACAAGTCCCTCGACATCATCGCCTTCATGCATGCACCTCATGGCTGTGACCACCACCTGGTGGCTTTCGCCAAGAGCAGCGCCCGGGGATGGCATCACTCTTCCTGGGATGTATCAGACGTCAATGCGGTGGGTGCCGGCGCGGCCCAGATGGCCGCGGCCGGGTATGCGAAGGGCTGGGGTACCGGGCGTCATGTCCTCGGCTCCAACTACTTCCACTACGTAGAGGACCCCTGGGGTTCCTTCTGCGAGTATTCGGCCGATATCGACTATGTGTCGGCAGACAAGCCGTGGCCGGCCGGCGATTTCCCGCCTGAAGACTCCTTGTACCTTTGGGGGCCTGGCGTGCCGGAGAACTTCATCTTCAACACCGAGGCATGAACTTGTATTGAGCGCTCATTCATTTTAAGGAAGTACAACTTGAGTTTCAGACTGCCCCAATTCTCCGTCGAAGGTGCGACCCTAGAGCAAAAGGACGTGCTGCGGGCGATTCTCTCCGGTCCGCGCGGAAACTTGAATGGCCCATTCCTCTCTTGGATTCATAGCCCCGAGCTGGCCAGCCGAGCACAGGAACTGGGTGCCTTCTGCCGCTATGGCACAGGATTGCCCCTGCGGCTGTCGGAGCTCGCCATCCTGTGCACCGCGGCAAAGTGGAAGTCGCAAGCCGAGTGGTACATCCACTATCCGATAGGTGTCGAGGCTGGCCTCAAGCCCGAAATGCTTGAAGACCTCCGGCAAGACAAGACGCCCGGATTCGAGAACAGTGAGGAATCCCTGATTTGGCGATTCGTTGAAGAACTGTACGGGAAGAAGCGGGTTTCAGAAGAGATTTACCGGGAGGCAGTCGACAGCTTTGGCATCAAGACGGTCGTGAATCTAGTGGGGCTGCTGGGGTACTATGCCTTGGTGGCGATGAGCCTGAACGTATTCGACGTCAAAGCGGACGGGCAGGCCGAACTGCCTTTCCCAGATACCCCATAACCGTCGGCTACAACCGGGCCGGTCCATTTTTCGAGCGGATAACTGCCCTTGCTCCGTCAGCCGTCCGCTTCCAACGCCGATAGCGGACGGTCGGATCGGCCTTTGTTAAGCGTACTTAATCCAGCACCGGCGTTTCGACACCCAGCAGCTTGTGGATCTTCGGCGAGGTCGTCGTGTACAGCATGTGCACCTTCTTGTCCGGGAAGATATAGGGCGCCGCGCCGAAGGCCGCCAGGGCGGCCTCGTGGAAGCCCGACAGGATCAGCTTCTTCTTGCCCGGATAGGTATTGATGTCGCCGACCGCGAAGATGCCGGGCACGCTGGTCTCGAAGGTCTCGGTGCTGCTCACCTTCAGCTGGCGCATCTCCATGTCCAGCCCCCATTCGGCGATCGGTCCCAGCATGGGCAGCAGGCCGAAGAACACCAGCACCATCTCGGCCGGCAGGCGGCGCGTGACGCCGTCGCTGCCCAGCACCTTCAGCTCCGTCAGCCTGCCCTCCTCTTCGCCGAAACCCGTCACCTGGCCCGAGACGAACTGCATCTCGTGCGCCTCGCACAGCGCCTTCATCTTCGCGATCGAGGCCGGCGCGGCGCGGAAGCTGTCGCGGCGGTGCACCAGCACCACCGACCCGGCCTTGCCGACCAGGTCCAGCGCCCAGTCCAGCGCGGAATCCCCGCCGCCGCAGATCACCAGCTGCTTGCCGTGGAAGCGGGCCGGCTCACGGACGCGGTAGAACAGCTGGCTGTCCTCGAATTTGTCGATGCCGCCGACCTTGAGCTTCCTCGGCTGGAAGGCGCCGACGCCGGCGGCGATGAAGATGGTTTTGGTGACGAAGCGGGTGCCGGCCGAGGTCTCGAGGTCGAAGCGCCCGTCCTCGCGCTTGCGGACCAGGCGCACTTCCTGGCCGAGGTGGAAGGCCGGCTCGAAGGGTGCGATCTGCTTCAACAGATTGTCGGTCAGCTCGCGGCCGGTGAGCACGGGCGCGGCCGGGATGTCGTAGATCGGCTTGTCCGGGTACAGCTCCATGCACTGGCCGCCGGGATAAGGCAGGGAATCGATCACATGGGCCCTCACCTCCAGCAATCCCAGCTCGAACACCTGGAACAGGCCGACCGGGCCGGCGCCGACGATCACGGCATCGGCCTCGATCGCCCCGGCCATCCATTCTTCTTCACGTTTCATACCTTCTTCTCCCGCCAGTCACGGCTTCTGTTGTTCGTATTCGCTTTATAATTCCTCAAGTTACCTTGAGGTCAAGCGCCATGAACAAAGCCATTCCCGCCACCGTCCGCCGGCTGAGCGTCGGCGAAGTCGCCGAGCGCAGCGGCGTCGCCGTCTCCACCCTGCATTTCTACGAAGCCAAGGGCCTGATCAGCAGCGTGCGCAGTTCCGGCAACCAGCGCCGCTACACGCCCGACGTCCTGCGCTACATCGCCATCATCAAGGTGGCCCAGCGCGCCGGCATTCCGCTGGACGAGATCCAGCAGGCCCTCGGTCCCTACCAGCCGGGCCAGAAGATCACGGCCGCGCAATGGAAGAGCGTCGGCTCGAAGTGGCGGGCGGCGCTCGACGAGCGCATCACGCGGCTGCAACGCCTGCGCAGCGAATTGAACGGCTGTATCGGCTGCGGCTGCCTGTCGCTGAAGGATTGCCCGCTGCGCAATCCGGAGGACGTGCTGGGCCAGCAGGGCCCGGGACCGCGTATCCTGGAACGGGATCAATAAATCGAAAGCAGCTTGCCGAGATATCGCTGACATCGAAAGACTTATCAGCAAATATCGATAGTTACCACCGTTATTTCTTTCGTTTTGTTGACGCGTAAGTTTTTTCACCCTACATTTAACGCGCCATAACTTACGAACAGAAAAATAACGGAGACCTCGGCTTGAAGCTTTCGAAGACACTACAAGCAGCCCTGCTGGCCCTCGCCATGACGGGCATGACCAGCACCCCGGCGGCGACGGCGGCCAGCGCCGCCCCGGCGCGCCCGCCCCATTTCGCCATCGACGGCGCGGATTTCAAACTCGACGGCAAGCCCTATGTCATCCGCTCCGGCGAGATGCATTACCCGCGCATCCCGCGCGCCGCCTGGCGCGAGCGGCTGCGCATGGCACGGGCGATGGGACTGAACACCGTGACCACCTACGCCTTCTGGTCGCAGCACGAGCCCGAGCCCGGCCAGTGGGACTTCTCCGGCCAGAACGACCTGCGCGCCTTCATCAAGACCGCGGCCGAGGAAGGCCTGAACGTGGTGCTGCGGCCGGGACCTTACGTGTGCGCCGAGGTGGACTTCGGCGGCTTCCCGGCCTGGCTGCTGCGCACGCCGGGGCTGCGCGTGCGCTCGATGGACGCGCGCTACCTGGCCGCCAGCGCCCGCTATTTCAAGCGCCTCGGGAAGGAAGTGGGCGACCTGCAGAGCAGCCGGGGCGGCCCCATCCTGATGCTGCAACTGGAGAACGAATACGGCTCCTTCGGCCGCGACCACGACTACCTGCGCGCCGTGCGCGAACAGGTGCGCGCGGCCGGATTCGACGCCCCGCTGTTCACCTCGGACGGCGGCGCCGCCCGCCTGTTCGAGGGAGGCACCCTGCCCGAGGTCCCGGCGGTCGTCAACTTCGGCGGCGGGCTGGAGGACGCCAAAGAATCGATCGAGGCGCTGGCCGCCTGGCGCAAGCAGGGGCCGCGCATGGCCGGCGAATACTGGGCCGGCTGGTTCGACCACTGGGGCGAACAGCACCATAGCCAGAGCCCGGAAGATGCCGCGCGCACGGTGGACTGGATGCTGTCCCGGGGCGTGTCCTTCAACCTCTACATGTTCCACGGCGGTACCAGCTTCGGCTGGCTGGCCGGCGCCAACTATTCGGGCACCGAGCCCTACCAGCCCGATACCACCAGCTACGACTACGACGCCGCGCTGGACGAAGCCGGCCGCCCCACGTCCAAGTACCAGGCCCTGCGCGAGGTCATCGCCAGGCATGTGAAGGAAGCGCTGCCGCCGGTGCCTGCGGCGCCGGCGCCGCAAGCCCTGCCCGCCTTCGCGCTGGTGCCCGCCGGCAGCCTGCTGGCGCAGCTGGACATCCTGTCGAAAGGACAGCCCGCGCGCTGGGTGCGGGCGATGGAGGAATTCGGCCAGAATTACGGCTACATCCTCTACCGCAAGCGCTTGGCGGCGCCGCTCAAGGGACAGCTGGTGCTGGACGAGTTGCGCGACCAGGCCACCGTGCTGGCCGACGGCCGCGTCATCGGACGGCTCGACCGCCGCCGCGGCGACAAGGCGCTGGCGGTGGACCTGCCCGCCGGCACCCGGCTCGACCTGCTGGTCGAGGCCATGGGCCGCATCGGCTTCGGCGCAAAACTGGTGGAGGACAACAAGGGCATCGTCCGCGGCGTGAAACTGGACAAGCAGGAGCTCGAAGACTGGACGGTCTACCCGCTGCCGCTGGATGCCGGAGCGCTGAAACGCCTGGCCGCCGGCGCGCCGGCCAGCGCGGGCGGCGATACGGCGGGGCCGGGCTTCTGGCGCGGCACGCTGAAGCTCGACAAGCCGGTGGACAGCTTCCTGGACACCCGCGGCTGGGGCAAGGGCCAGGTCTGGGTCAACGGCCACCACCTGGGCCGCTTCTGGCACATCGGGCCGCAGCAGACGCTCTACCTGCCGGCCTCCTGGCTGAAAGCGGGCGCCAACGAGGTGCTGGTCTTCAGCACCGAGGCTCCCACCGCGACCACGATGCAGGGACGCGCCGATCCCGTGGTCGAGACCCCGCCATCGCATTGATTGCCGCGCTGTGGCGGATGGACAGCCGCTCGACGTGGCTGTCCGCGGACTGGCCGACCGCGAAGCGCACGGCGCGGGAGACCGACTGCGCCAGCGAGCGTTCCACCTCCGCCGGGTCGCCGGGCGCAGGCAGCAAGGACGCTTCCGTGCTCACCAGCGTGGCACGCAAGGGATAGCCATCGCTCCCGTTCTGCAGGCCATCGGTGATGTCCGCCAGCGCCTGCGCCAGCGAACGGAACACGGTGCCATGCGCCACGCCGGGCAGGCCGCCGAGCCGCGGCACGAACAGCGGCGCGACGTTGACGATGTGGCCGGCGCCCTGCCGCGCCATCTGGGTATTCGCCGCCACCACGCCGTACAGGTAGGCCCGGATCTGCTCGTCCGCGACACGGGTCCAGTCGATGCCGGCGCCATCGCCGATGGCCGCCGCGCGCGGGCTGTTGATCACCACGTCGACCCGGCCATGCCCGCGCACCGCATGGGCGACCAGCTTTGCCACCTGGGCGTAGTCGGCGCCGTCCGTCCGCAGCGCCGAGACCGATGCGCCGTCCCAGCGCAGTTCACCCGCCAGTTCTTCGAGGCGCTCGCGGTCGCGCGCCCCGAGCACCAGCAGCGCACCTTCCTCCGCCAGGCCGCGTGCGCATGCCGCGCCGGCTTCCCCGTCCGCCTCCGTGATCACGACGACTTTTCCCCGACCCTGCTTTGCCATGTTTCCACTCCATCCCTGTACGACGATGGGACGGAGTGTAGGACCTCAAGCAAAGTCGAGGTCAAGCGTTCATTGCAAGGATCAGAAGACGTGCCGGATCCCGGCCATCAGGCCGTTCTGCGCCTTGCCCGGCGCAACGGTGCCGCCGGCGTCGAGGGCTACCGCAGCCTGTCCGTGGTTGTCCATGCGGCCGGCTCCGGCGTAGACCACGCTGCGCTTGGATAGCGCGTAGGTCAGGCGCGCGACCACCATTGTGGTGTCGTCCGGCGAACCCTTGACGTTCTTCCTGGCCACCTGGGCGTCGAGGGTCAGTTGCGGGCCGACCGGCTGGCTGAGGCCCAGGTAGTAGAGGTCGGACTCGATGACGCCGGTGGCGGCGAAGGTCTTGCGGTCCATGACGCCGCCGCCCACCTTGGTCTTGCCCAGCATGACGTAGCCGTTGAGCGTCGTGCGGCGGTCGTAGTTGGCGCTGCTGGTGAGGCCGAAGGCTGCGCCCTTGTTCCCGTACAGCTTGTCGTAGGAGGCGGTCGCGCCCCAGGTATCGGCGTCATAGCCCAGCAGGCCGGTGTACTGGCGGCAGGCGCGCGCATCGCCGGCCACTTCGCCTGCGCAATTGGTCGCCGCCGGACCGCCCGCGGACGAAGCGTCGCGCCCGGTGCTGTAGGTGGCGCCCAGCGTCACGCGGTTAAAAGTGCCCATGTAGGCGACGGCGTTGTCGCTGCGGGCGTTCGGAATGTACAAGTCGATGCTGCTGATCGAGAACAGGTTCGGGCCCAGCACGTCGCTCTTCACCATCGAATAGAAGGTCATGTTCGGCACCCGGCCCAGCTGAACGCTGCCCCAGCTCCCCTTCAGGCCGACCCAGGCCTGGCGCCCGAACAGGCGCCCGCCCTGGCTCGCGGTACCGACGTCGGGATTCAGGCCGTTCTCGAGGGTGAAGATCGCCGACAGGCCGTTGCCCAGGTCTTCCGAACCGCGAAAGCCCAGGCGTGACGGCACGCTGCCGGTCAGGGAGGCCATCTTGGTCATCGAGTGGCCGGCGGCGTCGACATTGTCGGTGCGGGCCACGGCGGCATCGACGATGCCGTAGACGGTGATATTGGTCTGGGCGGATGCCGCGCCTGCGCACAGGCATGCCGCCAGGGCGATAGCCGTGACGGGGCCGCGCCGGAAGGCTGCAAATTGGTTCATGCTCGTCTCCTGATGGTGATGTTATTGCCCGCCACGGCAGTGTGGCGGCCGGTGCTGCCGGATCGTTCGCCCGGCTCAGCCCACGTAGTCCGGTTGGTTCTGCGGCGCCGCCGCGATGAAGGCCGGCTGCTGCATGCAGTGCTCATGGACGGCCAGCACGCGCGTAAAGCGCGACAGGTCGCAGCCCATGCGCATGGCGTTCGCCACCTGGGGCACCAGGCAGCAGTCGGCCAGGGTCGGCGTGTCGCCGAAGCAGTAGGCGGCCGCCGGAAGCTTGGCCAGCAGGCGCTCCACCGCGCCCAGGCCCTCGTCGACCCAGTGCGCGTACCAGGCCGACTTGGCCTCCTCGCTCACGCCCAGCTTGCCGGTCAGGTACTTCAGCACGCGGATGTTGTCGATCGGGTGGATCTCGCAGGCGATGGTCTGGGCCACTTCCAGCACGCGGGCGCGCAGCACCGGATCCTCCGGCAGCAGGCGCGGCTCGGGATAGCGGTGGTCGAGGTAGTCGATGATCGCCAGCGACTGGGTCAGGGTGACGTCGCCGTCGACCAGCACCGGCACGATGCCGGCCGGGCTCAGCTCGCGGTAGGCCGGCTGGCCCTGCTCGCCGCCGCGCAGGTTGACGCCGGCGTAGTCGTAGTCCAGGCCCTTCAGCGCCAGCGCGATGCGCACGCGGAAGGAGGTGGAACTGTTGAAGAAGCTGTAGAGTTTCATGTGTAGGCTTTGCTGCTAAAAAGGTCGAAAGATCAGGTCGATGCCGGCGTCGATGCCGGCGCGGCGCCCTTGCGGCCCGCCGCCGCGCCGCCGGCACCGGCCATCGGATAGCGCATGAACATCGCGAACACCGACAGCGATGCCAGCAGCGCCGGGATGGCGAGCAGCAGGATGATGGCCGAGAAGCCGAGGCCTGCGCCGAGCAGCGCGCCGCCCATCAGCGAACCGAGGATGGCGCCGCAGCGGCCCACGCCCAGCGCCCAGCTGACGCCGGTGACGCGGTTGCTGGTCGGGTAGAAGGCGGCGGCCAGGGCGTTGGCGCCGATCTGGGAACCGCTGATGCAGAAGCCCACGCCGGCCACGCCGATGTTGAGCAGCACCAGGTCGGTGTACTGGAAGCCGATCAGGGCGATGAAGGCGATCGCGCACAGGTAGGACAGGGCCAGCACGCGGTAGGGATTGAAACGGTCCATCAGGCGGCCGATGACGATGGCGCCGACGGTGCCGCCGACCTGGTACATGGCCGACACCAGGGCCGCCTTGGCGATCGGGAAGCCGGCGTCCTTGAACAGGGTCGGCAGCCAGTTGGTCAGCAGATAGACGATCAGGAGGCTCATGAAGAAGGCGGCCCACAGCGCCAGGGTGCCGAAGGCCAGCGGCGATGCGAACAGCTGGGCGACCGGCGAACGGCCGGCGGCGGCCGGCGCTTCCGGAATGAAGAAGCGCGCGCCGTCGAGCTTCGCGCCCGGCGCGATGCGGCGCAGGGTCGCGGCGATCTGCGGGCTGCCGGGTTTACGCAGCACCAGGAAGCGCACCGATTCCGGCAGCAGGAAGTAGAACAGTACTGCGCAGGCAATCGGCAGGTAGCCGCCCACCAGCAGCACGCTGCGCCAGCCGTATTCCGGAATCAGGTGGGCCGCCAGCACGCCGCCCAGGCCGGAGCCGAGGGTGAAGCCGCAGAACATGATGGTGACCACGGTCGACTTGCTGCGCTGGGGCGAATATTCGGAAGTCAGGGTGATCGCATTCGGCATGGCGCCGCCCAGTCCCAGTCCGGTCAGGAAGCGGAAGATGGTCAGGGTCATCAGCGAATCGGTATAGGCCGAGGCCAGGCTCCAGATGCCGAAGAACAGCACCGACAGCACCAGGATGGTCTTGCGGCCGATGCGGTCGCCCAGCGGGCCGGCCAGGAAGGAGCCGAAGGCCAGGCCGACCAGGCCGGCGGACAGCAGCGGCGCCAGGTGCTGCGGGGTCAGGTGCCACTCGCCGCGCAGCGACGGGGCGATGAAGCCGATGATCGCCGTATCGAAGCCGTCGATGGCGATGATGATGAAACAGAGGAAGGCGATCAGGAACTGGTAGCGCGTGAAGCGCCCCGTATCGATCAGCTGCTGTACGTCGACTTGCGCGGTAGTGGACATGGTGTCTCCTGTTGATTGTCGTGGTTGGCCGCGGTCTGGGCCGCGGTCCGTGGTGTGGTAGTGTCAGCCGAGGTCGACGAACACCCTGCCGTTCTCGATCTTCACCGGGTAGGTGCGCACCGCCTCGGTGACCGGCTGGCAGGTCGGGCTGCCGTTGCGGATGTCGAACTTGCCCTGGTGGAGCGGGCATTCGATCTCGAAGCCGTCGAGGAAGCCGTCGCACAGGCGGGCGTGCCCGTGGGTGCACAGGTTGTCGGTCGCGTAGACCTGCCCTTCGACCTTGTACAGGGCGAGGTCCTTGCCGCCGGTGTCGACGCCCAGCACGTCTTCGTCGGGCACCTCGTCGAGGGCGCTGATGTCGAGCCAGTTGTTTGCCATGTCTGCTGCCTTTAACTTAAATTGGATAGATCAGGGAATTCGGGATCATCTCGGTGTCGTACACGCACACGCGGGATGCGAACTTCAGCCCTTGCGGCGTGACGCGCACGCGGTCGATGTAGCGGCCGACGTTGAACACCGTGGTCTCCTGGCTCAGCTTGGTGCGGAAGACCGCGTAGTTCGCCTCCGCCTCGATCACGTCGCCGTCGACGCGCAGGAGGCGCGGCAGGCCGACCGTGTGGCGCTGGTAGTAGGGATCGTGGAACAGGGTCTCGCGGATGCCGTAGACGCGGTCCCTCAGCATCCCCTTGCTCAGCAGGGCCAGGGTGGACAGCGGGAAGCCGCGTTCGAAGTTCTCGCGCGGCTGCACCTTGTACACGCAGTCGTCGACGAAGAAGTCGACCCAGCGCTCCCAGTCGGCGGCGTCGACGGCGGCCGCGTAATCGGCGTTCAGCCGGGCCAGCGCCAGGTAGAGTTGCAGGTCATCGTTGCCGTTCATCGTTCAGTCCTCCATCACCGTGCGCCAGTACTCGTACATCCCGCGGATCAGGGTCTCGGTGACCATGTGGTCGGTGTTCTCGACGCCGTAGCCGCCGAGTTCCGCCAGCGCGCGGTGGAAGGGCTTCTGCTCGAAGCCGTACTGCGACAGCTCGATGACTTCGCCGTCGTCGGCCGAGACGAAGCCCGCCGGTCCGAACAGGTTGGCCTGGATCAGGCGGCGCTCGGTCATTTCCTCGCTGTCGTCCTCGAAGCCGAAGTGGGTCCAGACGAAGTCGAAGGAGCCCTTGCCGTCCGGCTGGATGTGGCGGGTGGAGACGCTGTTGACCTGCTGCTGGAAGATCACGCTCGGGAACACCGTCATCATCACCGCCGTCGGCCCGCCCCACCACTCCTCGGGCACGATGTCGAGCAGGCGCTTGTCCTCGATCTGCATGCTCTCCTTGAAGCTGGTGATGCCGGAGGTGACGTCGGCCTTGCTGCCGGCGCCGCTGCCGCGGGTCGAGATCATCGCCGCGTGGCGGTGGCGCTCGTCCATCACCAGCTGGGACTTGTTATCCGCGCGCCACAGGCCGTAGGTGACGAACCAGGTGTGCAGCAAGCCCGGATGGTAAGGGTCCTTGATGTTTTCCTGCATCAGCTTCCAGTTGCCGGGGATGCGCTGGCGGTTGTAGCCGAGGATCTTCAGCTGGCGGCCGTTGAACAGGCGGTCGAAATAGCGCGTGATCTCGGGACCGAGGAAGTCTTCCAGCGATTCCACCTCATGGTCGAAGGAGGCGAACACCACGCCGCCGCGGGTGGCCACCTTCAGCCGGGTCAGGCCGTGTTCCTCGGGCTTGAATTCCTTGGGCATGCCGCCCTGGATCTTGCCCTCCTGCTTGACGCCGCGGCGGAAGGGCACGCCCTGCAGGTCGCCGTTCAGCCGGTAGTTCCACTGGTGGTAGGGACAGACGAACTCCTTCCGGTTGCCGTGGCGCTCGCGGCAGAACTGCATGCCGCGGTGGGCGCACACGTTTTCCACCACGTGGATGCCGTCCTCGCCGCGCACCATGATCACCGAGCGTTCGCCGATCACGCTACGCTTGAAATCGCCCACGTTCGGGATCTCGGCCTCGAGTCCCACGTAGCACCAGTGGCCGCGGTAGAACAGCCTTTCCAGCTCGCGCTGGTGGAGCTGCTCGTCGGTGTACACCGCGAACGGGATCCGGCTGCTGCTTTCCTTCGACTCCCACACTGCCATGACCGCCTCCTGTTTCAGCCCGCGACGCGCACGCGGATCTCGCCCAGGCCGGCCACGCTGCCGACCATCAGATCGCCCTGCCTGACGGCGTTCACGCCTTCCGGGGTGCCGGTCATGATGATGTCGCCCGGCTCCAGGGTTTCGTACTCGGACAGGTAGGCGATCGATTCCGCCACCGACCAGATCAGCTTGGACACGTCCGAACGCTGGCGCGATTCGCCGTTCACGGTCAGGGCGATCTCGCCTTCGCGCACGTGGCCGACTTCGCTGGCCTTGTGGATGGCGCCGATCGGCGCCGACTGGGCGAAGGACTTGCCGAATTCCCAGGGACGGCCCTTGTCGCGCGCTTCCAGCTGGACGTCGCGGCGGGTCATGTCGAGGCCGACCGCATAACCGTAGACATGTTCGAGCGCCTGCTCCACCGGAATGTTGGCGCCGCCCTTGGCGATCGCGACCACCAGTTCGATCTCGTGGTGGAAGTTGGCGGTCTTCGGCGGATACGGGATCGTGACTTCCTGGCTGCCGGCGGCCACGGTGGCATTGGCCGGCTTCATGAAGAAGAACGGCGGTTCGCGGTCCGGATCGCGGCCCATCTCGCGCGCATGCGCGGCATAGTTGCGGCCGACGCAGAAGATGCGGTTGATCGGGAACTGCTCGTCGCTGCCGGCGATCGGCAGGGTGTAGACGGGGGCCGGGGCTACTGCGTATTTCATGGGATTCTCCTGATAAGAGTTACTGCATTTTTTCTTCGCGCCACAGGCCGATCGCCTGCTGCATCGGACGGTCCGAGAAGCTGAACAGGATGGTCTGTTCGCTGGCTTTCAATGTCAGCGTGTGCCAGGACGGCACCACGAACACATCGTTCGGGCCGAAGGTCCAGGTTTCGTCGCCTACCTGCGCGCTGCCCGCGCCTTCCAGGCAGACGTAGACGGTGGCGTCGGTGCTGCGGTAGGGCGCGGTCTCGAAGCCGGCCGGCAGCAGTTGGGCAAAGGCGCCGATGGTCGGCATCGGCGAGGCGCCGGTGGCCGGGTTCACGTAGCGCAGCTTGTGGCCGAAGTGGGCGTCCGGCGCGGTGCGCGCGATGCCTTCCAGCGCCTCCTTGGTCTGGACGAAGGGATAGACGAAGACCTTGGTCGGATCGGAAGCTTCCTGCTTCAGGTCCACCGGCAGCATGTTGTGGCCGTAGCGGGCCAGTGCATCGCCTTCCGGACGCGAAGCCTGCTGGGTGGCCTCGCTGCCATGCTCGGCGAAGCCGGCGTCGAAGAAGCGCAGGGTCGGGATGTCGAGCCCGTCCAGCCACACCACCGGCTCGCTGCCCAGGTTGCCGTGGTCGTGCCAGGTCCAGGACGGGGTGATGATGAAGTCGCCGCGGCGCATGGTGGTGCGCTCGCCGTCGACCGCCGTGTAGGCGCCCTCGCCGTCCAGCACCAGGCGCAGGGCCGACTGGGTGTGGCGGTGGGCAGGCGCCACCTCGCCCGGCATGATCAGCTGCAGGCCGGCGTACAGCGATTGCGTGATCGAGGAATTGCCGCGCATCGCCGGGTTCTCGAGGATCAGCACGCGGCGCTCGGCTTCTTCGGCGGTGATCAGGCGGCCGGCTTCCATGACCTGCTCGCGCACCTCGGCATAGCGCCACAGCGCCGGCGCCACCGGGGTCCTGGGCGACTTCGGCACCAGGGCGCCGAGCACTTCCCACAAGGGGGTCAGGTTATGGCCGCTGATGCGGCGGTAGAAGTCGGCGCGTTCCTGCTTCACGCCGGCGTTGGCTTGCATGTCCATGTGGTCTCCTCGGATTCAGGCTGCCTTCGCGTAGAACGCGTCGGCGTAGATGTGATCGGTGTCGATGCCGCGTTCGCGCGCCACCAGGGTCGCCGCGTCCACCATCGGCGGCGCGCCGCACAGGTAGGCGCGCCAGCCGGACAGCGAGGTCCAGTCGCGGGCCACGGCCTCGGTGACGATGCCGCTGCGCTGGCCGGCGCCGGCCTGGCCTTCCGTGACCACCACGTGCACCTTCAGGTTGCGATGGCGTTCGGCCAGGCCGAAAAGTGTCTCGGTGCAGTAGACGTCGCGGGCGCTGCGCACGCCGAAATACACGTGGATGTCGTTGCGCATGCCTGACTGGAGCGCCCCGCGCACGATGGCCAGTACCGGTGCCAGGCCGGTACCGCCGGCCACGCACAGCATCGGTCCCTCGTGTTTGGTGCGCAGGTAGGAGGTGCCGAGCGGACCGCTGACGCGGACGGCGTCGCCGAGCTTCAGCTCGCGGTCGACATAGCCGCTCACCAGGCCGTCCTTGACCAGGCGGATGTGGAATTCCAGTTCGCCGTCGTCCGGCAGGCCGGCCATCGAATAGGGACGCACGTGCTCGGGGGTGAACTGCAGGGTCGCGTACTGGCCCGGCGAGTACTCGAGCGGCTTGGCACTGCGCAGGCGCAGGCGGACGATGTCGTGGGTCAGGCGGTCCAGCGCCGTCACGGTCGCTTTCAGGACCTTGGCCGGATGCAGGATGATTTCGTCCGGCTCGGGAATCTCGATGCCGCAGTCGCCGTTCACGACGCTGGTGCAGGCCAGCACGGTCTGCCCCGCTTCGGCGCCGTCGATGCGGCCGTCGACCACCTTGCAGCGACAGGTACCGCAACGGCCGGCGGTGCAGCTATAGGAAATCGGTACACCGTTCTCGCGCAGTGCCGCCAGCAGGTTGGTTCCCGGGGCGACGTCGATCGTCTGGTCGAGCGGCTGGATGTGCAGCTTCATGCGGTCTCCAAAAACTTATATCTCGTTCTTGGGTTTGATTATAGGAATGCCAGTAAAATAAAAATACAAAATCCCATGAATGCGCAAAATAGATTTGGTGAATATCGCATGCTCAATCTCCATGATGTCGATCTCAACCTGCTGGTGGTGTTCCAGCAGCTCTACAAGGAAAGGCGGGTATCGGTGGTGGCCGAGAACCTCGGCCTGACGCAGCCTGCGGTCAGCAACGCGCTGAGCCGGCTGCGCAAGATGATGGGAGACGAGCTATTCCTGCGGACCGCGCGCGGCATGGAGCCGACGCCCTATGCGGTGCAGCTGGCCGAGCCGATCGATTTCGCCCTGACGACGATCCGCGACACCTTGGAGCGCCAGCTGGAATTCGATCCCATGGCCAGCGTGCGCAAGTTCACGATCGCGATGACGGACCTGGGCGAGATCCACTTCCTGCCGCGCCTGATGCGCAAGCTGGCCGAGATCGCGCCCGGCGTGACCATCAGCACGGTGCGCAATGCCGCCGTCAACCTGAGCGACGAACTGGAATCGGGCCGGGTCGACATCGCGATCGGCCTGCTGCCGCAGCTGAAGGCGGGCTTCTTCACCCGCCACCTGTTCCGCCAGCGCTACGTGTGCATCTTCAGGGAGGGGCATGCGCTGGACAAGGACGCGCTGACCCTGCAGGATTTCGAGGAAGCCCAGCACATCGTCGTGGTGGCCGGCGGGACCGGCCACGCGATCGTCGACGAAGTGATCGAGAAGCGCGGCGTGAAGCGCAACGTGCGCCTGAGCGTGCCGCACTTCGTCGCGCTGGGCCACATTTTGTCGAATACCGACCTGATCGCCACCGTGCCCGAGCGTTACGTCCGCGAGGGGATGGCGCCTTTCAAGCTACGCTACCTGCCGCATCCGGTGCCCTTCCCCAACTTCGACGTCAACCTGTTCTGGCATGCGAAGTATCACAAGGAACCGGGGAACCAGTGGCTGCGGGGGGTGATTGCGGAGCTGTCGGTGGACCAGGGGGTGGCGCCAGTCTAGGTTGACTGTGCGTGCTCAAGTTCGCCCGCCGAGTTCAACTACGTCTAATCTGCAGCGCTATTCGACAATTCTTCCCTGTGCTCATTTTCTCATTTTCGGTTTAAGCAAATCTTTACAAGTTGCCATGTCATGCCGCGAGGCCAGACACGCCGTGTATTCGTCTTTGGAAGGTATTTTTGCAGGAGTAAGTACCTGGTAATTTTTTGCGAGACACCAAACTGCGTCTTTTCCGGATTCGCGGCAGAGCCTATACTCTTCTGAGCATTGTTTCAGCTTGTTACGATTCGGATCACGAAAACAGGGAATCCATTCCGCGTCCGCAAGCTCACCGCTGTTCGCATTCAGTGTATTAAAGTTAGGAATTTGATCGCAGCTAAGTGCCGGAGCTGTGCAAGACAAAACTCCGGCAATTAGCATTAGATGTAAATTATAAAAAACCATTGCACCGCGTAATATTTCCATTACGGAACGCCGACAAAAGTATTAGCCCTACGCCCAGCAACCAAATCGTGGATGGAATCGGAACTGCATTTGGTTCGATACCTGGGTCTGCCAGCCGCGTTGAGGTTACATTCATATATCTGTTAGGATCGAACGCGGATGAAAATATCAAATCTGATAGATCGCCTCCCGTTGAGTATCCATTTTCGAAAGTAAACGTTACAAGTGCTGAACGTAGCTCATCGGCTGTAGCTCCGAAACCGTCGATGTTACTGAAGAGATCCATGTCTAAACCGAACGAAAACGAGTCGCCTGAGGTGAATGAGTCGTTGGCGAAATTCAATGTTAAAACCGAGCTACCATCGGTCAAACCAGTGGTAGAGATGTCGCCAGCAGTTACGCCGTTTAAGCTTCCAAAAGCGAACGGTGAACCAGCAACTCCAGGGTCAGCATTCGTTACATCGAAAAAAGCATTAGCAGGCCTCAAGTCTATTGTCAGTGAACTCAATCCAAGATCTGTCGCAGATCCCTTGGCAAAATTTACATGAAAAAAATCGCTGCTCTGAAACGGTGTAGCACCAATCATATCAACCGTTACCTCGGGGAACTGCGCAAAGAAGCGGTCCAATTGCAGCCCGTCTGGAGCAACGTCTCCTATCGTAGTCGGAATAGTGCGTAGGTTGCCCGGAGCCATGAGATATCGATCCGAGTCCAAAAGCAGAGAAGGGGTATGATAGATTCCCGCGTTATGACCAATTTCATGTGCAAAAGTATCGATCGCAGCATTGGATGCAGAAATAACTAAACCATCACCGTTCTGCACTCCTCGCCCCCTTAATAGGGGATTGTCAGAAATAGAGTTCACGAACCACACGTCGTAACCTAAATTTGATCGACCGTTTCCGCTGGGAGAGAAAATTAGCTTCTGAGCTTCCGCGTCTGTAGGATTTAATAATTTTGTACTGTTGATCTGGGTCACTGAACCATAAGAAAAAGTATATCCTGCTTGCGCCCATATTTTATCGGTAAAAGACTTGTTCAGGTTGACCGCCGCACAATTTTTCCCGTTGTCATCGCAAACCTGAATAATATTCAAATTGATCGGCGCAGCTAAGCATGAAGCAAACGACGTGGTTAGAGCAACCGTAACTAAGATACGTTTCATATAGCACCTCAGAAATTGGAATGCGTAAAAGAAACAGCACCAAGTGATCGCGCTTGTTACCAGCAAGCTAGAATAAGTCACTGGCCAAAAGAATGACCTGCGTTAATTTAGGTCTCCCTACGAGCACTGCTTCGCGATCAACCTATCTGTCCAATCGTTCACTGCTCACTAATTTGTCCGATAGGCCAGGAACATTTGACATGCAAGGCTCATGCCACTAAAGTGCGCCTCGTAGAATCAACAACTTAGAAGTTTGATCAACTGAGAATGTAAAAAAGATCGACTTAAAGTAATTCAATTAGTCTCGACGAACTAGATGCCGTCGTCATTCTCATGTACTACGAAGGATAAGATCGAGCCAAAGGGCAAATAGTTAAGCAGCAGAAAGCCGACGGCATTTCGGCGACCGACCTCAGCCAAAACTCTCATGCATATTAGAATTTAAACTTGCATGAAAGCAACTGCGAGAGAATGCCACTGCAGTAGCGAAAGAAGGCCAACTATCGCATGCCATAGCCGCTGCAGCACCGGCAACTAGACATCGTCAAGCTTGAACATACTGGTGGCTTCGAGGTCCAGCACCGTCTCCCGGTCGCTATTCCGCATCACCCACTGCCAGCGCAGGATCCCCAGCTCCGGCCGAGAAGCCGAGCGCCGCGCCTCGATCACGGTCACCTCCAGCATCAGCCGGTCGCCGGGCCGCACCGGATGCGGCCAGCGCAGATAGCTCAGCCCGGGCGAAGCGAAGGACTCGGAACCGGCCAGCAGTTCGCGCGACACCAGGCGCATCGCCAGGCCGCAGGTATGCCAGCCGCTGGCGATCAAGCCGCCGAAGGGGCCATGGGCCGCAGCCTCGGGGTCGGTATGGAACCACTGGTCGTCGAAGCTGGACGCGAAGTCCACGACCTCGCTGCTGTCCAGGGTGACGGGGCCGAGGACGAAGCGGCCGGCGGCGGCGAGTTCGGCGAATTTCACTTCGTCTCCCCGCCGAACAGCGGCGCGCGTTTTTCCTTGATGGCGGCCACGCCCTCGCGCGCGTCGGCGCCGGCGAAGCCCATGAATTCCGCCGCCAGCGAAGCCTCGAAGGCCGGCCAGGCCGCCTGCAGCCAGCCGTTCAAGGCGCGCTTGGTGCCGGCCAGGGCCGAGGCGCTGCCCGCCGCCAGCTTGCGCGCGATCGCGAGGGCTTCTTCGTCGACCAGTTCCGGCTCGGTCGCGCGGCTGACCAGGCCGATCCGCTCGGCTTCCTCGCCGCTCAGGGTCTCGCACAGCAGCAGGTAGTACTTGGCCTTCGCCAGGCCGCACAGCAGGGGCCAGATCAGCACCGCATGGTCGCCGGCGGCGACGCCCAGCTTGGTGTGCCCGTCGATCAGCTTGGCCTTGCGCGAGGCGACCGAGATATCGGCCAGCAGCGCCACCGCCAGCCCGGCGCCGACCGCCGCGCCGCCGATCGCCGAGACGATGGGCTTGCCGCATTCGATCATGCCGCGCACCAGCTCGCGCGCCTCCTGCATCACGCGCGCGCGCACCGCTTCCGATGCCAGCATCTCTTCCACCATCGCCAGCTCGCCGCCGGCGCAGAAGCCCTTGCCTTCGCTGCGCACCAGGATGGCCTTCACGGCCGGATCGGCGTCGAGCCCGGCCCAGATGGTGGCCAGGGCCGCGTGGCCGGTGGCGTCCACGACCGGCATCGCGCCTTCGGGGCCGAAGACGAGGTGGGCGACGCCGTCGGGGTCGAGCGTGACGCGGAAGTTGCGGGTGCCGGTGTCCCGGTTCATGCGGGGATCCTTTGGGTCCAGTAGCGCTGCCGCAGCAGGGGGCTCACCCGGTAGCGCTCGCTGCGATAGGCCTCGAACAGATGGTCGAGCAGGGTCACGACGTGATCGGCGCCAAGGCGCTCCAACCATTCGAAGGGTCCGGCCGGGTAGTTGGTGCCCAGCTTCATGGCCAGGTCGGCGGAGGCGGCGTCGCAGACGCCTTGCCAGACCGCGTCCGCGCCCTCGTTGACCAGCATGGCGATGGTGCGCGCCACCAGCAGGCCGGGCACGTCGCGCATGGCGATCGCCTGCCAGCCGCAGGCGCCCAGCACGCGGGCGACGTCGGCGCGCGCCGCCGGTCCGACGCCTGGGGCGAAGGCCAGCGCCAGCGCGCCCTCGCCTTCTCCCGGCATCCAGTCGATCACGCCGGTCTGCCGCTCGCCGCGCTCGGCCGCCACCCGGGCGGCGCTGCGGCCGTCGGTGAGGTGCATGGCGAGGCCGCCGATGCGCAGGCCGTTCCAGCCGCAGTCCGGCGTACGCGCGAAGGCGAGGCCGGCCCGGTCCAGCCGCGCCGCCAGGCTCTCCACCTGGCCGCCCCTGCCCGCCAGCGCCACCGACGGCGCCGGCTGCGCCGGGGCGGCGGTCTCGCGAGGCGCGTGCGGGGCATGATCCGGTACGCCATCGTAGAAGCCCTTGCCGGTCTTGCGTCCCAGCCGCCCGCCATCGACCAGCGCCTTCTGCACCAGCGAAGGCACATAGCGCCGGTCGCCGTAGTTGGCGTCGAATACCGACAGCGTCACCGCGTAATTGATGTCGTGGCCGATCAGATCCATCAGCTCGCAGGGCCCCATCCGGAAGCCGGCGCCGCGGGCCAGCAGGTCGATCTCGGCCGGCGTGGCCGCATGTTCCTGCAGCAGTGCCAGCGCCTCCGCATAGTAGGGACGCGCGATGCGGTTGACGATGAAGCCGGGCGTGGACTTCGCGTGCACCGGTATCTTGCCCCAGCGCCGGGCGGTCTCGAACACGGTGGCGGCCACGCCGGCGGCGGTTTCCGCGCCGGAGACGACTTCCACCAGTTTCATGGCCGGTACGGGATTGAAGAAATGCATGCCGACCAGGCGCGTGGGATGGCGCATGCCGTTGGCGAGCGCGGTGATCGACAGCGAAGAGGTGTTCGTGGCGAGGATGGCGTCCGGAGCGACCCGCTGCTCCAGCTCCCGCAACAGCGCCTGTTTCGCGCCCAGGTCTTCGGCAATCGCTTCGATCACCAGTACGGCGCCATCCAGTTCGGCGCTGGTGCTGACCGGCACGATGCGCGCCAGCAGCATCGTGCGTTCGGCTTCGGTCATGCGGCCCTTCGCCACCTGGCCAGCAAGGGAGGCGCCGATCCGCGCCACCGCCTCGGCCGCGGCGCCGGCGCGCAGGTCCAGCAGGCGCACCGGGTGGCCGGCGCTTGCCGCCACCTGGGCGATGCCGGCGCCCATGGTGCCGGCGCCGATCACGCCGACCGCGCCGCTTGCCGGCGTCGCCTCAATAGGTCTCGACATGGAAGCGCCCTTCGTTGACCATGCGCGCCTGCAGGCCCGGCCAATCCATGCCGGCCACCGTGCAGACCTCGCCCAGGGCTTCCAGCACCCCGGTCTCCATGCCCTTCAGGCCGCAGATGTAGAGATAGGTGTCGCCGGCCAGCAGGTCGGCCACCGCAGGGCCGGCGGCGCGGATCTTGTCCTGCACATAGGCTTTCGGCTGGTCCGGCAGGCGCGAGAAGGCCAGGTGCATGTCGATGAAGTCGGCCGGCAGTTTCAGCAGCGGGCCGAAATACGGCAGCTCGGCCGGATTGCGCGCGCCGAAGAACAGCATCAGCTTGCCGTCGTGCGGCTTGCCGGCCGCGACCATGCGGCGGCGGTGCTCGGTCATCGCCCGCATCGGCGCGGAGCCGGTGCCGGTGCAGATCATCAGCACGTTGGAGCCCGCATGGTTCGGCATCAGGTAGTTGACGCCGAAGGGACCGGCCACCTGCACCGTGGCGCCCTTCGGCAGGTCGCACAGGTAGTTGGAGGCGACGCCGCGCACCGGCTGCCCGGCATGGTCTTCGACCACCCGCTTCACCGTCAGCGCCAGGTTGTTGTAGCCGTCACGCTCGCCGCCGCGCGGGCTGGCTACCGAATACATGCGCATGTAGTGCGGCTTGCCGTTCTCGTCGAGGCCGGGCGGGATGATGCCGATCGACTGGCCCTCGAGGACGGGAAAAGCCTGGGTGCCGAAGTCGAGCACGATGTGGTGCACGTCGCTGGCCGCGTCCGGCGCCGTCAGCCGGTAGTTGCCGGCCACCGTGGCCTGTACCGGGTTCTTCGCCGTGTACAGGTGGGCATAGGGATGGGCGGCCGACCACGGCGGCATCGGCGACGACACCGACAGCGCCGCATTGGTCTGCACCGTGTCGCCCTCGGCTTCGATTGATGCGGCCACCTCCTCGAGCGCGGCCTCGGGATGCTCCTGCTGCGGCGGCAGCTCGTCCCAGCCGAACTGCTCGCTCAGCGGATAGACGGCGCCGCGCGGCACCATGTGCCAGTGGTCGATCGCGCCGGTCGGGCATGGCGAGACGCAGTTGCCGCAATGGTTGCAGATGTCGGCATCGACCACGTAGTTGCGGCTGTCGTGGGTGATGGCGTCGACCGGACAGGTCTCTTCGCAGGTATTGCAGCGAATGCAGACCTCGGGGTCGATCAGGTGCTGGCGCACCAGGAAGATCGGTTCTGGAGCATTCATGGCGGCGGCTTGGTTCACTTAGTTGAAACGCACGTACTCGAAGTCGATCGGCTGCTTGTTGATGCCGACCGGCGGCGGCGCGATCCAGTTGGCCATCTTGCCCGGCTCGATCACGCGGCCCATCAGCGAGGCCACATAGGCGCGGTCTTCCTCGCTCGGCAGCCAGTTGCGTTCGTTGGCGGCCCATTCCACTTCCGACAGCAGGCGCCCGTCCGGCGACACGCGATGGCCGGCAAAGCCGCCGATGTGGCGGTTGAAGGCCTTGTTCGGCGCGCTCAGGCGGAACGGCAGGCCGGCCTTCTCGATGATGCGGTTCCAGCGGCCGATGCCGGCGATCGAATCGCGGATGAAGTCGTCGCGCAGCACTTCGTTGAGGGAATTCAGCATCGGGACCTCGCGTTCCGCCAGCGCGCCGTTCGCCACTTCGAGGATGCGGTACTGCCGGTTCTTCAGCAGGTGGTCGTCGTCGCGCTTGGTCTCTTCGTAGCGGCCCTTCAGGCCCGAGCTGTAGAAGGTGGCTGCGTTCGAGGACTGGTCGGCGCCAAACAGGTCGACCGTCACGCTGAAGTGGAAGTTCAGGTAACGCTGGATGGTCTGCAGGTCGATCACGCCCAGTGCGCGCACCTGCTCCGGGTCTTCCACGCCGTGCTGGCGCATCAGGTCCACGGTGCGCTGGATCACGCGGGCGACGCCGGATTCACCGACGAACATGTGGTGGGCCTCTTCCGTCAGCATGAAGCGGCAGGTGCGCGACAGCGGATCGAAGCCGGATTCGGCCAGCGCGTTCAGCTGGAACTTGCCGTCGCGGTCGGTGAAGTAGGTGAACATGTAGAAGGCCAGCCAGTCCGGGGTCTCCTCGTTGAAGGCTTCGAGGATGCGCGGGTTGTCCTGGTCGCCGGAGTTGCGCTGCAGGAGGGCTTCGGCTTCCTCGCGGCCGTCGCGGCCGAAATACTTGTGCAGCAGGTAGACCATGGCCCACAGGTGGCGGCCCTCTTCCACGTTAATCTGGAACAGGTTGCGCATGTCGTACTGCGAGGGCGCGGTCAGGCCCAGGTGGCGCTGCTGCTCGACCGAGGCCGGCTCGGTGTCGCCCTGGGTGACGATGATGCGGCGCAGGTTGGCGCGGTGCTCGCCCGGCACGTCCTGCCAGGCGGCGCGGCCCTTCTCTTCGCCGAAGTTGATCTTGCGGTCGTTCTCGGCCTGGGCCAGGAAGATGCCCCAGCGGTAGTCCGGCATCTTGACGTGGCCGAAATGGGCCCAGCCGTCCGGCGTGGTGCTGACCGCGGTGCGCAGGTAGACGTCCATATTGGTCGAGCCGTCCGGGCCCATGTCGTTCCACCACTGCAGGTAGTTGGGTTGCCAGTGTTCGAGCGCGCGCTGCAGCGTCTTGTCTTCGGAGAGGTTGACGTTGTTCGGGATCTTGTCGTTGTAGTTAATCGAGCTCACGGTGGTTTCCTTGATAGTGTGGAGAACTGCGTCAGACGCGCTTGAAATCGAACTGGGCCTTGTTGCCCGTGCCGTAGACCTTGAGGGCGCCCAGCTCGCCGACGGCGTTGGGACGGATGAAGATCCAGTTCTGCCACGCGCTCAGGCGCCCGAACACGCGGGTCTCCATGGTCTCGCGGCCGTTGAAGCGCAGGTTGGCTTCCATGCCGGTCAGGGCATCCGGCGACATGCTGGCGCGCTCTTCCAGCGCCAGGCGGGTCTCGTCCGGCCAGTCGATATCGTCGGTGTCGAAGGTCACCAGGCCGAGTGCCGCGGCCTCGCCGGCATCCAGCAGGCGGCCGGCGGTGGCGCGCACGGCGTCGATGGCGGCCGCATCTTCATAGAAACGGCGGGCGACGCGCGATTGCGCCGTGACCATCGGCAGGCGGCCGAAATTCATCTCGCTGACGGCGATCTTCGGCGCGCGTTCGGGATCGTCGGGCAGCGCCAGCATGTAGATGCGGTCGGCCGCCAGCGCCAGCTCCAGCAGCGAGCCGGCAAAGCAGGAGCCTTCCTCGATGAAGGCGAACAGGGAACGCGAGGACACGTCCAGGCGGGCGAAGGTGCGGCGCATCAGGCCGACCGTCTCGCGCACCAGCCAGTGGCCGGCATGCGCGGCCAGGGTGGCGTCGATCGACAGCACCGTCCGGGCGTCGCCGGCGGTCTTGAGGATCCAGGTGCCGACCTCCAGTTCATTGGTGCGCAGGTGCAGGATGGCGTCGTCGAGTTCGCGCGCCATGCGCAGCGGCCACCAGTTGACACCCGCGGCCTCGATGCCGGCGGCATCCTGGGGCTGGGCGGCCTGGGGCGCGCGCACCGTCAAGGTGGCGTTGCGGGCCGCGCGGTCGATTTTGATGCTCACGTAGGCGTAGTCGATCGTGTCCGGGCCGGCCGTCTTCTCGAGCGGGACCAGCTTGACGCCGGTGGCCTGGGCCGGACGCAGGCTGCCCTCGGCCAGCGCCAGCGCGCGGCGGCGCACGGTGTCGGCGAACTGCGCCGGCTTGGCCACTTCGTCGACCAGCTTCCAGTCCTTGGCCTTCTGGCCGCGCACGCCTTCCGAGGTGGTGCAGAAGATGTCGGCCAGGTCGTGCCTCACCTTGCGCTTGTCGGTCAGGCGGGTCAGGCCGCCGGTACCGGGCAGCACGCCGAGCAGCGGCACTTCCGGCAGGCTCACCGAGGACGAGCGGTCGTCCACCAGGATGATCTCGTCGCAGGCCGCCGCCAGTTCGTAGCCCCCGCCCGCGCAGGCGCCGTTCACGGCCGCCACGAACTTCAGGCCGTCGTGGCGGCTGGAGTCTTCGAGGCCGTTGCGGGTCTCGTTGGTGAATTTGCAGAAGTTGACCTTCCAGGGGTGGCTCGATTTGCCGAGCATGAAGATGTTGGCGCCCGAGCAGAAGATGCGGTCGCGGCCGCTCGTCACCACCACCGTGCGCACCGTCGGGTGTTCGAAGCGGATCCGCTGCACCGCGTCGTGCAATTCGATGTCGACCCCGAGGTCATAGGAATTGAGCTTGAGTTTATAGCCTTCCTTCAGGCCGCCGTCCTCGTCGATGAGCATGGTCAGCGTGGCGATCTCGCCATCGACTGCCAGGCTCCAGTGCTTGTAGCGGTCCGGCGAGGTTGAGTAATCGATCTGCGGTGCGGTGCTCATGAGATGGGTCCCCTGGTGAAATATGGTGCATTCATCTTCCGTTGAAAGCACTATATTGCAGCTAGATTGAGGCGTCAAGAAAAAAACTGCATCCGGAAGCGCAAAAAAAAGCGCCGGCATCGTGCCGGCGCTCCTGTCGGGGAGAGAACCGCTCTACAGGGCCACGTTGTCGCGCAGCTGCTCCAGCAGCCCCACGTAGGCGGTCTCCAGGGTCATGTCGCTGGTGTCGAAGCTGAAGTCGGCCTTGGAATAGAAGGCGGCGCGGCTCTCGAGGATGCTTTTGAGGTCCTCCATGGCTTCGCGGTTGCCGCTCATCGGCCGGGTGTCGCCCTGGGCCAGCACGCGCGCCATGTGGTCCTTCGGCGCCGCCTGCACCCACACCGTATAGCAGTGCGACAGCAGCAGCTTGTAGGTGGCCGGATCGGACACGATGCCGCCCGGGGTGGCGATCACGGCGCGCGGGTGGCGCTGGATGATGTCTTCGAGGGCGCGGCGCTCGTAGCGGCGGTAGGCGCTGGGGCCGTACAGCGCATGGATCTCGGCGATGCCGCAGCCGGCCAGCACCTCGACTTCGCGCCCCAGTTCCACGAAGGGCACCATCCAGTAATCGGCCAGCATGCGGCCCAGGCTGGACTTGCCCGCCCCGCGCAGGCCGATCAGGGCGATCCGCTGGCGGCGCACCGTTTCGCTGGTGGGCGCATCGAACAGGCCGGCCAGCGCGGCGCGCGCCCTGGCCAGCTCCTCGTCGGAACGGCCACGCAGGATCTCGCGGATCATCAGCCATTCGGGCGAAGTGGCGGTCTCGTCGCCGATCATTTCGGCCAGCGTGCAATTGAGGACAGAGGTGATCTGGCGCAGGAACTGGATCGAGGCATTGCCGACGCCCGACTCGACGTTCGCCAGGTGGCGCTCGGAGACGTCGGCCAGCCGGGCCAGCGCCTTGCGCGTGAGGCCGCGGCGCGAACGCAGGGCGCGCACCCGCTCGCCGAGCGCGATCAGGAATGGGTCTTTTTCTTCTTGGGATAAACCGTCTGTGCTGAGCTGCGGTGCTGTCATTCTGAATTCCATCGAAAGTACTGCCCCTTCGGGACCATGCGCCATTATCTCACCACTGCATACGGCAAGACGGCACATGAAATATAACTCAAACAAGGCTTGACTCATGCAACATAATACACCTACACTCTTTTCGAACGCACTATAAATCCGATCTTTCCCGCATGATCAGCAACATCAGCTCAGGGGTCTTGAATGGACGTTTCCGCTTTCCAGCAATTGATCGCCCGGGTGACCGAGGAAATCGACGGTATCCCACTCGGTTCCGCACTCGAATCCCATCTCAACGCCCAGCACGGCGCCGGCAGCGAGCTCTATGAAAAGATCGTCGACGCCTGCATGACCGGCGTGCGCGAAGGCTGGCTGTGCAATCGCGAAGGCGGCGGCATCCGCTACGGCCGCGTGCTGAAGGCGACGCCGGCCACCCACGGTTTCAGCGTCGACGTGGTCGACATGCAGGACATCGCCGGTCCGCATCACCTGCATCCGCACGGCGAGATCGACCTGATCATGCCGCTTACCCCGGACGCCTGCTTCGACGGCCGCCCCGCCGGCTGGTGCGTGTACGAAGCCGGCAGCGCCCACGCACCGACGGTCACGCAGGGCCGCGCCCTGGTCCTCTACCTGCTGCCGCAGGGCGCGATCGAATTCACGCCCGCCACTGCCACTGCTTAAAAACACGATATGACGATCTTCCTGCACAACTACCTGGGCGGCGTACGCCAGGATGCGGCCGACGCCGTCCACCTGCTGCGCGATCCGGTCACCGGCGAAGCGCTGGCCGCTACCGGCGGCCGCGCCGAAGGACTCGAACAGGGCTTCGCCTTCGCCCGCGACAGCGGACGCGCGGCGCTGCAGGCGATGAGCTACGGCCAGCGCGCCGCCATGCTGGGTGAGGTGCTCAAGGTGCTGCAGGCGAACCGCGACGAGTATTATGCGATCGCCCAGGCCAATTCCGGCACCACCCAGGCCGATTCGGCGGTCGACATCGAAGGCGCGGCCTTCACCCTGAACTACTACGCCAAGCTGGGCGCCTCGCTGGGCGAAGCCCGCCTGCTGCTCGACGGCTCGGCCGCCGCCCTCGCCCGCGACGGCTCCTTCCAGTCCCAGCACATCCTCGCGCCCGTGCGCGGCCTGGCCCTGTTCATCAATGCTTTCAACTTCCCGGCCTGGGGCCTGTGGGAAAAGGCGGCGCCGGCCCTGCTGTCCGGCGTGCCGGTGGTGATCAAGCCGGCCACCGTCACCGCCTGGCTGACCCAGCGCATGGTGGCCGACGTGATCGAGGCCGGCGTGCTGCCGCCGGGCGCGCTGTCGATCGTGTGCGGCTCATCGAGCGGCCTGCTGGACGCCCTCGAGCCCTTCGACGTGCTGTCCTTCACGGGCTCCGCCGACACCGCCGCCAAAATCCGTTCCCACGCCGGCGTGGTGCGCCACTCGATACGCCTGAACATCGAGGCCGACAGCCTGAATTCCTCCATCCTGGCCGAGAGCGCCCAGCCAGGCTCGCCCGCGTTCGAACTCTACGTCAAGGAACTGGTGCGCGAGATGACGACCAAGAGCGGCCAGCGCTGCACCGCGATCCGCCGCGCCCTGGTGCCGGCCCGCCTGTTCGACGCCGTGGCCGAGGCGGTGGGCGCGCGCCTGGCCCAGGTCAGCGTCGGCAATCCGCGCCATCCCGAGGTGAGGATGGGTTCCCTGGTCAGCCGCGAGCAGTTCGACAGCGTCCAGGACGGCATCGCCACCCTGGCCGGCGAGGCGCGGGTGCTGCACGACGGCCGCAAGCAGGCCCTGGTCGACGCCGATCCGGCGGTGGCCGCCTGCGTGGCCCCGACCCTGCTCGGCCTGGCGGACGGCGATGCGGCGCGGCTGGTGCACGAACACGAAGTCTTCGGCCCGGTCTCGACCCTGCTGGGCTACCGCGATGCCGCGCATGCGCTGGCGCTCAGCCACCGCGGCCTGGGCTCGCTGGTGACTTCCGTATTCGGCGACGACGAATCCTGGCTGGCCGCCGCCGCCCCGCTGCTGGCGGCTTCCCACGGCCGGGTGCACCTGGTGACGCCGGACGTGGGCAAGAGCCAGACCGGCCACGGCAACGTGATGCCGGCCTCGATCCACGGCGGCCCCGGCCGCGCCGGCGGCGGCGAGGAACTGGGCGGCTTGCGCGGCCTGGCCTTCTACCACCGCCGCAGCGCCGTGCAGGGTTCGCCCGCGGCCCTGGCGCTCATGACGCGCGAGGCGGTCCAGCTTCGACTCGACTAGGCAGAGCACACATAAAAACGGGACGCGCGGACGGCGCGATCCCGGCAAAGGAGACATGATGAACCATCACAGCATCACCTTGCCGCAGCAGTTCAACTTCGCCAGCCACATCCTGGCCCTCAACGCGGAGCGCGCCGGCAAGACCGCCTTCATCGACGACCGCGGCAGCCTCAGTTATGGAGAACTCGACCGCCGCGTAAGGAGCTTCGCAGCGGCCCTGCTGGCGCGCGGCATCCAGCCGGAGCAGCGCGTGCTGCTGGTGATGCAGGACACGGTGGACCTGCCGGTGGCCCTGCTGGGCGCCATGTTCGCCGGCGTGATCCCGGTGCCGGTGAACACCCTGCTGCCGGCCGCCGACTACGCGTATATGATCGATCACAGCCGCGCCAAGGCCATCGTCGCCAGCGCGGCCCTGCTGCCCTGCGTGCGCGAAGGCCTCGCCGCGGCCCGCGGCAAGCCGGAGCTGATCGCCGCCGGCGAGGTCGTCGACGCCTCCCTGCCGCACATGGACGCCCTGCTCGACACCGCCCCGCTGGCGGCCGACGCCCACGCCGACACCTGCGCCGACGACTTCGCCTTCTGGCTGTACTCGTCCGGTTCGACCGGCCGCCCGAAAGGCGCGGTGCATTCGCACGCCAACCTGTTCTGGACCGCGGAGCTGTACGCCAAGCCCATCCTCGGCATCACCAGCGAGGACATCGTCTTTTCCGCCGCCAAGCTGTTCTTCGCCTATGGCCTCGGCAACGCCCTGACCTTCCCGCTCAGCGTCGGCGCCACCGTGGTGCTGATGGCGGAGCGCCCGACCCCGCAGGCCGTGTTCGCGCGCCTGACCCGCCACCGCGCGACCATCTTCGGCGGCGTGCCGACCCTTTACGTGGCGATGCTGGCCTCGGCCGAGCTGCCGCCGCGCGAGCAGGTGGCGCTGCGGGTCTGCGCCTCGGCCGGCGAAGCGCTGCCGCGCGAAGTCGGCCAGGCCTTCCGCGACCACTTCGGCTGCGACATCCTGGATGGCCTGGGCTCGACCGAGATGCTGCACATCTTCGTCTCGAACCGCGCCGGCGACGTCCGCTACGGCAGCTCCGGCTTCCCGGTGCCCGGCTACGAGGTCGAGCTGCGCGGCGACGACGAGCGCCCGGTGGCGCCGGGCGAGATCGGCGACCTCTACGTGCGCGGTCCCAGCGCCGCCCTGCTCTACTGGTCGAACCGCGAAAAGAGCCGCGCCACCTTCCAGGGCGAATGGCTGAAAAGCGGCGACAAGTACATCATGGACACCGACGGCCGCCTGGTGTATGCGGGCCGCAGCGACGACATGCTGAAGGTCAGCGGCCAGTACGTGTCGCCGATCGAGGTCGAGGCCGCGCTCACGGCCCACCCGGCGGTGCTCGAGTGCGCCGTGGTCGGCAAGCAGGATGCCGACGGCCTGACCAAGACCGCCGCCTACGTCGTGCTGGGCAAGGACCGCCAGCCCGACGAGCTGCTGGCCGACGAGCTGAAGGCCTTCGTCAAGGGCAGGCTGGCGCCGCACAAGTATCCGCGCGAGCTGGTGTTCGTGGCCGACCTGCCGAAAACGGCGACCGGCAAGATCCAGCGCTTCCGCCTGCGCAACGCGGTCTGAGGCAGCCATGTCCGCTTTCGCCAGGCTGGACCTGGACGGCATGCCGCTGAGCCTCGAATACCGGTGGGTCGGCGTGGCCGAATCGACGCACCCGACGGTCGTGTTCCTGCACGAGGGCCTGGGCTCGATCGCGCTGTGGAAGGATTTTCCCGAGCGCTTCTGCCATGCCGGCGGCCTGCGCGGCCTGGTCTACTCGCGCAATGGCTACGGCCGCTCGACGCCGCGCCCGCACGAGGAGCGCTGGCCGGTCGACTTCATGCACCGCCAGGCCTGGCGGGTGCTGCCCGCGCTGCTGGCCGGACTCGGCATCGAACGCCCATGGCTGATCGGCCACAGCGACGGCGGCTCGATCGCCCTGCTGCACGCGGCGCGCTTCCCGGTCAGCGGCCTGGTGGTGGCCGCGCCCCACATCATGGTCGAGGAGCTGTCGGTGGCATCCATCGCCGAGGCCCGCACCGCCTACCTGCAGGGCGGCCTGCGCGAGCGCCTGGCGCGCTACCACGACGACATCGACTCGGCCTTCTGGGGCTGGAACGACATCTGGCTGGACCCGGCCTTCCGCGCCTGGGACATCCGCGAACACCTGGCTGCCATCGACGCGCCCATCCTTGCGGTCCAGGGCGAGGACGACGAATACGGCACGCTGGAACAGATCCACGGCATCGCGAGACTGGCGCCGCAGACGCGCCTGCTCGTGCTGCCGGATTGCGGTCACTCGCCTCATCGTGACCAACCCGGGAAGCTCATCGACGAAGCCACCCGGTTCATGATCGGCACCGCCTGATCGCCCCATAACAACGAGGAGACACTTCATGCACCTTCCAGCCACTCTGCGCACCACCGCCGCCGCGGTCGCCCTGTTCGCCGCCGGTCTTGCCGGCGCCCAGAACAATGCCCCGATCAAGGTCGGCTTCATGCTGCCGGCCACCGGCACCTACGCCAATCTCGGCACCATGATCGAGAACGGATTCAAGCTGCACGTCGCCGAACAGGGCGGCAAGCTGGGAGGCCGCGAAGTCCAGTACTTCAAGGTCGACGACGAGTCGGATCCGGCCAAGGCCAGCGACAACGTCAACAAGCTGATCAAGCGCGACAAGGTCGACGTGCTGGTCGGCACCGTGCACTCGGGCGTGGCGGCGACGATGGCCAAGGCGGCCAAGGAAAGCAAGACCATCCTGATCGTGCCGAACGCCGGCGCCGACGTGATCACCGGGCCGATGTGCGGTCCGAACATCTTCCGCACCTCCTTCAGCAACTGGCAGCCGGCTTTCGCGATGGGCAAGGTGGCGGCCGAGCGCGGGCACAAGAAGGTCGTCACCGTCACCTGGAACTACGCGGCCGGCCAGGAATCCGTGAAGGGCTTCACCGAAGCCTTCGAAAAAGGCGGCGGCAAGGTGACCGGCAACCTGACCCTGCCCTTCCCGAACGTCGAGTTCCAGGCCCTGCTGACCCAGATCGCCGCCGACAAGCCGGACGCCGTCTATGTGTTCTTCGCCGGCGGCGGCGCCGTGAAATTCGTGAAGGACTACGTGGCCGCGGGCCTGAACAAGACCATTCCGCTGTACGGCGCCGGCTTCCTGACCGACGGCACCCTCGAAGCCCAGGGCGCCGCCGCCCAGGGCCTGTACACCACCCTGCACTATGCGGACAAGCTGAACACGCCGCGCGACAACGCCTTCCGCGCCGCCTTCAGCAAGGCCTATAACCTCGACGCCGACGTCTACGCTGTGCAGGGCTACGACGCCGCCCAGCTGCTGGCGACGGGCCTGAAGAGCGTCGGCGGCGACATCGACGGCAAGCGCGATGCCCTGCTGAAGGCCATGCACACCGCCACGATCGACAGCCCGCGCGGCAAGTTCACGCTGTCGGCGGCCAACAACCCGGTCCAGGACATCTACCTGCGCCAGGTGGTCGGCGGCGACAACGTGGTCAAGGGCGTGGCCATCAAGGCCTTGGCCGATCCGGCGCGCGGCTGCCGTCCGTTCTGATGGATTTCCCGACCTTCCTGGTCCAGTGCCTGAACGCGATCCAGTACGGCTTGCTGCTGTTCCTGGTCGCGAGCGGGCTGACCCTGATCTTCGGCATCATGGGCGTGATCAATCTCGCCCATGGCAGCTTCTACATGATCGGGGCCTACCTGGCCTACCTGCTGGCGCCGATGTTCGGCGACCATTTCATCACCATGCTGGTGGCGGGCATGCTGATGGCGGCCGTCTTCGGCTTCGTGCTCGAATGGGTCTTCTTCAGCTTCCTGTACGGGCGCGACCACCTGCAGCAGGTGCTGATGACCTATGCGCTCATCCTCGTGTTCGAAGAGCTGCGCAGCATCCTGGTCGGCAACGAGGTGCACGGGGTGCAGGCGCCATCCTGGCTGGCCGGCGGCATCTCGCTGGGCGGCATGATGACGTATCCGGCCTATAACCTGTTCGCCTCGGCGGCCTGCCTGGTGGTCGCCTTCGCGCTGTACTGGGTGGTCAACCGCACGCGCCTGGGCATGATGGTGCGCGCCGGCGCCAGCAACCGCGACATGACCCGCGGCCTGGGCATCAATATCCGCCTGCTGTACCGCGCGGTGTTCGCCGGCGGCGTGGCGCTGGCGGCCCTGGCCGGCATGATCGCCGCGCCCGCCGCCTCGGTCTACCCGGGCATGGGCGGCGGCGTGCTGATCATGTGCTTCGTGGTGGTGGTCATCGGCGGCATCGGCTCGATTTCCGGCGCCCTGCTGGCGGCGCTGCTGGTCGGCTTCGTCGACACCTTCGGCAAGGTCTTCTTCGCGCAACTGTCGGGCATCGGCGTCTACGTGCTGATGGCGGTCATCCTGGTCTGGCGCCCCCAGGGCTTGAGAAACAAAGGATTTTGAGATGCATTCTTCCGTCCCCCTCGCCGCAGCAACCGGCGTCCCGCGTGGACGCTGGGGCGGCGACTGGCTGGCACCGGCCGCGGTCGCCGTCGTCCTGGCCTTCGCGCCGCTGGTGCTCGAGACCTATTACCAGGAACTGGTGATGAAGATCGTCATCTACGCGATCTTCGCCCTCAGCCTCGAACTGCTGGCCGGGACCACCGGCCTGGTCAGCCTCGGCCACGCGGCCTTCTTCGGCATCGGCGCCTACGCCACCGCGCTGGCCGCGCCCCAGTACGAGGCCGGCTCGCCGCTGCTGCTGCTCGGGCTGTCGATGCTGGCGGCGGGCGCGTATGCGCTGCTGGTCGGCGCGCTCAGCCTGCGCACGCGCGAAGTGTATTTCATCATGGTGACCCTGGCCTTCGCCCAGATGGCCTACTTCGTGTTCCACGACACCCCGATCGGCGGCGGCAGCGACGGCATGTACCTGATGATGCGCCCGGTGCTGAAGGTGGGCGACACCGTGCTGGCCGACTTCGAGCAGCCGCTCCACCTCTACTTCGCCGCCCTCGGCCTGCTGGTGCTGTGCTACGCCTTGCTGGCGCTGGTGCTGCGCTCGCGCTTCGGCCATGCGCTGGCGGGCATCCGCATCAACGAGCAGCGCATGCGCGCGGCCGGCTTCCAGACCTACCGCTACAAGCTGGCCGCCTTCGTGCTGGCGGGCGCACTGGCCGGCATGGCGGGTTTCCTCTACGTTTCGAAGAATGGCGTGGTCAACCCGGAACTGCTGTCCTGGCATGAATCCGGCGCGGTGCTGATGATGATCATCCTCGGCGGCCTGGGCTCGCTGCGCGGAGCCGTGATCGGCGCGGCGGCCTTCGTGCTGCTCAAGGAATTCTATTCGTCGGAAGCGCTGCTCGGCCCGGCCATCGCCGGACGCTGGCAGCTGACGCTGGGCCTGACCATGATCGCCTTCGTCGCCCTGCTGCCGAAGGGCCTGATCGGCATCGGCCGGCGCTTTTCCTTCAAGCGGAGCCGCCCATGAATGACCAGCCACCCCTGATGCAGGCCAGCGGCCTGACGCGCCGCTTCGGCGGCCTGGTCGCCGTCGACGGCGTCTCGATCGACCTGCACCGCGGCCAGGTACACGCGGTGATCGGCACCAACGGCGCCGGCAAGTCGACCCTGATCAACCTGCTGTCCGGCGAAATCCCGCTGTCCTCCGGCCAGATCCGCCTGGACGGCAAGGACATCACCGGACTGTCGCAGCCGCGCCGCGCGCGCTCGGGCGTGGGCCGCAGCTACCAGCGCACCACGATCTTCCCGGCCCTGTCGGTGCTGGAGAACTGCCGGCTCGCGGCCCAGGCTGCGCACCAGAAGCCCTGGCGCCTGTGGCAGGGCGCCCAATCCTGCCGCGCCAGCCTCGAGGCGGCGCGCGCCGCGCTGGATGCCACCGGCCTGGCCGACGCCCTCCACCTGAACGCCGGCAGCATGAGCCATGGGAAGAAGCGCCAGCTCGAAATCGCCATGTGCCTGGCCACCGCGCCCCAGGTGCTGCTGCTCGACGAGCCGCTGGCCGGCATGGGCGCCGAGGAGAGCGAACGCATGCTGGCCATGCTGGAGGGCCTGCGCCCCGGCCACGCCATCCTGCTGGTCGAGCACGACATGGATGCCGTGTTCCGCGTGGCCGACCGCATCACGGTGATGGTCAACGGCGCCGTGATCGCCAGCGGCACGCCCGCCGACGTGCGCTCCAGCCCCGAGGTGCAGCGGGCCTACCTGGGCGACGCCCATGCCTGAACCATCCACGCCCCCGACGACACGAGGTTTACCTTGCTCCAGATTCGCGCACTGAACACCTATTATGGCGACAGCCACATCCTGCAGGGGGTCGATCTCGAGATCGCGCCGGGCACCGCGGTCGGCCTGCTCGGCCGCAACGGCATGGGCAAGACCACACTGATCCGCTCGCTGATGGGCTATGTGCCGGCGGCTTCCGGCACGGTGAGCTGGGGCGGGCGCGAAGTCACCGGCCATGCGCCCGAGCGCATGGCGCGGCTCGGCATCGGCTACGTGCCCGAAGGGCGCGGCATCTTCCCCAACCTGTCGGTGCGCGAGAACCTGGTGATGACGGCGCGCCGCGGCCCGGGCGGGCGCAATGACTGGACCTACGAGCGCGTGCTGGACACCTTCCCGCGCCTGGCCGAACGCCTCGGCCACGGCGGCCACCAGCTGTCCGGCGGCGAGCAGCAGATGCTGTCGATCGGCCGCGCGCTGATGACGAATCCGGACCTGATGATCCTAGACGAGGCGACCGAGGGCCTGGCCCCGCTGATCGTGGCCGAGATCTGGCGCGTGATCGCGGAGATCGGCAAGACCGGCATCGCCACCTTGATCGTCGACCGCAACTACCATGCGGTGCTGTCGCATACCGATTCCGCGGTGGTGCTGGAAAAGGGCCAGGTGGTGGCGCGCGGCAGTTCGGCCGGGCTGCTGGCGGCACCGGAGACGCTGGCGCGCTACCTCGGGGTGTGACCCCGGCGGGATGGCGCAAGGCTTGTCCGCAAGGCCGGCGGTATGCGACACTGAAGCATGAAAGTCGATCTGAACCTGTTGCGCCTGCTGCTCGCGGTGCACGACACCGGCAGCGTCACCGCCGCCGCCGCCCAGCTGAACCTGAGCCAGCCGACCGCCAGCGCCGCCCTTGCCCGCCTGCGCCATTCCTTCGGCGATCCGCTGTTCATCCGCCATGGCGGCATCATGATGCCGACCCCGCGCGCCTCCAGCCTGATCGGCAAGACGCGCGAGATGCTCGACCTGGTCGACTCCGAAATCCTGCGCAGCCCCGAATTCGATCCGGCCCAGGCCACCGACGAACTGGTGTTCTGCCTGAGCGCGATCGGCGAAACCGTGTTTCTGCCCAAGCTCTTCCACTACCTGAAGCAGGCGGCGCCGAGGGCGCGCATCCGCTCCCTGACCCTGCCGCCGGGCCGGCTCGAGGAAGCGCTGCTGTCCGGCGATGTGGACCTGATACTCGGCTACTACCCCGACATCAAGGAAAGCGCGATCTACCAGCAGCGCCTGTTCTCGCACGACCTGGCCTGCATGGTAAGGGCGGGCCACCCGATCGCGGGCCCGCGTATGACGCTGGAGGAATTCACCCAGGCCGAGCACGCCTTTGTGAAGGACGGCAGCCGCAGCCAGGAAATGTTCGAGGCGGAGCTGGGTGCGCGCCGCATCGAACGCAAGATTGTGCTGCGTACCTCGCACTACATGAGCATCCATGCGATCATCGCCGGCTCGGATCTGGTCGTGGTGCTGCCGCGGCCGGTGGCCAACGCCTTCGCCCGCCAGCAGGACGTCAGGATCCTGATGCCGCCGGTGGAGATCCCGAAGTACGACCTCAAGATGTACTGGCACCAGCGCTACCACAAGGACCCGAAGACCACCTGGCTGCGCGGCGTCGTCACCCAGCTGTTCAACGACGAGGCGGACGGCGGAGCGCGGGCCGCCTGAACGGCCGCGCGCCCCGCCATTCAGAAGATGTGGCGAATCCCGGTCATGAAGCCGTTCTGGCGCATGCCGGCGCCCACGGTGCCGCCGGCATCGAGGGCGATCGCCGCCGTTCCGCTGTTGTCCATGCTGCCGACCGCCGCATACACGGCGCTGCGGCGCGACAGGGAGTAGACCAGGCGCGCGACCAGCATGGTGCTGTCGTTCGGGCTGTCCTTCTGGTCGCGCCGGGCGCCCTGGACGTCGAGCTGGAGGGCCGCCGACAGGGGGCTGCTGAAGCCCAGGTAGTAGAGGTTCGAATCGACGTCGCCGCCGGCGGCGTGGGTCGAACGCACCATCACGCCGCCGCCGACCTTGGTCGCGCCCAGCATCACGTAGCCGTTGCCCATCAGGCGGCGGTCATGGTAGCGGGAAGCGTTCAGGCCGAAAGCGGCACCCGGGCCGCCGTTCATGCGGTCGTAAGCGACATTGAAACCATAGCGGGCCCGTTCCAGCCCCGCCAGCGCCGTCACCTGGCGGCAGGCGCGGGCGTCGCCGGCCACCTCGCCGCCGCAGGACGTGGCCGCCGGACCGCCGCTGGTGGCGGCATCGCGGCCGGTGCTCCAGGTCGCACCCAGCACCACGCCGTCGATATTCCCCAGGTAGCCGATCGCGTTGTCGCTGCGCGCATTCGGGATGTAGAGGTCGATGCTGCTGATCGAGAACAGGTTCGGCCCCAGCACATCACTCTTCTGGGTGGCGTAGAAGGTCATGTTCTGCTGGCGCCCCAGCATGAAGGTGCCGTAGGGCGTCTGCAGGCCGACCCAGGCCTGGCGGCCGAACAGGCGCCCGCCCTGGCTGGGCTGGCCGGTATCGACCTGGATCCCGTCTTCGAGGGCAAACACCGCCTTCAAGCCATTGCCCAGGTCTTCACTGCCGCGGAAGCCCAGCCGCGACGGCAGGCTGCCGGTCAAGCCCGGCATCTTGGTCATGTTGGCGCCGGCCGCATTCACGTTGGTGGTGTAGGCCAGGGCGCTGTCGACGATGCCGTAGACCGTCACCGAGGTCTGGGCCATGGCCGCCGTGCACAGCAGCGGCGAGACGGCCAGTGTCAGGAATACTCGTTTCAATTCTTGTCTCCTTGCGATCTCGAGGGTCAATGCGCGTCGACCACGACGGGCTGCACCGGCGCCCCGCCGCGGTGCAGCGAATTCACGACGAACAGGGCGATGGCGCCGAAGGCCATCGGGATGGCGATCACCTGGAACAGCGGAACCGCGTCGCCCAGCGCCATCATCAGCGCGCCGCCGATCATCGAACCGACGATCGAGCCGATGCGTCCCACCGCCAGTGCCCAAGCGATGCCGGTGGCGCGCGCCGTGGTCGGATACAGGCCGGCGACGAAGGCGTTCATGCCCGTCTGCGCGCCCACCACGCCGAAGCCGATCCAGAAGGCCATGAAGGCCAGCCAGCCCTGGTCGTGGATGACGTGGCCGAGGCAGCTCAGGGCAATGCCGGCCAGGAAGTAGGAACCGGCCAGCACGGCGCAGGGATTGAAACGGTCCATCAGACGCGCCAGCACCACGGCGCCGATCGTGCCGCCGAGCGGCACCATGGCGCCGATGCGGGCCGCCGACGGGATCGAATAGCCGGCATCCTTCATGATGGTCGGCAGCCAGCTGGACAGCAGGTAGAACACGAACAGCGAGCAGAAATAGGCCACCCAGATCAGCAGGGTGCGCGCCGCGAAGCCGCCGCTGAACAGCTGCGAAACCGGGGACTTCTGCTTGGCGCCGACGTCGCCGGCGACGATGGTGTGACCGCGCCAGCGCTTGTCGCCGACGATTTTTTCGACGACCTGGTGCAGGGCCTCGGCACGTTCCGGACGGCTGGCCAGGTAGCGTACCGATTCCGGCAGCAGGCGCCACAGGAAGGGCACCAGCACCAGCGGCGCCACGCCGCCGGCGACCAGCACGCCGCGCCAGCCGTAGCTGGCAATGATCTGCGCCGACAGTTCGCCGCCCAGCGCGAAGCCGGCGGTGAAGCCGCAGAAGCTCAGGCTCACCAGGAATACGCGCTGCTTCTGCGGCGAGAATTCCGAAGTCAGCGCGATACAGATCGGCATCGCCCCGCCCAGGCCGATGCCGATCAGGAAGCGCATCACGGTCAGCATGCCGATCGAGCCGGAAAACGCCGACACCAGGGTGCCGGTGCCGAATACCAGCATCGACATCAGGATGGCGGCCTTGCGGCCGATGCGGTCGGCGATCGGCCCCATCAGGAAGGCGCCGATCATCAGGCCAAACAGGCCGGCGCCGAAGGCCGGCGCCAGCTGCGGCGGCGTGAGCCCCCATTCCTGCTTCAGCGCCGGAGCGATGTAGCCGATCGACGCGGTATCGAAGCCGTCGATGGCGACCACGATGAAGCACAGCACCAGGACCGCGATCTGGTAGCCCGACAGCTTCGTGCCGCCGATGATGTCGTCGATTGTTACGGTGTTCTTGTTTTGCATGTCCGTCTCCTCCATTCGTTGTATTTTTCGGATCAGCGGTTCGCCAGGTCCAGGGCGACATCGACGATCATGTCCTCCTGTCCGCCCACCATCCGCCGTTTGCCCAGCTCCACCAGGATGTCCACGGTCTTGACGCCGTATTTTGCGGAGGCCGTCTCTGCATGCCGCAGGAAGCTCGAGTACACGCCGGCATAGCCGAGCGCCAGCGTCTCGCGGTCGACCCGCACCGGGCGGTCCTGCAGCGGCCGCACGATGTCGTCGGCCGCATCCATCAGCGCGTACAGGTCGCAGCCATGGTTCCAGCCCATGCGCTCGGCCGCCGCGACGAAGACTTCGAGCGGCGCATTGCCCGCCCCCGCGCCCATGCCGGCCAGGCTGGCGTCGACGCGGTCGCAGCCCTCCTCCACCGCGACGATGCTGTTGGCGACGCCGAGGCTGAGGTTGTGGTGGGCGTGCATGCCGGTTTCGGTCTCGGGACGCAGCACGTCCTTCAGGGCGCGGAAGCGGTCGCGCACGTCGTTCATGGTCAGTGCGCCGCCCGAGTCGACCACGTAGATGCAGGTCGCGCCATAGCTTTCCATCAGCCTGGCCTGCTCGGCCAGCCCGGCCGGCGTGGTCATGTGGCTCATCATCAGGAAGCCGACCGTGTCCATGCCGAGCGCACGCGCATATTCGATGTGCTGGCGCGAGATGTTGGCCTCGGTGCAGTGGGTCGCCACCCGCACCACGCGGGCGCCGGCGTGGTAGGCGTTCTTCAGGTCGTGGGTGGTGCCGATGCCGGGCAGCAGCAGGGTCGCGATCTTCGCGTGCCTGACCGTGTCGGCCACCGCCTCGATCCATTCGAGGTCGCTGTGGGCACCGAAGCCGTAGTTGAAGCTCGATCCCTGCAGGCCGTCGCCGTGGGCGACTTCGATGCTGTCGACGCGGGCAGCGTCCAGCGCGGCGGCGATGCGGCGCGCCTGCTCGACCGAGTACTGGTGGCGCACGGCGTGGCTGCCGTCGCGCAGGGTGACGTCGGAGATGTAGATTTTCTTGGATGCGGTCATGTCAGTTCTCCAGGGCCAGCGCGTTCAGCGCGTGCTCGGCGAAACGCTCGGCGCAGGCCAGGGCCGCGCTGGTCATGATGTCGAGGTTGCCGGCATAGGCAGGCAGGTAGTGGGCCGCGCCCTCGACTTCGAGGAACACGGAGGTCTTCAGGCCGCTCATCCTGCCGACGCCGGGGATGTTCAGCGGCTGCTCGGGAGAGATCAGGTCGAACTGGACCTTTTGCTTCAGGCGGTAGCCGGGCACGTATTTTTGCACCTCGGCCACCATCTTCGCGATCGAGGCTTCGATGGCGGCCTGGTCGGCCACCTCGGACAGGCAGAACACCGAATCGCGCATCATGATCGGCGGCTCGGCGGGATTCAGCACGATGATGGCCTTGCCGCGGGCGGCACCGCCGACGCTCTCGATGGCGCGCGAGGTGGTTTCGGTGAACTCGTCGATGTTGGCACGGGTGCCGGGGCCGGCCGAGCGGCTCGAGATCGAGGCGACGATCTCGCCGTAATGGACCGTGGCCACGCGCGAGACCGCGGCGACGATCGGGATGGTCGCCTGGCCGCCGCAGGTCACCATGTTGACGTTGGCGCTCTCGAGGTGGTCTTCGAGGTTCACCACCGGTACCAGGTAGGGACCGATGGCGGCCGGAGTCAGGTCGATCACCTTGATTCCGTGCGGCCGCAGCCGCGCATCGTGCTTCGGATGGTCGGCCGCGCTGGTGGCGTCGAACACCACCTTGATGTCGCCGAAGCCCGGCAGCGCCAGCAGACCGTCGATGCCTTCGTGGGTGGTCGGCACGCCCAGCCGGGCGGCGCGCGCCAGGCCGTCGGAGGCCGGATCGATGCCGACCATCGCGCCCATCTCCAGGTGCCGGCTGTTACGCATCACCTTGATCATCAGGTCGGTGCCGATATTCCCGGAACCGATGATCGCGACCTTCATTCTTTCCTTGTTCATTGCGTCTTTCCTTTGCTTGTCAGCGCCCGAGCGCCTTCGCGCTCTTGCCGCCGATGCCCCAGTGGGTCTTCGGCATCTCGTTCAGCAGTACGCGCACGCTGTCGCGCGGCGCTCCCAGGCTCTGCACCGTGGCGTCCGTCAGCGCCGCGATCAGCGCCTCCTTCTGCTCGTCGCTGCGGCCTTCCATCAAATTCACCTGGATGATGGGCATGATCAGGTGAACTCCATGCTCACCGAACCGAGCCACTGGAAGTCGACCGACACGCGGTCGCCCTTCTCCACGGCCACCGCCTCGGTGGCGCCGCCGGTCATGATCAGCACGCCGGCCGGGATCTCGCGGCCGCGCGCGCCCAGCATGTTCGCCAACATCGCGACGCTGGCGGCCGGATGGCCCAGCACCGCCGCGCCGGAGGCCACGGTCGCCACCGCGCCGTTCTTGCGCAGGACGATGCCGAGGTTGCGCAAGTCCAGCCCGGCCACCTGGCGGTAGGTATCGCCGACCACGTAGCGCGCCGCCGAAGTGTTGTCGGCAATGACGCTCTTGAGGTCGAACTTGAAGTTCTCATAGCGCGAGTCGATCACCTCGACGGTGCCGACCACGTAGTCGGTGGCGGCCAGCACCTCGCCGACGTGGCAGCCCGGTCCCTTCAGGGGACGCTTCAGCACGAAGCCGATCTCGGCCTCGACCTTCGGGTGGATCAGCGATGCGGTATCGATTCCGGCGCCGGTCCGGTAGGCGTGCAGGCCGTTGAGGAAGCCGTAGATCGGCTCCTTGACGCCCATCTGCTTGATCTTGGCCGGCGAGGTCAGGCCCATCTTGAGACCGCAAATGGGCGTGCCGCGCGCTTCCTTGCGGGCGCGGATGGCGTCCTGGATGGCATAGGCGTCTTCCCAGTCCATGTCCGGGTAGCGATCGGTGATCTTGCCGACGGCGCGGGCATTGAGCTCGGCGTCTTCGAGGTGTTCGGCCAGCGCCGCGATGGTGGATTGATCCAGTTGCATGGTGATTTCCCGAGTCAGATGAAACGAACCGTGGCCGAGCCGATGCCGCCCAGGCTCATGCGCAGGCTGTCGCCCGCCTGCACCGGCAGCATGGCGGCCAGGGAGCCGGACAAGATGACTTCGCCCGCCTTCAGCGACATGCCCAGTTCACCCAGGGTGTTGGCCAGCCAGGCCACGGCCGTGAGCGGATTGCCCAGCGCCGCGGCGCCGGCGCCGGTGGCGGCGATCTCGCCGTTCTTCTCGAGCGTCATGCCGACCGTCCTGAGGTCGATGCTGCGTGGGTCGACTGCCGTGTCGCCCAGCACGAACACGCCGGACGAAGCGTTGTCGGCCACCGTGTCCTCGATGCGGATCTGCCAATCGCGGATGCGTGAATCGACGATCTCGAAACAGGGCAGCACGTAGTCGGTGGCGCTCAGCACATCGGCCTCGGTCACGCCCGGGCCGCCCAGGTCGCGGCCGAGCACGAAGGCGATCTCGCCCTCGGCCTTCGGCGCGATCAGGCTGGACGCCTCGATGGCGTCGCCGTCGTTGTAGACCATGCCGGACGTCAGGTGGCCGAAGTCGGGCTGGCCGACCTTCAGCATGTCCATCACGACCTTGCTGGTCACGCCGATCTTCTTGCCGATGACGCGCTCGCCGGCCTGCAGGCGGCGCGCGATCATGTGCAGCTGGATCTGGTAGGCGTCCTGGATGGTCAGGCCTTCGACGCGCGCCGTCAGCGGCTCGACCGCCTTGCGTTCGACCAGCGCCCGGTACAGCTCGTTGCCGTACTGTTCAAGGTCGCCGCGGTTCATCTTGTTCACAGTGTTCATCCTTCCCTCACAGTTTGACGCAGACGTTTTTCAGCTCGGTGTAGAACTCGAGCGAGTGGATGCCGCCCTCGCGGCCGATGCCGGAATGCCTGGATCCGCCGAAAGCCGTGCGCAGGTCGCGCAGGAACCAGGAATTGATCCAGCAGATGCCGACCTTGAGGGCTTTGCCCATGCGGTGGGCGGTGCCGAGATCGCCGGTCCACACGGTGGCGGCCAGGCCGTAGCGGGTGTCGTTCGCCAGCGCAATCGCTTCTTCCTCGGTGTCGAAGGGCGCGATGTGGCAGCAGGGGCCGAAGATCTCTTCCTTGATCACCGCCGAGGATTCCGGCAGGCCGGTCCAGATGGTCGGCTCGACCCAGGCGCCGTCCTGCAGCGCGGCGCCGACGTCGGGTACGCCGCCGCCCGTGACGACGGTGGCGCCTTCCTCGGCCGCCTTGCGGTAGTAGGACAGCACCTTGCGGCGGTGTTCCTGCGAAACCAGGGGGCCGAAGTTCGTGCCTTCGGCCAGCGGGTGGCCCAGCGTGAAGCCCTCGGCCTTTTCCTTCAGGGCGGCGACGAATTGGTCGAAGATCGGGCGCTGCACGTAGACGCGCTCGGTGCCGAGGCAGACCTGGCCGGCGTTGTCGAAGGCCGAACGGGCGATGCCGGCGACGGCCTTGTCGAAGTCGGCGTCGGCGAACACGATGCCGGGGTTCTTGCCGCCCAATTCCATCGACACCGCGCGCATGCCCCTGGCGGCGGCGGCCATGATGGCTTCGCCGGTGCCGGTTTCGCCGGTGAAGGTGATCGCATCGACGCCCTGGTGGCGGGTCAGGAATTCGCCGGCCGAGTCCTTGCCGAAGCCGTGCACCACGTTGTACACGCCGGGCGGCACGCCGACCTCGTTCATCACTTCGGCCAGCAGGGTCGCGGTGGCCGGCGTCTCTTCGGACGGCTTGACGATCACCGCGTTGCCGCAGGCCAGGGCCGGGCCGACCTTCCAGGTCATCAGCAGCAGCGGCAGATTCCACGGGCAGATCACGGCGATCACGCCCTTCGGGCCACGCACGCCATAGTTCAGCGCCTGGCCGCCGTCCGGCGTGACCATGTCGAAGCTTTCGGTGGGCACGTTCTTGACCACGTCGGCGAAGATCTTGAAGTTGGCCGCGCCGCGCGGGATGTCGAGGTGGCTGGCCAGGTGCCAGGGCTTGCCGGTGTCGGCGACTTCCGCCGCCACGAACTCGTCGAAGCGGGCCATGATGCGGTCCGCCACCGCGTGCATCAGCTCGGCGCGCTTCGCCAGGGGCATCTTGCCCCAGGGACCTTCCATGGCCGCGCGCGCAGCCTGCACGGCGGCGTCGACCTCAAGCTGGCCGGCTTCGCTGACGCTGCCGATCAGGCTGTTGTCGGCCGGGTTGCGGTTCTCGAAGCAGCGCTCGCTCTGCACCCATTTCCCGTTGATGAAGTTCGGGAACATGTCTCGATCGGTCCTGTTCATGCGTTTTCCATTGGTGATTGATTGAATGAGGATTCGTGGTCGCCTGCCGTCAGGTAGTCCCACATGCGTTCGAAGATCCGGCCGGCGTCGGTGGCGCGCAGCGCCGCTTCGCGCTCGTCGAGCACCGCGCCCTGCGGCGCCAGCCCGGCGCTGCGCACCTGCAGCTCGACCCGGGCCGCGTCTTCCAGATACCAGGTCAGCACCAGTGCCTTCTCGAGCGTCGGCGCGGCGACCACGGCGCCGTTGCCGCGCATGACAACCGCATTGCCCTGCCCCAGTTCGCGCGCCACGCCGGCGGCCTGCTCTTCGGTGCGGATCAGCTGCGGGTCGTCCCACAGCGGCACCGGCGCCGGGAAGTAGGCGCCCATGCCATGCCGGCGCTGCGGCGTGCAGCGCGCGGTCGACAGCGACATCACGGTCGGCGGCATGCTGCGGATGACGGCGCCCAGCTCGGGACGGTTGCGGTAGATGTGCTGGTGGATGCGCACCTCGCCCAACACGCCCGCGGGCAGCGGGCCGTCCACCGGCACCACCACGCCGTCGTCGTGCTGCGTGATCAGCGCCATCGGCTTCGGCGCGCACACCAGGAAGTGGGCGGCGTCGAGCCGCAGGCTGCAGTGGCCATAGGCGTGCACCAGGTTGGCCCGCGCCAGTGCACGCGCGGCGATCCGCAGCCGGCGCTGCTGCCCGACGGTGGCGATGACTTCGGCGCCCATCATTTGAACTCCGGGATATCGGGTTTGGCGCCCCACTGGCAGAAGGAATCGCTGCGGAAGGGGAACTGGCGCGGCTGGTAGCTCGCCTCATCTTCCTTGCCGATCAGGCGCACGCCGGTCGAGTATTCGTAGGTCATGCCGTCCGGGCCTTCGAAGTAGAGAAACATGGCGCCGGAGGTCGGGTGCCGTCCCGGGCCGAAGCGGATCGGGATCCCGTGCTCTTGCAGCAGGTACCAGGCGCGCATCAGGTCGTCGATGCTCTCGACCTGGTGGTTGATGTGCTGGATGCCGGCGAAGGTCGAGGGGAACAGCGCGATCTTGTGGTGGACCTCGTCGATCCGCAGCAGCGGCGCGTCGCCGATCCAGTCGCTGACCTTTGCGCTGGCGAGTCCGGTCCAGAAGGCTTCGTCGCGCTTCGGATCGGTGGTGCGCAGGCCGACGTGGCTGAAGCCCGTGATGCCGGCGTCGCGGGTCGGGAAATACCGCCGGCCGTTGTGGTGCGGCGCCAGCACCAGTTCGATATTGTTGCCGCTCGGGTCCCTGAACTTCAGGAAGCCGCGCACGCGCCGCGCCTCGCATTCGGTGGCGCTGCCGAGGTGGACCTCGAAGCGCCGGCTCTCCAGGGTCGCGGCGGCGGCATCGAAGGCGGCGCTGTCGGCGACTTCGAAGGCGGTGGTGTGGTCGCGCGGGTCGCCCTCGAAGTAGCAGAGCGTGTGGTCGCGGCTGTCGGAGCGAAAATACACCGCCTTCGGCTCGCGTGCCGCGACCTGCAGCCCAAGGATGGTGGTGGCGTACTTTTCGGCGCTGGCCAGGTCTTGCGTGCCAAGCCGGACATAGCGGATGTCGTGCAGGTTGATCATGTCCCTTCCTTTGCAATCGGCTGTGCGAGCCGGCCGCGGTGCGGCGGGGAGGAGACGTGACGGCCCCCGGCGGTCCTGTTGCCAGGCCCACCATGGCGTCAATCCTGACGACGATGATCGATTGTTGTCTCCACCGGCCGCGCCGCCCGTCCTGCGCTGTGGCGGACGGTGCTGGTTCGCGAACTCTTGTTGAATGAGAATGTACGCAAGGCGCGCCTATTCCCATAGCAAATGTTTTCTATAGCCGGTATGTGATTTTTTTATACAGTATGGGCAGGGCCGAACAGCGACGCCAGCAACTGCCGCAGCCAGCGGTTCGACACATCCGCGTGATAGCGCTCGTGCCAGTGCTGCTTGACCTGGTAGCTGGGCAGCTCGACCGGCACCGGCAGCAGGCGCACCGCCTCGGTGCTCGCCAGTTCGGCCGCGTAGCGCTGCGGAACGATGGCCAGCAGCTCGGTCTGGGCCACGATCCGCGCCACGCCGAGGAAGCTGGGCAGGTTCAGCACCACGTTGCGCTCGATGCCCTCGCGCGCCAGCATGCGGTCGACGATGGCGTGGCCGGTGCCCGAGGTACGTACCCGCAGGTGGGCTTCGCTGCGCAGCGCTTCCAGGCTGAGGGTGTCGCCCACGCGCGGATGATCGTGCGCGACCAGGCACACGAAGTGCTGGTCGAATAGCTTCTGCTGGTAGAAGCCGGCCTCCAGGTGGGGCATGAAGCCGACTGCCAGGTCGACCGCACCGCTGGCCAGGTCGGCCGGACTGTCCGGCGAGATCTTCGAGATCTCGAGATGGATGCCGGGCCCGGTCTCGCGCAGGTGGTTCAGGAGGCGCGGCAGCAGCACGATCTCGCTGATGTCCGTCATGCAGATGCGGAACTCGCGCTTGCTGGCGGCCGGGTCGAACACCGGCTGGTCGGCCAGCGCGTGCTGCAGGGCCTGGAGCGAGCGGCGCACGTCCTCGATGGCGTTCTGGGCGCGCGGGGTCGGCACCATGCCGCGCGCGGTGCGGGTGAAGAGCTGGTCGTTGAAATGGCCGCGCAGCTTGCCCAGGCCGAGGCTGACCGTGGATTGCGGCAGGCCGAGGTTGTCGGCGGCGCGGGTCACGTTGCCGGTCTTGTAGATCTCGTCGAAGATCAGCAGCAGTTCGAGGTCGAAGCGCTTCATCCATCCACCATTATTTAAAATCCTGATTTAATGAATCATAAACGATCCGTTTCCGAGATAGTGCTGTTTCGTCACACTGGCTCCATTCAGAAAACGCATGGAGACCATCATGACTTCTTCTAACTCCGTCATCGTCGCCGGCGCCGGCATCGGCGGCATCGCAGCGGCGCTGGCCCTCGCGCGCCAGGGCATCCCGGTCACGGTGCTGGAGCAGGCCGCCACCCTCGGCGAGATCGGCGCCGGCCTGCAGCTCGGCCCGAACGCCTTCGCCGCCCTCGACGCCCTGGGCGTCGGCCAGCATGTACGCGAACGCGCCGTGTTCACCGACCGCCTGGTGATGATGGACGCGGTCGATTGCGGCAAGGTCGCGGAGGTCGAGGTCGGCGACGCCTTCCGCGCCCGCTTCGGCAATCCCTATGCCGTGATCCACCGCGCCGACATCCACACCGCCATCCTCGAACACGTACGCACCACGCCCGGCATCGAGCTGATCACTTCCTGCCACGTCGACGCCGTCGAGCAGGACGAGAGCCGCGTCACCGTGCAGTGCAAGGATGGCCGCCGCTTCGTCGCCGATTGGCTGATCGGCTGCGACGGCGTGAAGTCGGTGGTGCGCGAGGCGGTGATCGGCGACCAGGCCCGCGTGTCGGGCCACGTGGTCTACCGCGCCGTGGTGCCGGTGGACCAGATGCCCGAGGAGCTGCGCTGGAACGCCCCGGTGGTCTGGGCCGGCCCCAACTGCCACCTGGTGCACTACCCGCTGCGCGGCGGCCACCAGTACAACCTGGTCGTCACCTTCCACAGCCGCGAGCAGGAAACCTGGGGCGTGAGCGACGGCAGCAAGGAGGAAGTGCTGTCCTACTTCACCGGCATCGACGAGCTGCCGCGCCGCCTGCTGCACACGCCCTCCAGCTGGCGCCGCTGGAGCACCGCCGACCGCGACCCGGTCGACAACTGGACCAAGGGGCGCATCACGCTGCTGGGCGACGCCGCCCACCCGATGATGCAGTACCTGGCCCAGGGCGCCTGCATGGCCCTGGAAGACGCCGTGACCCTGGGCGAAGCGGTGCGCCGCTGCCGCCACGACATGCAAGCCGCCTTCGCCCTGTACCAGAAGTCGCGCATCACCCGCACCGCCCGCGTGGTGCTGTCGGTGCGCGAGATGGGCCGCCTGTACCACGCCAGCGGCGTCGAGCGCCTGGTGCGCAACCAGCTGTGGAAGGGCCGCAGCGCATCCGGCTTCCACGACGCCCTCGCCTGGCTGTACGACTGGAAGCTGGACAACTGCCTGGCCGAGACCTGATCCCTATCATCCGCTGGCGCTGGCGCCGGCTGCCGTCAGCGCGGCGCCCGCTCCCTGACAATGCCGCGGTAGACCAGGAAGGTGGCGACCAGGCTGATCGCGCCGGCGAGCGCCATCCAGTAGCCGGGTGCCGCCTTGTCGCCGGTGGCTTCGATCAGCCAGGTCGACACCAGCGGCGTCAGGCCGCCGAACAGCGCCGTCGCCAGGCTGTAGGCCAGCGAAAAGCCGGTGGTGCGCACCTGGACCGGGATGATCTCGGTGAGCGCGGCAATGGTGGCGCCGTTATAGCTGCCGTACAGGAAGGACAGCCACAGCTCGACCATCACCATGTTGCCGAAGCTCGGATGGGCGATCAGCCAGGACAGCGCCGGATAGGCCGTCAGCGCCGCCAGCGCCGAGCAGACCGCCATCACCGGCCAGCGGCCGATACGGTCCGAGAGCGCGCCCATGACCGGCAGCCAGATGAAGTTCGACAGGCCGACGCACAGGGTCACCAGCAGGCTGTCCGCGGTGCTCAGGTGGAGCACGCTCTTGCCGAAGGTCGGCGTGTACACGGTGATCAGGTAGAAGGCGACGGTCGTCATCACCACCAGCATGGTGCCGGCGGCGACCAGCGGCCAGTTCCAGGCGATGGTGCGCATCATCTGGCGGAAGGTCGGGTGCGACTTTTGCGCCAGGTAGGCTTCGGTCTCCTGCAGCGAGCGGCGGATATAGAAGACCACCGGGATGATCGAGCAGCCGATGAAGAAGGGAATGCGCCAGCCCCAGTCGGCGATGACGTCCTTCGGCATGGCGTTGTTGAGGCCATAGCCCAGCGCGGCGGCGAAGATCACGGCCACCTGCTGGCTGGCCGACTGCCAGCTGACGTAGAAGCCCTTGTTGCCGGGCGTCGCCATCTCGGACAGGTAGACCGACACGCCGCCCAGTTCCACGCCCGCCGAGAAGCCCTGCAGCAGGCGGCCGATCAGCACCAGCAGCGGCGCCAGCAGGCCAATCGTGGCATAGCCGGGCACGAAGGCGATCAGCGCCGTGCCGGATGCCATGATCCCCAGCGTCAGCACCAGTCCCTTGCGGCGGCCGATGCGGTCGATATAGCTGCCCAGGACGATGGCGCCCAGCGGACGCATGAAGAAGCCGGCGCCGAAGGTGGCGAAGGTCATCATCAGCGCGGCGTAATCGCTGGTGCTCGGGAAGAAGGCCTTGGCGATCTGGTGCGCGTAGAAGCCGAACAGGAAGAAATCATACATTTCGATGAAGTTCCCGCTCGTGACCCGGATGACGGCGCCCAGCCTGGACGGGGCGCGCGCCGGCGGGGACACGGCCGGCGCCGCATGGTTCGCGTTGACGGTGGATTCGATGGACATGATGAGCTCCGCAGAAGATTGATCAGTGGGCCGCGGCGGCCGGTTCCAGCCCGGTCGCCTCGATGGCGCCGGCGTTCGACGGCGCGGCGAGGAAACGCAGCAGGGTCCGGGCGGCGTCCGGATGGCGGCTGCCGCGCACCACGGCGCCGGAGAACTCCGTCTTCAGCTGCACGTCCTGCGGCAGCAGGCCGACGATGTCGATGCCCTGCACGGGCTTCAGTTCGCTGCGCTGCTGGCAGCCGAAATCGGCCTCGCCGTGGGCGATGATCTCGCCGACCGGGGTCGCCGGAATCTGGGCCGCCCTGCCCTCCATCTGCTTGCGGATGCCGAGCTTGTCCAGCAACTGGCGCCGGATGTATTCGCCGCTCGCGCTGTCCGAATAGGCCACGCGCGGCGCGGCCAGGAAGGCGGCGCGCAGGCCGTCGACGGTGCCGATGTCCGGCCTGGCGGCGCCGTGTCGGACCGCGCAGGCGATCGGCGAATTGGCGAGGACCACTTTGCTGCCCGGTTCGAGGCGGCCTTCGGCCATCAGCTTGTCGAGGGCGTCGCCGACCATGATGACGACGTCGATCGGCTCGCCGCGCTCCAGCCGCGCCGGGATCGCGTTCTTCGTCGCGCCCATCGAAGGCCCCCATGCCGAGACCAGGTGGTCGCCGCTGGCGCGCTCGTAAGGCGCGGCCAGGTCCTTGTAGGCCTGGGCGAAACCGCCCGAGCTGACGACGTGGAGATCGGTGGCGTGGGCGGCATGGGTGGAAGCGGTGGCCAGTGCAAGCGCGGCCAGCGCCGTCATCGCGGTGTTTTTCAGGTGGTGTGAACGCATGGCGGTCTCCTTGTATCGGTTAGAACTTCTGCATGAGGCCCAGCGTCAGGCCGGTGCCGTGGCGGTCGTTGGGACGGGAAGCGGTCAGGCCCGCGGCGTCGCCGCGCCAGACCGTGTAATCGGCTTCGAGGTAGGCGGTGGTGCGCGGCGCCAGCGTCTCTTCGACGAACAGGAAGCCGCGATCGAAGCCGTCGTCGGGCAGGCCGGTGGCTTCGCGCCGCACCGCGTACCAGGCGGTGGTCACGAGCAGGCTCTGTCCCAGGGCGCGGCTCAGGCCCGCGGACAGCACGCGCTGGTGCACGCTTTTATCCGTTCCCGTCACGGCCACGTTGCGCGCGGCGTTGGCCTTGAACTGCCAGGCGCCCTGCTTGAGCGCCGCGCCGATGGTCCAGGCGTCGAGCGGCATGCCTTCGCGGCTGCGGAATTGCGTGGTGGCCCCGGAGACCACCCAGTCCGGGCGCTGGTAGGCCAGGGCCACGCCGTGGCTGGAAGATGCCGCCGCGTCGCCCGGCACCTCGCCGAAGGAATAGGCGGCGCGCGCCTGCCAGGGGCCGAGATTGCCGGTGTACTTGACCGTGTTGTCGAGGCGGTAGAAGTTGTCCGCGTAGCCGCTGGGACCATACTGGCGCCCGAAGGCGTGGGTACCGAAGGCGGTATTGCTCAGGCCCGCGATGTTGATGTTCGGGTTGAAGGAAGCGTCGCGCTTGCCGAGCGGATCGACGGGGATGAGCGCATCGGACAGGAGGTTGGTCTGGCGTCCCAGTGCCAGCGTGCCGTAGGGGGAATCGAGGCCGGCCCAGGCCAGGCGGTCGAACATGCGGTCGCTCTTGGCCGAGGTGCCGGTATCGGCATTGATGCCGCCTTCGAGCCGGAACAGGGCCTTCCAGCCGCCGCCCAGCGATTCCTGACCCTTGAAGCCCCAGCGGCTGGTGTTGTCGACGCCGCTGCCGACGGCGGTCGTCGTGCCCGGCGTGGCGGGCGTGTTCCTGGCGCTCAGGCCGCTGGTGGCGCGCAGGCCGAGGTCGGCGATGCCGTACAGCTCGACGCTGCTCTGGGCCAGGCAGGGGCCGCTCGACACGAGCAGGGCCGTCAGGATGCATGAATGACGCACGTTGTCTCCGTATGAAATGCCTTCTTGGCGAGGCGATTGCTTATTGCGCCAATCATGCTTCATACGGGTTCATTTGATAATTGCAATTTTCCCGCGTATTCTTGCGCCATGCGCATCAATTACGACCTTCACGACTTGCAGGCCTTCGTCGCCGTGGCCGAACGCGGCAGCTTCCGCCAGGCTGCGGACGATCTCTTCCTCTCGCAATCGGCGCTCAGCCGCCGCATCGACAAGCTGGAGGAAAGCCTGGGCGTGAAGCTGTTCGAGCGCACCACCCGCCGCGTGCGCCTGACCAATGTGGGCCAGACCTTCCTGGTGAACGTGCGCACCGCGCTCGACGGCCTCGAGGACGCGGTGCTGGGCGTCGCCGACCTCGCGGCCCACCGCACCGGCACCGTCACCCTCGCCTGCGTGCCGACCGCCGTCTGGCATTTCCTGCCGGAGGTGCTGAAGCGCTTCAGCGCGCGCTTCCCGCGCATCCGCGTGCGCGTGCATGACGAAAGCGCGCAGGACGTGCTGAACCTGGTGCTGAACGGCGAAGCCGACTTCGGCATCAACTTCGCCGGTGCCGAAAATCCGGAGATCGTGTTCGACCCGATCTACGTGGAGAGCTATGTGCTGGCGATGCGGCGCGACCATCCGCTGGCGAAGCGCAAGGTGCTGAGCTGGAAGGAGACGGTCGACGAACGCTATATCTCGGTCGCCAAGTCCAGCGGCAACCGCAGCGTGATCGACGCCGCGCTGGCCGGCGTGGAAAAGCATCCCCTCATCTTTTGCGAGGTCAACCACGTGTCCGGCGTGCTGGCGCTGGTCGAGGCGGGCATGGGCGTGGCCGCGGTGCCCGGCCTGTCCGTGCTGCCGGGGCGGCCCGATGGCATTGTCGGCGTGCCGCTGGCGAATCCGGAAATCAAGCGCACGCTGGGCCTGATCAGCAAGCGCAACCACAGCATGGCGCCGGCGGCGCGCACCCTGTTCGAGATGCTGTCCGAAGCGCTGCTGAAGCGCCCGGCCGCGCGTTGATTCAGCCCGCCGCCAGCGGCGCCGAAGCGGCCAGCGGATCGAGGGTGGAACCGTCCGCCGCCCGCACATCGACCACCTCCACCGTGTACTCGCCGGGCGCGAGGTCGACCGCGAGGGCGACCGCCGCCGGACGCCGCGGATGGACCTGCACCGCCCGTACCGCCGCCGCCGGATGGATCCGGTAGTTGTGCGGATTGCCGGCGCTGTGCGGATGCACCGCATCGCTGAAGGAGATGTTCAGCTGCCCGCCGGCGGCGTCGTAGCTGGCTGACACCACTTGCAGGCCGCCCGGTGTCGGCCCGCCGACGCAGCGCGGCAGCTCCTCGCCCTCGACGGCGGCGCGCATCGCCTCCAGCAGGCATTCCAGTGACTCGACGTCGGCCGACCGGTCCTGCTTGCCGATCAGCGCCGCGATCAACTCGCCCAATTGGCGCGTCCCCGCCTGCATGGTCTCGCGCCACGCATTGCCGCCCTGGAGCGCGCTGCCGGCGACCATGGCGATGCCCTCGTACAGTGCGCGCCCGGTTCCCGGCGGCTTATCGAACGGCCGCGAGCCGCCCTGGTCCGCCAGGCAGGCGGCGCCGAAGGCCAGCGCCACCGCCATCGCGCCGTCGTACAGGGCTTCCAGGCGCAGCAAGCCGCCGCCGATGACGACGGTCTTCTGGCCGTACTCGGTGAACGCGAACACGTTCGGACGCTGGCTGGTCCAATCGACGTGGAAGCGGATGCCGGGACAGAAGGTCGCGTAAAGACGCGAGTAGTAGGCCGCCATCCAGCGGTTGGTGGCGTCCGACATCGGCCGCGCCGGCACGTCCGGCTCGAGCAGCCGGGCCTCCTGCCTGGGCGTGAACAGCGTCGCCGCGCGCGGCGGGATGACGGTGGCCGACTCGATGTCGGGCACGAACTCCGGATGCACGACCGGACCGGCGTCGAGGTCGACGGCGGCGCCGAAAGCCGAGCGGCAGACCGTCGCGTGGCGGGATCGGTAGGCCGCGGTGCCGACCGCCGGATGGTCGGCGCCGGCCGCCAGGTGAGGCTGCATCGAGTCGGCATGCTGGTAGCGCTGGAGCGCGAAGTCGCCGCAGACGACGCCGTTGACGATGATGCAGTGCTTGTCCAGGCTGCCGCGGAATTCGCCGTAGTCCGGCACCTCGGTCGCGATATGGTGCACGGCGCCGAAATAGCTGCCGCTGTGGATGCGCGCGACCGGCACCGCCCGCCCTTGCGGATCGACCAGGCAGTCGGTCCCCGGCACCAGCTGGTCGGCTCGCTTCAGGATGCCGCCGCCGGCCAGCAGGAACAGCTGGTTGGGCGACGCCACCATGGCCTGGCGGCGCTCGCCCGGCTGCCGGCCGCCGTACTCGATGTAGAACATCACGTTGCCGACGCCGGTGGTGTTCGGCGGCGAGCCGGCGCTGAACTGCACTTCGCGCGCTAACCATTCCCATTCCACGCCATGCCGGACGGCGGTCAGCACCTGGTTGCCGATCGCGATCTCGTCCATCGGCCGGTTGCCGCCCGGGACCGCGACCAGTGCGGTGGACGCGAAGTAAGGCCAGCCGCCCTCGGCGGATTTCAGGCTCCAGGCCTGGCGCTGGCGCTTGCGCTCGTCCCCGCTGTGCGGCGGGCGATCGGTGGTCGATGTCATGCTGTTTCCCCTTGCTTGATTGACGGCGGACGAACTGTAGGGGAATTGCCGTGCAGATACCTTCCGGTTTCCTTCCGGATGTTAAGCTTTTGATTTCAAAGGATAAAAAGACACGGGCCGCGACGATGCGCGGCCCGTATTTCATGCCGGATAGCCCGAAGGCCCGTGCATCACGGCGGGACCGGGGTGTTGTCTTCCTGCGGATCGAAGCGGACCACGGCGCCCGTCAGGGTGTTCGTGTACACGATGAAGAACTTGAAGGTCTCGGCGACGGGCAGCTGCGGGAACAGCGTCATCACCGACTGCCCGGCCGGGCCGGGGATGGTTTCCAGGGCCGGTGCGCCGGCCGGATTCGGCTCGACGCCGGTGATCGTCCAGCCGTTCAGGCTGGACTGGTAATCCAGCAGGAACAGGGTATTGGTCGCGCGCGTCTGATCCAGGTGGCACCTGGGCGTGGCGGTGCGGGTGACGCCGTCGACCGGCGACCAGTAGCTGTACCTGACCTGGGCGTCGTCCGCGCCGCGGCCGCAGATCGCGATCGTGACGCTGCGTTGTGGTGTAGCCGTCTTCATGACTTCCCTTTCGTTTTGCTTTGTAAAGACAGGAATTGCAGATAGTCGCGGTCGGCGAAGCCGAAGCCCTTCAGGCGCCCTGCCGCCTGCCCGGCGGGACCGTCCTCACCGAGGCAGTAGTTGGCCCTGACCCAGGGCTCGAGCACATAGTAGTCGCGCGAGGACGGCACGTCCGGTCCCAGCATGTCGACGACGCCACGGCAGGCCGTGCGCGCCGCGGCACGATCGCCCGCGGCATGATCGACGTCGGCCGACACCAGCAAGGCCCGGATCAGGGCCTGCCCCAGGGTCTTGTTGGCCTTGTTGGCGGCGTGGAGTTCACGCAGCCGCGCCACCGCGGCCTGGACTTCTTCGCGTGCGGGCCCGGCCCGGCCGTCCTGCAGCAGCAGTTCCGCCAGCCAGGCCTGGGTCAGGCTCGCCGTGCGCGCCCAGGTGACGTTTTTCGGATCCCTGGCCGCCAGGCCGGCCATGCGGGCATGCAGGTCCCGCATCCCGGCGAGGGCGCTGCCTTCGGTGCGCGCCAGGATGACCAGCTCCTGCAGTTCCAGACCCATGGCTTCGGCCTGCCAGCCGAGGTTCTTCTCGTCCGCTTTGGCAAGGCCGGCCATCAGCATGCGCGCGGCCCGGTAGTCCTGCAGCGCCGTCGCGTCCTGGCCCCGTGCCAGGCGGTTGGCGGCCCGGTGCTGGAGTGCCCAGGCCTCGCTCCTGGCCCACAGCGCCTCGCCCGGTGCCATTGCCCGCAGCCGCTGGACGATCGCCATCTCCTCTTCGTACAGCGCGCCGGCGGCATCCAGTTCGCCCAGCGCCTGCCTCGCGGCGCCCAGCCATGAAACGCTTCCCGCCAGTTCCTTCAGCAGCGGCCGGTCGTTCGGCTGGCGCTCGAGCACGCGGCGCTTGAGGGCGATCGACTGTTCGAATTCACGCGCCGCGGTCTGGGGATAGCCTCGCGACACGGCCAGCGAGCCGAGGTTGTTGTGGGCATAGGACTGCTCCATCCACCACGTCACATTGCCGGGCTCGAGGCGATTCAGGTCGTCGCTGAACCTGAGGTAATCCCGCCAGTGCGCGTCCGCCTTGCCGAAGTCGCTACCGTCCTTCGCCAGCTGCCCAAGCCAATACGCATTCACACCCAGGTTCTTGAGCACCTCGACGTTCGCCGGCGCGCGGGCATGCTGTTCCATGAGAATGCGCTGGCCGGCATCCAGCGCCTGCACCGCGCCCTTGGAGTCGCCGCGCGCGCGGCGCACTTCGGCGATCACCTGCAGCGCCTGCGCGCGCTGCGCCAGCGCGGTCATGCTCGATTCCTGTTCGCCCTTGGCGCCGAGGTAGTCGAGGGCCTTGGTGCTGACGCCGTCGAGCAGGTCGAGGCGGCCGAGGGGACGCAGCTTGTCGGCGAAATCGCCCAGCATATAGCCCATCAGGCCTTCGGCCTCGAGGCGGCGCTGCTCGGCCAGCTTGCGCGAGGCGGTGGCGCTGATGCCCAGCGCCAGCGCCAGCAGCGCGAGCACGACGATGCTGCCCATGGCAATCCGGCGCAGGCGCTCGCCGCTGCGCGCGCGGTGCAGCGACAGGCGGATCAGCTGCGCCTGGTCTTCGCTCAGGGCGAACTGGCCGGAGTCCTGCAGCGCCCGCGCCGCTTCCAGCTGTTTACCGCGCGGCAGCAGCAGCTCGGCGCTGCGCCCTTCGCGCACCCAGCGCGCGGTCTGGTTGGCCAGGCGCGCATGCTCCAGCAAGGCGCTCTTGTGGACGTCGATCCATTCGCGCATGCGCGGCCAGCGCCGCAGGATGGCTTCGTGGGCGATGCCGAACCCGGGCACCTCGCCCAGCAGCTCGCTGACGAACAGGCGCGATTCGACCAGGGCGTCGACCACCCGGCGCTCGGCCTCGCCGCGCAGCGCCGACCACGGCGCCCGGCGGCTGGTCACGGTCTCCTCGTTGGCGGCGATGACCACCACCAGCGACATGACGCGCTCCAGCGCGGCCTTCTGCGCCTCGTCGAAGCGGGCGACGACCTGCTCGGCGCGCTGCGCGATCGCACCTTCGACGCCACCCAGCTGGCGGAAGGCGTCGAAACCCAGCTCGCCGCTGTCGYTGCGCAGGGCATACAGCTCCTGCAGGCAGTATTGCAGCAGCGGCAAGGCATCCGGGCTGGCGGCGGCGCTTTCGCACAGCACGTCGTCCAGGCGCGCCTGGCTCTGCGGATCGGTGCCGAAGGAGAGCCCGGCGGCGGCCACCGGCAGGCGGATGATCTGGGCGATCTCGGCGAAAGTCGGCGGCGCCAGGTCGAAGTGGGCGCCATGCGGCTTCCCGTCCATCAGCAAAGGATGGCGGGCGATGTGCGGATAAAAATCGTTGCGGCAGCCGATCACCAGCAGGGCCGCGCCGCTGCGGGCCAGGGCTTCGATGGTGCCCAGCAGCGCGTCGCGTTCCGCGTCGGTACAGCGGCCCGGTGCGAACAGGGCCTCGGCATGGTCGATGAAGATGCCGAAGCGCAGCTGGCCGTAGTCTCCCTGCCCCGCGGCCAGGGCTTCCGTCATCTGGCGCAGCACGCCTTCACGGTCCTGTTCGAGGCGCGCCGCGAGGGACACCGCGCTGTCGCCGGGGAAGACGCCGTCAGCGCCGGCCTGCAGGTCGAGCATGGCACCGGCCAGGGAAACCAGCAGGCTTTGCTCGCCCTGCTCGGCGAGATCGAAGACGGTGGTGGACAGCAGGGCCGGTTCGCCGCCGCGCAGCGCCGGCGCCAGCGCCGGGAACAGGCCGGCGCGGACCAGCGAGGACTTGCCGGAGCCGCTGGGCCCGAGCACCAGCTGCAGCGCCAGCCCCGTCCCGATCTGGGCGTCCACCGACTTCAGCAGCCGGCGGATCGCCTCGTCGCGTCCGAAGAAGACCTGGGCATGCGCTTCATTGAAGGCGGCCAGCCCGCGGAACGGGGTCCGGTCCGCCCACCTGCCGGCCGTGCCCTGCCCCGACTTGCCGAAGCTGACCTGGGCCAGGGTGCGGTAGCCGCGCTTGCGCACGGTTTCGATGTAGCTGGGCGCGCTGGCGGTATCGCCGAGCAGGCGCCGCAGCTGGGCGAGGATCTTGTGGACGGGATTGTCGCCGTAGACGTCGGTGCGCCAGCATTGCGTCAGCAGCTCGTCGGCGCTGACGATCCGGCCGGCCGCCTTGCACAGGACCACGAGCACTTCCATGGCCCGCGGCTCCATCTGCCTGCGTTCCCCCGATTGGTGAATGCTGTTGGTCGAGGGGTCGACCAGCCATTCGCCAAATAGAAATTGCTGTGATTCCATTACGGGGGGATAGATGCCGAAAAGAAAATAGTGATTTCAAGCATCATATCATCCCAACATGCAAAATGGGAAAGCCTCGCCGCGCCATTTCACACCCGGCTATAATGGCGGCTGGGTGATCGTACCGCTCGGTACGACAGGATTCGCGCTGGTCGGGCCGCCACGCGGTTGAATCGCGCCCATATGAATAGCTTCCTCTCGAACACCTTCAAGGAATTTGCCGCATCCGGAAAAGCTGGCGGCACCGTCCTCATTCTCTGCACCCTGGTCTCCCTCCTGCTTGCGAACTCGCCGCTGGGCGGGCAATACCTGCATTTCTGGCACCAGCCCTTCGCCGGCCTGACGGTGGAAAACTGGGTCAACGACGCCCTGATGGCGGTGTTCTTCCTGCTGATCGGGCTCGAGCTGGAACGCGAACTGTACAACGGCGAACTGTCCGACCCGAAGAACGCCCTGCTCCCGATCGTGGCGGCGGCCGGCGGGATCGTCGTCCCGGCCCTCGTCCATTTCGGCCTGAACCACGGCACGCCGACCCAGGCGGGACTGGGCATCCCGATGGCCACCGACATCGCCTTCGCCCTCGGCGTGCTGGCCTTGCTGGGCAGCCGGGTGCCGGCCTCGCTGAAGATCTTCCTCACCGCCCTGGCGGTCATGGACGACCTCGGGGCCATCATCGTGATCGCCCTCTTCTATACGGCGGAGGTCTCGATCGGCTGGCTGGCCGCGGCGCTGGCGGTGTTCGTCCTGCTGGTGCTGCTGAACCGGATGGGGCGCGTGATGGCCCTGGCGCCCTATCTGCTGGGCGGCGTCCTGATGTGGTTCTTCATGCTGAAGTCCGGCGTGCACGCGACCATCGCCGGCGTGCTGCTGGCCTTCGCGATTCCGTATTCCGCCAGGCTGGAACAGCTGCTGCACAAGCCGGTGGCCTTCCTGATCCTGCCGGTCTTCGCGCTGGCGAATACCGGCGTCGTGATCGGCGCGGACTGGGCGCAGGCGCTGCTGACGTCCAACAGCCTGGGCATCGTGCTCGGCCTGGGCGCCGGGAAACCGGTCGGGATCGTGCTGGCGACTTTCGCCGCCGTCGCGCTCGGCCTGTGCCGCCTGCCATCAAGCCTGGCCTGGCGCCACGTGCTCGGCGCCGGCCTGCTCGGCGGGATCGGCTTCACCATGTCGATCTTCATCACCAACCTCGCCTTCGCGGGCGAGGCCGGCCTCGTCAACGGGTCGAAGATGGCGATCCTGGTCGCCTCGCTGGTAGCCGGCGTGGCCGGCTTTACATGGTTAAGGCTGGCCGGGGGAGCGGCCGATGACCCAGGGACGCCGCGTGCAGCTTGAACACGCCCACGGCATCCGACAGCTGATGCGCCTGCTCTTCCAGGCTCGCCGCCGCGGCGGCGGCCTCCTCGACCAGCGCGGCGTTCTGCTGGGTGGATTGATCCATCTCGACGATGGCAATGTTGACCTGCTCGATGCCGGCGCTCTGCTCCGCGCTGGCGGCGGCAAATTCGTTCATCAGCGCCGCGACCTTGTTCACCGAGCCGACGATGTCGCTCATCGTGCTGCCGGCCTGGTCGACCAGGCGGCCGCCGGCGTCGACCTTGGCGACCGAATCCTCGATCAGCGCCTTGATCTCCTTGGCCGCGCCGGCCGAGCGCTGCGCCAGGTTGCGCACCTCGGCCGCCACCACGGCGAAGCCGCGGCCCTGTTCGCCGGCCCGCGCCGCCTCCACCGCGGCGTTGAGCGCGAGGATATTGGTCTGGAAGGCGATGCTGTCGATCACGCCGATAATCTCGGCGATCTTGCCCGAGCTTTGCTTGATCGCTCCCATGGTCGAGACGACCTCGGTGACCACCTCGCCGCCACGGCTGGCATGGTCGGCGGCCGACACGACGAACTGCCTTGCCTGGCGCGCGTTGTCGGCATTGGTCTTGACGATCGAGGTCAATTCTTCCATCGACGAGGCGGTTTCTTCCAGGCTGCCGGCCTGCGCTTCGGTACGCGAGGACAGGTTCAGGTTGCCGGCGGCGATCTGCGCCGAAGCGGTGGCGATGGTGTCGGTGCTCGAACGGACCGCGCTCACGGTGTGGGTAAGGCTGGCCACCATGGTCTTGAGCGCCTCCATCAGGCGTCCGGTTTCATCGCCGCGCGTGACCTCGATCCGCATCGTCAGATCGCCCTGGGCGACGGTTTCGGCGAGCGCCACCGCTTCGCCGATCGGCCGGGTGACCGACTTCGTGATCAGGTAGCCGGCAAGGGCCGAGACGACGGTCGCCAGGGCCAGCAGCGCCAGCAGGAGAACGGTGGCGTCGTGCGAGGCTTCGGCGGCCTCCTCGCCCAGCCGGTCGACGCGCTCGGTTTCGTGCTTGAGCAGGGCGTCGAGACGGCCAAAGTAGGCGTTTTGCAGCGGCACCACGGTGGCGAACAGGAAGTCGACGGCGGCCGCGCGATCGCCCTTGTTGAACTGCTCGACGGCTTGTGCGCGCTTGGCGGTGAAGGCCGCGTAAGCACTGCCCTGGTCGCCGAGCAGCTTCCTTTCCTCGTCCGAGCTCATCAGCTGACCGAGATTGGCGGCGGCTTCGCTGCCGATGCGGTCGGCATCGAGCACGGCCTCGAAGAACTTGGCCGATTGCGCCGGGTCGGTCGCCAGCATGGCGTTGCGCAAGGCTTGCGCGCCGCGGTTGGCGTAGCTGCGCATGACGTTGGTCTGCTCCACCGCCACATAGCGCTGCTTGACGATCTGGTCGGTGAGCGCGCTGGTGTGACGGATGCGGTTAATGCCGATCAGCGACATCAGCAACATGATGGCGATCGTGATGCTGAAGCCGATCGCCAGGCGCGAACCGATACGGAAATTCGAAAGCATAGGGTCTTTCTCGAGAAGAGAGGCTGGGCGCTTTTATGCTAGCTCAAAATTTCCCGACGGAAATCAGCAATGGCGCGGTTCGGGACAAAATGCAACACTTGCCCCGCCATCGATGCGCGCGGATTTGTCATGATGCTCACATTTTTGCATCGCGCGTATCATGTTGTCATGGCGTCGACTTCCATGAGAGGCCCAATGAACAGTTTGCTGGTCTTCGATTACGAAACGACAGGCCTGGATCCGAGCCGCGACCGGCCGATGCAGTTCGCCTGCGTGCGCACGGATATGGAACTGAACCTCATCGGCAAGCCGATGACCTTGTACTGCAAGCCTTATCCTGACCTCCTGCCCGACCCCGATGCCTGCGTCATCACCGGCATCACGCCGCAGCTGTGCGAGGAAGCGGGTCTCCCGGAACTGCAGTTCGTTGCGGAAGTCCGGCGCCAGATGACGATGCCGGGCACGATTTCATTCGGCTACAACTCGATCGCCTTCGACGACGAGATCACGCGCTTCATGTTCTGGCGAAACCTGATCGATCCCTATGCCCGCGAATGGAAGGATGGCTGCGGCCGATGGGACCTGATCGGGCTGGTGCGCGCCGTCCACGCCCTGCGCCCCGGGACGCTGGCGTGGCCGCGCGACGGCCAGGGCAATCCCTCGTTCAAGCTGGCCAGCCTCAGCAAGGCGAACGGCCTGCCGCACGGACTGGCGCACGATGCCCTGTCGGACGTGGGCGCCACCATCTCGCTCGCACGGCTGATCAGGCAGCGGCAGCCGGCGCTGTACGCGCATTGCTTCGCGATGCGCGACAAGGCCCTGGCGCTACACGAAATGGACCCGGAACAGCAGGCGCCCTTCCTCCATATCGGACGCGGATCGCCGGAGACGGCCGGGATCCGGATCATGATGCCGGTCGCCGCCCACCCCACCAACAGGAACGAAGTGATCGCCTGGGACCTGGCCGCGGATCCGCGCCAGCTGCTCGACATCGATGCCGAGACCCTGCGCAGGCGCCTGTTCACCAGGCCGGAAGACCAGCCCGAAGGCTTCAGCCGGATGCCCATCCACTGCATCGCCGCGAACAAGTCGCCGATCGTGTTCCGGAAGCTGGACGTCCTGCCGCCGGAGCGGGCGGCCGAACTGGGCCTCGACCTCGATGCGGCGCTCGCGAACGTCGCCGACATGCGGGACGTGCTGCGGGCGGTCGACCTGCCCCGGCTGCTGCAGGCGGCGTTTACCCGGCCGTCCTTCGACGGCGATCCCGAGGAGGCCCTGTACGCGGGCTTCATCGGCAACGACCGCCGCACCCTCGACCAGCTGTTGACCCTGGACCCGGCCAACCTGGCGTCGGTCAGGCCGGAATTCAGCGATCCCAGGCTGACCGCCCTCTTCCTGCGCTACAAGGCGCGCCACTATCCCGGATTCCTGTCCCAGCGGGAGCAGGACAAGTGGGAAGAGCACCGCTTCGACAAGCTGATCTCGGGCTATCCCGGCAGCCGCACGGTCTCCATGGTGCGCGCCGCGGTCGCCGATTGCCGGCGCAGGCTGGGCCAGTCGGCGGATCCCCTCGATGCCGCGAAATATGACATCCTCGACCAGGTGCTGGCGTATGCGAACGGGCTGGCGGCCGAGATCGATCCTTTCGATACCGCCGGGCCGGCCGAGCTTCCGCCCCCTGCTCCGCCGGTGCCCGCCGCGCCTGCCCCGTCCGCGACGCCGGTCCAGCCCGACCTGTTCGGCGGCGCGGATGTGACGCCGTCCACGGGCCGGACCAGAAGACGCCGATAGGCGGATGGCGGCGGCTACGGTCAATTCGGTCGGGCATTGCGCAAGCGGGCAAGGTCCTGGCTGGCGGCGTAGGCCGATGCGAGTTTTTCGGTCAGCCGCCGGACGTCGAAGCGGCCCGCGTAGCGGCTGCCCTCCCGCAGCTGGTAGCGGATGGTGAGGCGGCCCTGGTCGTCAGCCTCGAGCAGGTAATGGTCGGCCAGCCCTTCGGGTGCAGACGGCGGCGGCATGCCGATGCGCTCCATGAACCCCGTCAGCTCGCCCGTCGCCCGTACGCGCACGGAGAAGGCTTTCGCGCGCACCATGGGATCGTCGGGATCGAGTCCGGCAAGGGCAAGCGCTTGCGCGCGCACTGCCGCGCCGAGGCGCAGCGTCAGTTCGTCGTGGGCGTGCGCCGGCAGTCCGGTGGCGTATCGGACCGCGCCGGGGCCTGCGTTGCCTGGTAGTGCGATGGTGTCGAATAGTGCGGCGACATCTTCGTCCTTCAAGACTTCGCGATAGCCTGGATGGAGCGCAAATATGCCAGGCTCGGCGTCGGGGTCGTCGGCCAGGCAACGCTCGCGCAGTGCCTGGTAGGCGGGGTCGGCTTCGAGTGCCGGGCCGGGAAAGCGCAGCTCCCGTTCGAGTCGCTGGCCATCGTAGTCCGCGATGCGCGCGGCGCGGAACTCTTCGCGGAGCGACTCGGGGGTGGGCCAGCGCTTGTGGTAGGCGGCGAAGACGTTGCAGATGCCGAGGTAGTAGGCCAGGTCGCGCAGGGTGTCCGGCTGGACGAAGGGCAGGTCCAGCTGCGATGTTGAGGCGGCGGCTTTGCTACGCTTTTTTTGAGGGCTCATGGCTGCGCGTCTTCGAGGCTTGATGGAATATTACAGGTCATCTTCTCGATTGAGCACGCGGCACAGCTGCGCGGGCTTCTCGCCTGTTCTACCGCGGAAAACAAAAAAGCGACCTTGCGGTCGCTTTTTCGTTTGAATCTCTGGCGGAGGCGGTGGGATTCGCCTACATCCCGCAGGCCGCCCGCGCGCAAGCATGCGCGCGGCTTCGAATCCCACCCGCAGGGCGCGCAGGCGCCCTGCTCGCCTGTTCTGCCGCGGAAAACAAAAAAGCGACCTTGCGGTCGCTTTTTTGTTTGAATCTCTGGCGGAGGCGGTGGGATTCGCCTACATCCCGCAGGCCGCCCACGCGCAAGCATGCGCGCGGCTTCGAATCCCACCCGCAGGGCGCGCAGGCGCCCTGCTCGCCTGTTCTACCGCGGAAAACAAAAAAGCGACCTTGCGGTCGCTTTTTTGTTTGAATCTCTGGCGGAGGCGGTGGGATTCGAACCCACGATACAGGTTTAAGCCCGTATGCTTCCTTAGCAGGGAAGTGCCTTCGGCCACTCGGCCACGCCTCCAGTCAGCTCTTAACAGTGTTGCTCGTTGTCGCTGAGTGCACGCATATTAATGGCCACACTTCATTTGGTCAAGGAAGCACGGCCAATTTTTTTGAAAAAGTTAAGCTTTCTCCAAGTCAAAAGCTTTATGCAGGGCGCGTACGGCCAGCTCCATATATTTTTCGTCGATCAGGACCGAAATCTTGATCTCGGAGGTCGAGATCATCATGATGTTGATGCCCTCTTCCGCCAGGGTGCGGAACATCTGCGAGGCGACGCCGACGTGGCTGCGCATGCCGACGCCGACCGCCGAGACCTTCGATACCTTCGCATCGCCCACCAGGCGGGTGAAGCCGAGTTCTTCCTTGTTCGCTTCGAGGACGCCCAGGGCGCGCTGGTAGTCGTTGCGCGAGACCGTGAAGGTGAAGTCCGTTTTACCGTCTACCGACACGTTCTGTATGATCATGTCGACCTCGATGTTCGCGTCCGAGACGGGGCCGAGGATGTGGTAAGCGACGCCCGGCTTGTCCGGAACGCCCAGGACGGTGATTTTGGCTTCATCGCGGTGGAAGGCGATGCCGGAGATGACGGCTTGTTCCATGTTGTTTTCTTCCTCAAACGAAATCAGGGTGCCCGAGTTGGCTTCTTCCTCGAGCGGCATCAGGGGATCGGTCAGCGACGACAGCACGCGGGTCGGGACGCGGTAGTTGCCTGCGAATTCCACGGAGCGGGTCTGCAGCACTTTCGAGCCCAGCGAGGCCAGTTCCAGCATTTCCTCGAAGGTGATCTTGTGCAGGCGGCGCGCCTCGTCGACCACGCGCGGGTCGGTGGTGTAGACGCCATCGACGTCGGTATAGATCAGGCACTCGTCGGCCTTCATCGCGGCCGCGATCGCCACCGCCGAGGTGTCCGAGCCGCCGCGGCCCAGGGTCGAGATATTGCCTTCGTCGTCCACACCCTGGAAGCCGGTGATGATCACGATCTTGCCGGCCTCGAGGTCGCCGCGCACGCGCGAGTCGTCGATCGACTGGATGCGCGCCTTGGTAAAGGCGGAGTCGGTCTTGATACCCACCTGCCAGCCAGTGTAGGAGACCGCATCCTTGCCGCGTGCCAGCAGCGCCATCGCCAGCAGGCCGACGGACACCTGCTCGCCGGTCGAGGCGATCATGTCCAGCTCGCGCGGATCCGGCTGCGCCATGATCTCTTTTGCCAGGCCAATCAGGCGATTGGTTTCGCCCGACATGGCGGAAGGGACGACGACGATCTGGTGGCCGGCGTCGTGCCATTTGGCGACGCGCGCAGCGACGTTCTTGATGCGGTCCGTCGATCCCATCGACGTGCCGCCGTATTTGTGGACTATTAAAGCCATGACAGTGGGGATTTCCGCTTGTAAAAGATAGAAGGGGTCTTCAACTCTACATGCTGCGGTGCAGAATCACAATACGTGGTAATGCGAAATCTATACCTAATTGGAATAAGGTAATGCAGAAAGTGCATATTAGCGCTTTCCGCCCACCTTTACAGGGCTTGCCAGCGCAGGGCGATGCGCCCTTCCCCTTGTTTGACGTGTCGGCAATCCATTCCCAGGCCGGCGGCGAACAGCAGGTCGAAACCGGCGCAGACGATCGGCAGGCGCGAACGTTCCCATACCGGCACATTGGCCGCCTGGAACAGCTGTTTCAGGCCGCGGGTCGGACGGTTCGGCGCCAGCTTCAGGCGCTCGCCGCCCTTGCGGAAGTCGATTTCCAGCGGGCGGCCGCGCAGCCAGTCCGCCTCCAGCCCGCTATCGGCCACATCGAAATGCAGCACCCCGCCGTAGTCCGGGAAGGCGATGCTGGGCTCGCCGTTCCAGCGGAAGGCCTGGGCATGTTTGACGATGATGCCTTCGTCGTCGGGGTCGCGCAGGCCGGCCAGGTCCTTCTGCTTCGGCACCAGGTAGAGGCGGTCGCGGTAGCGGCGTGCATCGACTTCCGGATGCGAGACCAGCGGTTGCGCATCCTCGCGCGCCGACAGCAGTTGCGCCACCATCTGCTCCAGCCAGGCGGTCGAGGGCATGCCCAGGTGGCGTACCGAGAACCAGTGGCGCAGCAGGTTGTTGACGCGGTCGCGGCTGAAGTTGCGCAGGCGTGCCAGGTCGAGGCCCTCGTCCACCAGGCAGGCTGCCAGATCCTGTTCGGCCAGCTCGTCCAGCAGGCGCTGGGCCGAAGACGCATGGGCGCCGCTGCGCGCGATGCGGCGCTGGAAGCCCGGGAAGGCCTGGGCCAGCACCGGCATCACCTGGTGGCGCAGCGCGTTGCGGGCGTAGCGGGGATCGCTGTTGGATTCATCCTCGACCCAGGCGATCTGCTGCGCCGCGGCGAACGCTTCCAGTTCGGCGCGCGCCACCGCCAGCAGCGGACGCGCCATCACCAGCCGCTCGTCGCCGAGCAGGGTCGGTGCGCGGTTGGATGCATCCATGCCGGACAGGCCGGCCGGACCGGAGCCGCGCATCAGTTGCAGCAGCACGGTCTCGGCCTGGTCGTCGAGGTGGTGGGCGGTCAGCAGCAGGTCGACGCCATGGGCGCGGCACATCTCGCCCAGCGCCGCGTAGCGCTGCTTGCGGGCCGCCGCCTCGACGCCGCTCTTGCCCTTCTCCACCGTGACGTCCCGATGGTCGAAGGTCACGCCCAGCGCGGCCGCCGCATCCGCGCAATGCGCGCGCCAGGCATCGGCATTCGGGCTCAGGCCGTGGTGGACGTGGAAGGCGAACAGCGGCAGGCCGGCGGCACTGGCGGCCTGGTGCGCCAGATGCAGCAGGACCATGGAATCGAGGCCGCCGCTGAGGGCGACCGCGATGGAGGACGGGGAATGTTCTGCGCGCAGGCTGTCGACCGCCTGCGCAAAGGACGCCGCGGCAAGGGCGGCCGGACCGGCGTCGTCGTCCGGTCCGTTCTTACGGGAACTCACTCTTCGCGCGGCAGGGTTTCCTTGAATTTACCGTAAGCCATCAGCTTCGCGTGACGGGCTTCCAGCAGATCCTTGGTCTTCATGCCCTGGAACTGGCGCAGGGTGTCGGCCAGCGCGCGCTTCAGGCCCTGGGCCATGGCGGCCGGGTCGCGGTGGGCGCCGCCCAGCGGTTCGCTGACGATCTTGTCGATCAGGCCGATGGCCTTCAGGCGGTGGGCGGTCAGGCCGAGGGCGTCGGCGGCGTCGGCCGCGCGCTCCGAGGTCTTCCACAGGATCGAGGCGCAGCCTTCCGGCGAGATCACCGAGTAGGTCGCGTACTGCAGCATCAGCACGGCGTCGCCGACGGCGATCGCCAGCGCGCCGCCCGAACCGCCTTCGCCGATGATGGTGGCGATCAGCGGCACTTTCAGTTCGGCCATGACGTACAGGTTATGGCCGATCGCTTCGGACTGGCCGCGCTCTTCGGCGTCGATGCCCGGGAAAGCGCCCGGCGTGTCGACGAAAGTGAAGATCGGCAGGTTGAACTTCTCGGCCAGCTTCATCAGGCGCATCGCCTTGCGATAGCCTTCCGGACGCGGCATGCCGAAGTTGCGCATCGCGCGTTCCTTGGTGTCGCGGCCCTTCTGGTGGCCGATCACCATGCAGGCCTGGCCGTTGAAACGGGCCAGGCCGCCGATGATGGACTGGTCGTCCGCGAAGGTACGGTCGCCGTGCAGCTCATGGAAATCGGTGAAGATCGCGTTCACGTAGTCCATCGTATACGGACGTTGCGGGTGGCGCGCGATCTGGGAAACCTGCCATGGCGTCAGCTTGGCGTAGATGTCTTTCGTCAGTTGCTGGCTCTTCTTGGCCAGGCGGTCGATCTCTTCCGAGATGTCGACAGCCGAATCGTCCTGCACGAAGCGCAGCTCTTCAATTTTGGAATCGAGCTCGGCGATCGGCTGTTCAAAACTGAGGAAAGTTGTTTTACTCATTGTACCTCCGGGTTGTTCGTGGCCGCGACCGGGATCGACCGGTCCTGCGGCGGCAAGGGCGCTATTCTAACCGGAAATTATCCGGAAATCGGGTCCAAACTGCGCCATAAATACCAAGTGGCAACGGTCCGCCAGGGTTCCCAGTTGGCCGCCACTTCGCGCGCATCGCTGCGCGATACGGGTTCGCCCGAAAAATAATTCTGGCTGATGCCCTGGATCAGGCCGGCGTCGTCGAGCGGGAGGACGTTCGGCCTGAGCAGATTAAATATCAAAAACATCTCCGCTGTCCAGCGGGTGATGCCGCGGATGCGGACCAGCTCGGCGATCACCGCCTCGTCATCCATCTGCGACCACAGGTCGGCATGGACCCGCTTGGCCTTGAAGTGGTCGGCCAGGTCGAGGATGTATTCGGTCTTGCGTTTCGAGAGTCCGCAAGCGGACAATTGCTCCGCGCCGGCCTTGATCACCTGGGCGGGCGTCATCTTCGGACACAGTTCGCGCAGCTTGAGCCAGGCGCCTTCCGCGGCCTTGACCGTGACCTGCTGGCCGACGATCGAGCGGGCCAGGGTCGTGAACGGGTCCGGATGGCCGCGCAGGTGCATGTCGCCGAACTGCGGGATCAGCTTGTTCATGATGCGGTCCCGCTGCATGAGCTCGGCCTTCGCCTCCGCCCAGTAAGGCGGGACGTCGGGCAATGTCGGGGCCGAGCCCATGAGGTCCTTGGAAAGTGCCATGCCGGATCGTGCCGCTCAGGCGCGGCGCCAGTTGGTCGTGCCGTCGGGCTTGTCTTCGAGCACGATGCCGGCGGCCGTCAGCTGGGCGCGGATGGCGTCGGCCTCGGCGAAGTTGCGCGCCTTCTTGGCGGCGGCGCGGCGCGCGATGGCGTCATCGATCGCGGCCTCGTCCATGCCTCCTTCGCCCGGGGTACCGGCGCGCAGGAATTCCTGGGGCGAGCGCTCGAGCAGGCCCAGCACGCCAGCCAGGGCCTTCAGCTGGCGCGCATCCTTGACGGATTTGCTGCGATTCACTTCGGACGCCAGGTCGAACAGCTCGGCCACCGCCAGCGGGGTGTTGAAATCGTCGTCCATCGCTTCGCGGAAACGGAGCGCATGCGCCTCTTCCCAGTCGACTTCGGCCTTCTCGCCGCCAAGGTCCACGTCCGCCAGGGCCGTGTACAGGCGGGTCAGCGCGCTCCTGGCATCGTCGATGTGGACGTCCGAGTAATTCAGCGGGCTGCGGTAGTGGGCGCGCAGGATGAAGAAGCGGATCACTTCGGCATCGTATTTCTTCAGCACGTCGCGAATCGTGAAGAAATTGCCCAGCGACTTGGACATCTTTTCGTTATCGACGCGCACGAAGCCGTTGTGGACCCAGTAATTTGCCATCGGCGGGCCGAAAGCGCCTTCCGACTGGGCGATCTCGTTCTCGTGGTGGGGGAATTGCAGGTCGGCGCCGCCGCCGTGGATGTCGAAGTGCTCGCCCAGCAGCGCGCAGGACATGGCCGAGCACTCGATGTGCCAGCCCGGGCGGCCGACGCCCCATTTCGAATCCCACTTGGCTTCCGCCGGCTCGGATTCCTTGCCGGCCTTCCACAGCACGAAGTCGAGCGGATCGCGCTTGCCGGTATTGACGTCGACGCGCTCGCCGGCGCGCAGGTCGTCCAGCGACTTGCCGGACAGCTTGCCGTAGCCGGAGAATTCGCGCACGGCGTAGTTGACGTCGCCGTCCTCGCCCTGGTAGGCCAGGCCTTTTTCTTCCAGCTTCTCGATGATGGACAGCATGTGCGGCACGTGCTCGGTGGCACGCGGCGCGAAGTCCGGCTGCAGGATGCCGAGGGCGGCGGTGTCCTCGTCCATCGCCTTGATGAAGCGGGTGGTCAGCTGGGACATGGTTTCGCCGTTGTCGACGGCACGCTTGATGATCTTGTCGTCGATGTCGGTGATGTTGCGGACATACTTGACCTCGTAGCCCGAGGCCTTGAACCAGCGGTAGATCACGTCGAACGCCATCATCATCCGGGCGTGACCGACGTGGCAGTAATCGTAGACCGTCATCCCGCACACGTACATGCTGATCTTGCCGGGTTGCTTGGGAACGAATACCTGCTTGTCACGCGCGAGCGTGTTGTAAATCTTTAGTTGGCTCATCGGATGGTGTTCTGGATGGTTGGAGCTTGACGCTCGGACGCACGGCTGCGGGGCAGCGTGCCGGGATGTAACCCTGTCGCGACCGTCAGGACTTGATTCCGCTGTAACTTTGATAAAATCAACAGTCCATCGCAAAGTATAGCATTGATAAAATCCTGACTGGCCGCATATGCCTCAGGTTTATTTTTCTGCAAAAGTCTTGACATCACTTTGCGTTTGCCCACAGAGAGGAAGCCACGATGCACATCACGAAACCGTCCCCTACCCGCCTGCTGGCCCGCGTGGCGGCCGCCGCTGCCGGCGCCCTGCTGCTGTCGACGGCGGCCTGGGCAGCCGATCCGCAGGTCTCGCTGAAAACCACGATGGGCGAGATCGTGCTGGAGCTGAACCCGGAAAAAGCGCCGAAGACGGTCGACAACTTCCTCAAGTACGTCAAGGCGGGATTCTACAAGGACCTGATCTTCCACCGCGTGATCGACGGCTTCATGATCCAGACCGGCGGCATGGACGCCAAGCTGAACGGCCGCAAGACCCGTCCACCGATCAAGAACGAATCGGACAACGGCTTGTCGAACGCTGCCTATACCGTCGCGATGGCGCGCGAATCGAACCCGGACACCGCCACCTCGCAGTTCTTCATCAACGTGGTCGACAACCCCGGCCTCGACTATCCGAACATGAACGGCTCCGGCTATACGGTGTTCGGCAAGGTCGTCAAGGGACAGGAGGTGGTCGACAAGATCAAGGGCGTGCTGGTCGACGACGTGCGCGGCATGGAGAACGTGCCGGTGACACCGGTCGTGATCAAGTCCGCGACCATCCTCAAAGCGCAGTAAAATACGGAACTCTTAACAATAAGGCACAGGACAAACCATGACCACCGTACTCATGACCACCAACAAGGGCAACATCAAGATCGAACTCGACGACGCCAAGGCGCCGAAGACCGTTGCCAACTTCGTTGAATACGTCAACCAGGGTCACTTCACCAACACGATCTTCCACCGCGTGATCAAGGACTTCATGATCCAGGGCGGCGGTTTCGAGCCGAACATGAGCCAGAAGCCGGCCGACAAGACCGTCGAGAACGAAGCCAAGAACGGCCTGAAGAACGACAAGTACACCATCGCGATGGCGCGCACCATGGCCCCGCACTCGGCCTCGGCCCAGTTCTTCATCAACACCAAGAACAACGACTTCCTGAACTACCCGGGCCAGGACGGCTGGGGCTATGCCGTGTTCGGCAAGGTCGTCGAAGGCCAGGACGTGGTCGACCAGATCAACACCGTCAAGACCGGCCGCTCGGGCATGCACTCGGACGTGCCGACCGAAGCGGTGATCATCGAAAAAGCCGAAGTCGTCTAATCCAGTAGTTTAAGCAGTTTATTCAAGCAAGGCGCGTGGGACCCGTCCACCGTTAATCCGATGAACAGTCCCGCGCGCACGCTTGCGCTTTTCATTTCCGACCTGCACCTGCAGGAATCGCATCCGCACACGGCCGAAGCCTTTTTCCGCTTCCTGGCCGAGCACGCCTCCCACGCCGAATCGCTTTACCTGCTCGGCGACATTTTCGAATACTGGGCCGGCGACGACGACATCGCCACGCCCTTCCACCAGCGCGTCGCCGACGCCCTGCGCGCCCTGTCCAACGCCGGCGTGGCGATTTACTGGATGGCCGGCAACCGCGACTTCCTGGTCGGCCGGGACTTCGCCCGCGCCGCCGGCCTGAGCCTGCTGGCCGAACCCCACGTGGCCAGCTTCAAGGGCATGAAAGTTGCCCTGGTCCACGGCGACGCCGAGTGCACCGGCGACCTCAAGTACATGGCCTTCCGCGCCCAGGTACGCGACCCGGCCTGGCAGCAGCAGTTCCTGGCCATGCCGCTGGCGCAGCGCAAGGCCATCATCGCCGGCCTACGCGAAGGCAGCCGCCAAGCCCATGGCGAGAAATCCTACGAGACCATGGACGTCACGCCGGATGCGGTGGCGGCCCTGCACGAAGCCACCGGCGCCGACATCATCATCCACGGCCATACCCACCGCCCCGCCCTGCATGCCGACCCGGCGACCGGCCGGCGCCGCTACGTGCTGCCCGACTGGGAAGTGGATGCCGAACCGGCGCGCGGCGGCTGGATCGCGATCGATGCGGACGGCCGCATCACCCGTTACGGCCTCGACGGCCAGCCGATCTGACACCTGCCTGACAAAAATCCCAGCTTGCATCGAGGGCAACAGTATTCGTACACTGGGCCTTTCGGACTAACTCCTGCCGCGTGCCCGCGCAGCGCGCTACCTCCCCTGAACGAGAACGTTCAACAACTGTGTTGACAGGGTGCGAACTGGTGTTATACTTCACTACAACACCACTTCAATACATCACCGAAGTAGTGCCCCATCAACGAGGAGGCAGACATGGATGTCCAGGCTGCATCGCAAGAACAAGGAGCCGGCAATGACAATCGGCTGGAATGACAATGCGCCGATTTATCGGCAATTGAAGGACCGGGTGATCGGGATGATGCTCGACGGCGTGCTCAAGGCCGGCGATCCGCTGCCCTCGGTACGGCAGATCGCCGCCGAGTACCAGCTGAACCCGATCACGGTCTCGAAGGCTTACCAGGAACTGGTCGACGATAACTTAGTAGAAAAAAGAAGGGGGATCGGCATGTATGTCACTGAAGGCGCCAGCGAAAAACTGCTGGCAAGCGAAAGGGAGCGCTTCCTGCGCGAGGAATGGCCGGCGATGCTGGAGCGCATCCGCCTGCTCGGCCTGGACGTCGACCAGCTGCTCAGCAGCGAGCACGGAGGCCAGGCATGAACGCCGTCCTCTCCGCCCGCGGCCTGTCCAAGCGCTACGGCAAGCGCGTCGCCGTCGACGGCATCGACTTCGAGATCCCCGCCGGCCGCATCGTCGGCCTGATCGGCCCGAACGGTTCGGGCAAGACCACCACCCTCAAGGCCGCCCTCGGCCTGATCCCCTTCGACGGCGAGCTGTCGGTGCTGGGCTTCGACCCGCGCACCCAGCGCGACGACCTGATGCAGGACGTCTGCTTCATCGCCGACGTCGCCATCCTGCCGCGCTGGATGCGCGTAAAGGATGCGATCGACTTCGTGCAGGGCGTACACCCGCGCTTCAACCGCGCCAAGGCCGAGCGCTACATCGCCGCGACCTCGCTGAAGCCGACGATGAAGGTCAAGGAGATGTCGAAGGGCATGATCGTGCAGCTGCACCTGGCCCTGGTGATGGCGATCGAGGCCAAGCTGCTGGTACTGGACGAGCCGACCCTGGGCCTGGACATCCTCTACCGCAAGCAGTTCTACCAGAACCTGCTGGAAGACTATTTTGACGAGCACAAGACCATCGTCATCACCACCCACCAGGTCGAGGAGGTCGAGCACATCCTGACCGACCTGATGTTCATCCGCGAAGGCAAGATCGTGCTGGCCGCCTCGATGGAAGAGATCGGCGAGCGTTACGTCGAGGTGATGGTCTCGCACGACAAGATCAGCGCCGCCAACGCCCTCTCGCCGATCGACCGCCGCACCGTGTTCGGCAAGGCCGTGATGCTGTTCGATTCGGCCGCGCCGGGCAGCGCCTCGCGCCAGCAGCTCGCCGCCCTCGGCGAAACCCGCAATCCCAGCGTCGCCGACCTGTTCGTCGCGACCATGAAAGGAAGCTACGCATGAACACCATGACCATGAAATGGCTGCTCCGCCGCGAGTTCTGGGAGCACAAGGGCTCGATGTTCTGGGCGCCCGCGATCGTCTCCGCGCTGCTGGTGCTGCTGGTCGGCGGCACCATGATCTACGGGATGGCCGTGCACGGCGCGCCCGGCATCGTCCACGTCAACGGCCAGGCCGTGAGCAGCGGCGCCTTCGCCGCGGCGATGCCGGCCGAGTCGCGCGCAATGGTGGCGAAAGTCGCGAGCGGCATGTACATCGCCGCCGGTTCGCCGCTGTTCCTGATCCTGACCTTCGTCGTGTTCTTCTACTGCCTGGGCGCGCTGTACGACGAGCGCCGCGACCGCAGCATCCTGTTCTGGAAATCGCTGCCGGTATCGGACGCCATGACGGTGCTGTCGAAGGCCGTCACCGCGCTGTGCGTGGCGCCGGTGATCTCGATCGCCTTCGCCGTGGTCGCCTCGCTGGCCCTGCTGCTGGTCGGCTGCGTCGCCATGGCGATCGGCGGCGTCCACCTGGGCGGCACCATCCTGACCCAGCCGGACCTCTACCTGCAGCCGCTGCGCCTGGCCGCCCTGCTGCCGGTCTACGTGGTGTGGGCGCTGCCGACCATCGGCTGGTTGCTGCTGGTGTCGTGCTGGGCCAGGACCAAGCCCTTCCTGTGGGCGGTCGGCGTGCCGCTGATCACCCTGCTGCTGGTGAAGTGGATCAGCTACACGCTGGAGAACTTCTCGGGCTCGCCGCTGAACATCATGCCGCTGGCCCAGGAAATCGTCGCCCGCCTGCTGACCGGCATCGTGCCCGGCATCTGGTTCAGCTTCACCGGCGGCATCCCGCCCGGCATGCACCAGAACGCCCAGGGTCCGGACGTGCAGGTCCTGTTCGAAGCCTCGTGGATGACCCTCGCCACCGCCCAGGCCTGGATCGGCGCGCTGTGCGGCGCCGCCATGATCTTCGCTGCGATCCGCCTGCGCCGCTGGCGCGACGAGGGCTGAGGCGATGCTGCGCCCTGCCATCTTCCTGCTGCCCGCCGTGCTGGGCTGCGCCGCCGTCCCCGCCGGGGCGGCGGAACCCGAGAAGGACGACACGCGCACCGTCCACGTCAACGCCATCAGGAACCCCGAGCTGCACAGCTATCGCGCGGTGGTGGCCGGACTGGACAAGTTCGACGAGCTGCATGCGCTGGCGCCGGATGTGCCGCAGCTGCGCTTCCAGGTTGAAGCGCGCAGCGGCAAGGCGCTGGGCGACGAGCCGCTGGTGGCGCGCATCGCCGCCGACGAGTTCTCGATTCCGCTGAGCCTCGACCAGGACCTGCGCTTTACGGTGCCGCGCAACGAGGCGGCCTACGACGCCAAGGCCGAGATGGTCCTCAACCGCAAGAAGCGCCAGGCCCGTTTCCAGACCTATGTGCGCAGCCCGGGGCTGGCCGACAACCGCTACCGGATGGGCGACGTCCGCCTCGATTGCCAGGTCAAGATCGCGATTGCCAAGGAAGAGATCCCGTTCTGGGTCAATGGCCTGATCAACGGCTTCCTGCTGACCACCGACTGGTGCTCGTGGTTCAAGGGCGAGACGCCGAAGGGCGGCGACCGGACCTGGTCGCACGATGCGTCGGCAAAGCTGAGCGCGGCCACCCTGCGCGACGGCGAGCGCAGCATGGCGCTGAAGACCGAGGGCAAGCGCTTCAAGCTGCCGATCGGCGATACCAGCTGGAGCAATGACGCGATCGTCGAGCTGGAATTCGCGCCGCCGGCCGCGAAGGATACGGCGCCGTAAGGTCCGGACTTATTCGAACTGCTGGCGGAAGGCAGCGAACTGCGCCTTGAGTTCGTCGATCTCGCTGCGCAGCGCGGCCACTTCCTGCTCCAGCGGGCCGATACGGCCGCCGGACGCCGCACCCGATCCAGCGGAAGCGCCGCCCGCATCCGCGCGCGCGACGTCGATCTCGCCGCCCAGCAGCTGGCCGTAGCGCGGCTCCTTGGTGCCGGGCGCACGCTCCAGGCGCACCACCAGGGGCGGGTATTTATCGATCAGGAACTGCAGCGCGCTCTCGGCCTCGGCCACCGACTTGAACTCGTGCAGGCGGCCGCTGCGGGTGCGGATCTCGCCGGCGGTCTGCAGGCCGCGCAGCATCAGCACGGTCAGCACCGCCACCTTGTCCTGCTCCAGCGACCACTTGATGCGCATGCGGTGTTCGTACTTGATCACGCGCGCGCCGGCCTGGGACATGCTGCCCACCAGCTTGCGCTGCATGAGGCGCTGCAGGGTGTCGTGGACCACGTCCTCGGACAGCTGCATGACCGGATCGCGGCTGGACAGCTGGTTACAGCCGTTCATCACCGCGTTCAGCGACATCGGGTAGTTGTCCGGCGTGAGCGCTTCTTTCTCGGCAAGCACGGCCAGTACGCGGATTTCGTTGGGATCCAGATCCGATGCGGGGTCGAAGCTGCCGGGGATATCGCTGTTTTCGCTCATCTGCTCATCTGCTCATTCGAGTAGTTTCAGTTACTCATTCGACCAGGCGATTCAACTGCGCCTGGTCGAGCTTGTCGTTTTCTGCGATGCCGGCGCAGGAGATGCCGGCCGCCTTGATGGTCGAGCACAGGCGCTCGATCTGTTCGTCCTGCTGGGCCACGTGGTTGATCAGGTTGCGCAGGGCCTTCGACAGCGGATCGTCGCCGTTCGGCGTGACGCCGTAGGCCGCGAACATCTGCGCGCTCCTTGCCTGGTCTTCCTTGCGCACGATGTGGGCCGGGTTGCCGACCGCAGTGGCGCCGCCGGGCACCGGCTTGACCACCACCGCGTTCGAACCGATCTTCGCGTACTCGCCGACCGTGAAAGCGCCCAGCACCTGGGCGCCGGCGCCGACGATCACGCCGCTCTCGAGCGTCGGATGGCGCTTGGTGCCGGCCACCAGGGTGGTGCCGCCGAGCGTGACCCCTTGGTAGATGGTGCAGTCGTCGCCGACCACGGCGGTTTCGCCGATCACCACGCCGAAGCCGTGGTCGATGAAGACCCGGCGACCGATGGTGGCGCCGGGGTGGATCTCGATACCGGTAATGATGCGGGCGATGTAGGAGATGAAACGGCCCAGCCATTTCAGGCCGGCCTGCCAGCAGGCATGCGCCCAGCCATGCATGACGACCGCATGCAGGCCGGGGTAGCAGGTGAGCACCTCCCAGCCGTTGCGGGCGGCCGGGTCACGTTCGATGATGCTCTGGATATCTTCGCGCAGCTTGGAAAAAAACATAGGCCGAATGGTAGCTTATTCAGCCGGTATTTGCTTATGCCGCCGATGATTTGCCGTCGTTCCTGGCATTGCCCGGCACGACGAGTGTTCTTATTGCTTCGGCTCCAGCGCCAGGCGCTGGCGGCGTGCCTCGTACAGGCAGACGCCCGAGGCGACCGAGACGTTCAGGCTCTCGACCGAGCCGAACATCGGGATGCTGACCAGCATGTCGCAGGTTTCGCGCGTCAGGCGGCGCATGCCCTCGCCTTCCGACCCCATGACCAGCGCGGTCGGGCCGGTGAAGTCGCCTTCGTACAGGCCCTTGTCGGCGTCGTCCGAGGTGCCGATCAGCCAGATGCCGCGGTCCTTCAGGTCGCGCATGGTGCGCGCCAGGTTGGTCACGGTGATGTAAGGCACGGTTTCGGCCGCGCCGCTGGCGACCTTGGCCGCGGTGGCATTCAGGCCGACCGAACGGTCCTTCGGCGCGATCACGGCATGCGCGCCGACGCCGTCGGCCACGCGCAGGCAGGCGCCCAGGTTGTGCGGATCGGTGATGCCGTCCAGGATCAGCAGCAGCGGCGGACCGTCCACCGCATCCAGCAGCTCGTCCAGGTTGCGCGCCAGCGAGAGCTGGCTGGCGAAGGCGATCACGCCCTGGTGGCGGCGGGTGCCGACGATCTTGTCGAGGCGCTCTGCATCGACCGGCATCACGCGCACGCCGTGCTGCTTGGCGTGGGCGATCAGGTCGGTCATGCGGCGATCGTTGCGGCCGGCGTCGACAAAGATCTCTTCCACCGATTGGGCTTCGTGGCGCAGCCGCGAAGTGACCGCGTGGAAGCCGAAAATCATTTTATTTTTCATTGATGCTTACTTCTTTTTACTGGTTTTGGACGTGGCCCTGGGGGCCTTGGCGGCGCTCTTGCGGGGAGCGCTCTGTTTTGCTGCGGCCTTCGTTGCGGCCGGCTTCGTTGCCGGCTTCGCAGCCGGCTTGTCGGCCGCTTTCTTCGGCGCGCGCTTGGCGTTCCGGCGCGTCGGCGGCACGAAGACGATGTCGTCCTCGCTCTCGTCGCTGGCGCTGAAATCCGGCGGCACCGGCGGATCGCCTTTCATGCCGTGCACCTGCTGCGGCGAGGCCGGCACGGCGCCGGCGGCGTTCGCGGCCTGCCTTGCCTTGCGGCGGCGCGGCGGCTTCGGCTCCATCGCGTCGAGCGCGGCGCTGCGGGCCCGCTCCAGCGGCGCCGGCGTGCCTTTCTCGGCCTTGGTTTCGGCCAGCACCAGGTCGATCTTGCGCGCTTCGAGGTCGACGCGCGCCACCTGCACGGTCACCTGGCCGGTCAGCGCGTACACCTGGCCGCTGTTCTTGCCGCGCAGCTCGTGGCGGGCTTCGTCGTACTCGAAATAATCCTGGCCCAGGCCGGTCACGTGGACCAGGCCCTCGACGAACAGCTCGTCGAGCTGGACGAAGATGCCGAACGGGGTCACGCCCGAGATCACGCCGGTGAATTCCTCGCCCAGGCGGTCCTTCATGTAGTAGCACTTGAGCCAGTTCTCGACGTCGCGCGAGGCTTCGTCGGCGCGGCGCTCGTTGGCCGAACAGTGCACGCCCAGCGCGTCCCAGACCGTCAGGTCCTTCGGATCCTTCTGCGTGCCGGCGGCCTTGTCCTTGGCCTGCTGCTTGCGGGTCGCGTTCGACACCGTGGTGTTCAGCCTGGACAGGTCGATATTCGTGGGCTCGTACTTCTTGCCCAGCAGGACAGCCTTGATCGCGCGGTGGGTCAGCAGGTCGGGATAGCGGCGGATCGGGCTGGTGAAGTGAGCGTAGTGCTCATAGGCCAGGCCGAAGTGGCCGACGTTGTCCGGGCTGTAGACCGCCTGCTGCATCGAGCGCAGCAGCATGGTCTGCAGCAGGGTCGCGTCCGGACGCTCCTTGATCTTCTGCATCAGTTCGGCATAGTCGCGGGCTTCCGGCTTGTTGCCGCCGCCCAGGTTCAGGCCGACCTGCTTCAGGAAGGTGCGCAGCTGGTTCAGCTTTTCCTCGGTCGGCACCGCGTGGATACGGAAGGTGCTCGGCTGGTCGTGGCGGATCAGGAAGTCGGCCGCGCAGACGTTCGCCGCCAGCATGCATTCCTCGATCAGGCGGTGCGCGTCGTTGCGGGTGCGCGGGATGATCTTTTCGATCTTGCCCATCGCATTGCAGACGATATAGGTCTCGGTGGTCTCGAAGTCGATCGCGCCGCGGGACTGGCGGGCCTGCAGCAGCGAACGGAATGCTTCGTTCAGGTTCAGCAGGTGCGGCACGATGCCGGGACGGCGCCCTGCTTCCGGACCGCTGGTATTGCCGAGGATGGCGGCCACTTCGTTATAGGTCAGGCGCGCCGCCGAGTGCATCACGGCCGGATAGAACTGGTAGGCCGTGACTTCGCCGGCGGCGGTGACGACCATGTCGCACACGAGGCAGAGGCGGTCGACGGCCGGGTTCAGCGAGCACAGGCCGTTCGACAGCTTCTCCGGCAGCATCGGGATCACGCGGCGCGGGAAGTAGACCGAGGTCGAGCGCTCGATCGCGTCGCCGTCGAGACCGTCGCCCGGCCTCACGTAGTGGCTGACGTCGGCGATCGCCACCAGCAGGCGGTAGCCTTTGGCGCGGCCGATCTTGACCGGTTCGCAGTAGACCGCATCGTCGAAGTCGCGCGCGTCTTCGCCGTCGATGGTCACCAGCGGCACGTCGCGCAGGTCGACACGGTCGGCCAGGTCGCTGTCGCGCACTTCGTTCGGCAGCTTGTTGGCCTGCTTCAGCGCGGCCGGCGAGAACACGTGCGGCACGCCGAATTTGCGGACCGCGATCTCGATCTCCATGCCTGGGTCGTCGAGCTCGCCGAGCACCTCGACCACCTTGCCGATCGGCTGGCGGAAGCGCGAAGGCTGCTCGAGCAGTTCGACGCTGACCACCTGACCCGATTTCGCCTTGCCCGGCGAGCCCTCCACCAGAATATCCTGGGAGATGCGCTTGTCTTCGGGGGCGACGATCCATACGCCGTTTTCCTGCAGCAGGCGGCCGATGATGTGGGTATTCGCGCGCTCGGTGACTTCGACGATCGTGCCTTCGGGACGGCCGCGGCGGTCGGTGCCGACCACGCGCGCCAGCACCTTGTCGCCGTGCAGGACCTTCTGCATTTCCTTATCGGGCAGGAAGAGGTCGTCGCCGGGTTCGTCGGGAATCACGAAGCCGAAGCCGTCGCGGTGGGCGCTGACGCGGCCCGAGATGAAGCTCGAATGGTCCGTCAGTGCGAACTGGCCGGCGGGATTCGAGCGGATCTGGCCGTCGCGCTCCATCGCATTCAAGCGGCGCGTGAGTACGCCTTCCGCTTCGGGATCGACTTGCAGGGCACGTGCCAGCGCGCCGCTGTCGAGCGGCCCCTTGGCATCGCGGAAAACGCCGAGAATCTCCTCGCGGCTTGGAATGGTATAGGTTGGGTGCTTCAAATCGTCTTCTATTCTTGTTGAGCCTGTGGCGCGCCGGTGCATTGCAAGCGGCGCAATATTGGTTGGATTGACACCTTGACAGGCGTAGTGTAACGGAGGACCGGGGTATTCGCCTAACGCCGCCCTTCCAAGCGTGCTGCGGGATCCTGCCGAGGGGACTTTGACTTTTGCCATTCATCCGCTATACTTTCGCTCTCTTCGCAAACGGCACAGCCAAAAGCGAGGATGCTGCGAAGGATGCGGCCGGCGCAAAAACCAAACGAAAGTTGGTCTAGCGCAAATCGGCAAAGCCTGATATCGTAGCGGAATTCGACGGCAACGTCGAGCGATGATTGCAAGACCCGGCCCACGTGGCGGAATTGGTAGACGCGCATGGTTCAGGTCCATGTGCCGCGAGGTGTGGGGGTTCGAGTCCCTCCGTGGGCACCAAAGCCGGTCTTGCAGGATTCATGGTGGTTGATATGCCCACGTGGCGGAATTGGTAGACGCGCATGGTTCAGGTCCATGTGCCGCGAGGTGTGGGGGTTCGAGTCCCTCCGTGGGCACCAAAAGCTACCTTGTTGTAGGCTGTACTGTTGTACCGGTTGTTTGTTATGCCCACGTGGCGGAATTGGTAGACGCGCATGGTTCAGGTCCATGTGCCGCGAGGTGTGGGGGTTCGAGTCCCTCCGTGGGCACCAAATGCTACCGTCGTTGTTCGTTGTACCCTGTTGTTTGATATGCCCACGTGGCGGAATTGGTAGACGCGCATGGTTCAGGTCCATGTGCCGCGAGGTGTGGGGGTTCGAGTCCCTCCGTGGGCACCAAATGCTACCGGCTTGTAAAAGCCTCCGGCTCATCGCAAGATGATCCCCGGCGCAAAACGCCGCAATCTTTGCAAAAGGATTGCGGCGTTTTGCGTTTCTGCGTTCTGCGCATCCGCGGCCGCTCAGTGGGTCGCCAGGTCGTCCAGGATCGGGCAGTCCGAGCGCTGGTCGCCGTGGCAGGAATGGGCCAGCGTCTCGAGGGTGCGCTTCATGGCCTGCAGTTCCTCGATCTTGCGATTCAGTTCGGCGATGTGCTGCTGGGCCAGGACGCGCACGTCGGCGCTGGCGCGTCCCTGGTCGCGCCACAGGGCGAGCAGGTCGGCGATCTTCTCCAGCGGGAAGCCGAGTTCGCGTCCGCGGTGGATGAACTGCAGCATGCGGACTTCCTGCTCGCCGTAGACGCGGTAGCCGGAGGCCGTGCGCTTTGCCGCCGGCAGCAGGCCGATCGATTCATAATGACGGATCATCTTGGCCGATACGCCCGATGCCTGCGCCGCTTCGCCGATATTCAACATCTCGCCTCCTTCCATGTTTGCCACAGAATACACCTTCCCATCGTGGGAAGGTCAAGCCCCGCTTCCATGCTTGACTTGGGGCGCCGGGCAGGTCAAGCTCGGCATATGTCGAAGACGCTTCTTATTACCCTGCTTGGCCTGGCCCTGGCCAGCCCCGCCGTCCTGAACGCCGCGCCCGCGCCCTGGTACCAGTGGCGCAGCAAGAGTACCGGCGCCCTGGCCTGTTCGCAGACACCGCTCGGCCCGGGCTGGGAGAAATTCGCCGGGCCCTACCGCGACGCACGTTGCGAAATACGCAAGACCGAGAAATAATGTAAAAAGCAAAACATTGAGTACGCCGCAGGAAAACCAACCGAGGAGATACCGATGTTCACAAACCCAGAACAATTCGCCAACGCCACCAAGACCCTGTTCGACCTGCAGGTGCAGACCTTCAATGCCCTGGCCAGCAAGGCCGTGCAGGGCGTCGAACAGGTGGTGGCGCTGAACATGGCCACCGCCAAGAATTCGATGGACAACGCGCTGGCCGCCAGCCGCCAGATGAGCCAGGCGAACGATCCGAAGGCGGCGATCGACAGCCTGCAGGCGCGCCTGCAGCCGGGCGTGCAGGATGCCCAGGCCTACGGCGAACAGCTGCGCCAGATCGTCGCCGACATCCAGAACGACTTCCAGCAGGCCGCCGACACCCATCTGGTCGAAGCGAAGAATACCCTGTCGGCGCTGATCTACGACGTCACCCAGAACGTCAAGCCGGGCCAGGAAAACGCGGTCGAGATCATCAAGGCGGCGATCGACAACGCCTTCCAGGGCTATGAACAGGTGACCATGTCGACCCGCGAAGCCATGCGCCGGGTCGAGGAGCAGGTTGCGCGCGCCACCTCGCAACTGGCCGCCGCCTCCGGCCAGGCGCCGAAGACCTGAGTCCCGCCTTTCGCGCCGTCAGCCCTTCGGCTGCGGCGCGACGCCCAGCATCTCCTCGATGTGGGCGAACGAGGCATCGTCCTTCACCACCGACCGCAGCCACACGTGCAGGGGCTGTTCGCCCCAGTGCGCGGCCTTGTCCGCCAGATAGGCGACAGGGCTGTGCGGCTCGGTGCGTCGGAAGAACTCGGCGACCTCGCGCAATTGGGCCAGGGCCTGGGCGCGCGATTGCAGCGGCCCGCCCGCGACTTCCACGCCGGCCATCGGCGCCGGTAACGCGACTGCGCCCGCGGCCGGCGCAGCGGATGCCGCCCGGCTGGCCGCGGACGGCGCCGCCCCACCCTCCTTCGCCATCGGCTTCACGAACAGCATCACGCTTTGCAGGCCGGACTTGGCGGCGCTGAAGCTCGGCCCGTCCACGCCCAGGCGCGCATCGACGCTGTGCTCGATCCGCTCGAGTACACCGGCGCAGTGCTCGCAGTCGCGCAGCAGGGCTTCGTAGAAGGCGGGGCTGGTGCGCGCTTTTGCGGTCTCCAGCCTGGCCAGTTCGTCGCCGCCGTGCATGCGAGCGACGTCGAAATCGCGCAGCGCATGGCCGGGCTGGCCGCCCTGGCCTTCCGTCAGCGGGATCTCGCGCAGCAGCGGTGCGACGCGCGCTGCCACCCAGGCCAGGTTGCCGATGCGCCGCTCGTGGCCGTCCTCGTCCGGCAGCGGATACAGGCCGTCCCAGTAGCGGTCGCACAGGGCCGCGATCAGGACCAGGCTGTCGGCCAGGCCGCCCAGGCCGCTGGTGCGGGCCTCGGCCTCGGCAAGCCAGACCGCCAGTTGCAGGTCCTTGCTGCGCCGTTCGATCAGCTGGGCGCACTGCTTCGCCACGAACTTCCAGTCGGCCTCCTTGAGGTCCATGACCCAGGCGCCCTGCTCGATCGACGGGTCGTCGGCCTGGCGCGCACGCACGATGTCGTCGATCTCGCGCGAAAAGGCCAGGTCCTCGCCGCAGGGCCGGCCTTCGCTCACCGGCGCCAGCAGCTTTTCCATGTTCAGCATGCTTCCCTCCTCAAGCCGGTTCGACGGCGTACTTGATCTTGCCGCCCCTGGTGGCGCCGACCTTGATCGCCCTGACCCCGCCGCCGGCCGCCATCGCCGCCAGCACGTTGTCGGCGATCTCCGGCAGCAGCGTGCCGTTCAGGATGGTGTCGACGTTGCGCGCGCCCGAATCGACCTCGGTGCAGCGCGCCAGCACGGCGGCCACCAGCGCGTCGTCGTACTGGAAGCTGGCGTTGTGGTTGGCGGCTACCCGCGCCTTGATGCGCTCCAGCTTGAGGTGGATGATGCCGGCCAGGACCTCGCCGTCGATCGGATAGAACGGCACCACCGTCAAGCGCCCGAGGAAGGCCGGCTTGAAGTGCTTCATCAGGGCGGGCCGGATCAGTTCCGACAACTGCGCCGGCGTCGGGCGCTCCGCCGCCGGCTTGTTCAGGCAGGCCTGCATGATCTGCGCGGAGGCCGCGTTCGAGGTCAGGATGATGATGGTGTTGCGGAAGTCGATCTGGCGCCCTTCGGCATCGTCCAGCACGCCCTTGTCGAAGACCTGGAAGAACAGTTCGAGCACGTCGCCGTGGGCCTTCTCCACTTCGTCGAGCAGCACCACGCTGTAGGGATTGCGGCGCACCGCCTCGGTCAGCACCCCGCCCTCGCCATAGCCGACATAGCCCGGCGGCGAGCCCTTCAGGCCGGACACGCTGTGCGCTTCCTGGTATTCGCTCATATTGATGCTGACCAGCTTGCGCTCGCCGCCATACAGCAGGTCGGCCAGGGCCAGTGCGGTCTCGGTCTTGCCGACGCCCGAGCTGCCGACGAACAGGAACACGCCCTTCGGCTTGTTCGGGTCTTCGAGGTTGGCGCGCGCGGTGCGCACGCGCTGGGCGACGATGCCGCTGGCGTGACCCTGGCCGAGGATGCGCTCGTCCAGCATGCCCTGCAGGTTCATCACGGTGCGGATCTCGTCCTTCACCATGCGGCCCAGCGGGATGCCGGTCCAGCCGGCGACGATGCCGGCCACCGTGTGGCCATCCACCTGCAGCGGCACCAGCGGCGTCTCGCCCTGCAGGGTGCGCAGCTGCTTGACCAGCGCCTGCAGCGCCGGGCTGTCGCTGGACTGCCCGGCTTCCAGGCGCGCGCGCATGGCGTGGATGTCGGCCGACAATGCCTGCTCGCGGTCCCACTGGCTGCGCAGGCGTTCCTGCTCCTTCAGGCCGGCCTCGCGTTCGGCGCGCAGTTCCTTCAGCAGGGCCGCGTGATCGGCGCCGCCGCTTTCCTCGCGCACCAGCGCTTTGACGCGGGCATCCAGGCGCTCGACGCCGCGGGTCGCTTCCTCCAGCGCCGCCGGCGTCGCCTTCTGGCCGAGAGCCACCTTGGCGCAGGCGGTATCGAGTACGCTGATCGCCTTGTCCGGCAGCTGGCGACCGCTGATGTAGCGGTGCGACAGCCGTACCGCTTCGCGGATCGCCTCGTCGAAGATGCGCACGCCGAAGTGGCGCTCCATCAACGGCGCCATCGCGCGCAGCATGGCGCAGGCGGTGTCTTCGTCCGGCTCCTCGACCTTCACCACCTGGAAGCGGCGCGCCAGTGCGGCGTCCTTCTCGAAATACTTCTTGTACTCGCTCCAGGTGGTGGCGGCGATGGTGCGCAGTTCGCCGCGCGCCAGCGCGGGTTTGAGCAGGTTGGCCGCGTCGTTCTGGCCGGCCGCGCCGCCCGCCCCGATCATGGTGTGGGCCTCGTCGATGAACAGGATGACCGGATGCAGGCTTTTGCCGACCTCCTCGATCACGTTCTTCAGGCGGTTCTCGAATTCGCCCTTGACGCTGGCGCCGGCCTGCAGCAGGCCCATGTCGAGGGTGTGGATCTCCACGCCGCGCAGCACGTCGGGCACCTCGCCTTCGGCGATGCGCAGGGCCAGGCCTTCGACCACGGCGGTCTTGCCGACGCCGGCCTCGCCGGTCAGGATCGGGTTGTTCTGGCGCCGCCGCATCAGGATGTCGATCACTTGCCGGATCTCGGCATCGCGCCCGATCACCGGATCGACCTTGCCGTCGCGCGCACGCGCCGTCAGGCAGGTCGTGTACTGGTCGAGCGCCGGCGTGCGGCCCGGCGCACCCGATTGCAATTCGCCGACCGGATCGCCGCCGCCCGCGGCCTGCGGGGCCGGCGCCTGGAACAGCGCCGGCGCCTCGCAGGAAGCGCGCGTGAGCTCGTCGAAATCATGCTTCAGGCGGTCCAGCGGGAACGCCATGAAGCAGCCGGACGCACGCTGCGCGAGCTGGGCCAGGCCCGGTTCGGCCAGCAGCGCCAGCAGCAGGTGGCCGCTGCGGATGCGCTGTTCCTGGCCGGGCGCCGGCTGGCCCAGCGAGGCGATCAGCCAGGCGTGTTCGAACAGGACCGGCAGATGACGCGAGAACACCGGCGTGCGGCCGCTGCCGCCGGGCAGGCGCTCGACTTCCTTGCGCAGGTCGGTTTCCAGGGCCGTCAGGCTGATGCCGGCGGCGCGCGCGGCCACCACGAAGTCGCTGGCCGGCTGCTCCAGCAAGGCCAGGAACAGGTGCTCGATGTCGACCTCGTACTGGCCGAAGCCGACGCAGATGCCGGCCGCACGCGTGGCCGCCGCCCGGGTGGTGTCGTTCAGCTTGCCGATCAGGGTCTTCAGATTGATGTCCATCGTCTTTTCCTTTCGTTCGCGATTTCGTAGCGCAGGCTCGAAGGCTGGAGTACGGCGTTGAAGTTGACGGGCTCGATGCCGTCCGCCACCTGCAGCGTGGCGTGGATGACGAAGTTGAGGCGGTTCACGCCGCCGGCGTCGCGCTCGAGCGTGGCGCTGACGTTCTTCAGGCGCGGCTCGTGGCGTTCGATCGCGTCCTTCAGGCTGGCGCAGATGGCGGCACGGTCCTCGCTGCTGGACAGGCAGAAGCCGGCAAAGTCGACCAGGCCGTAATTCAGGATCGAGGAACGGGTCTCGGGGAAGGCGTCGAAACGCCCCGGCGGGAAGCCGAGGCGGGTGTTGAGCAGGGCTTCGATGTCGCGCGCCAGGCTGTCCTTGAGCTGTTCGATGCCGAGGCGGGACGCGCCGCCGGCATCGGGCATCAGGCGGTCCAGCAGGCCGGGGACGAAGGCGGTCATGACTCCTCCAAAAAAGACCGCGGCACGAGGCCGCGGCAAGCGCGCTGGCAACGGAGCGCGGCAATCACGTGGGTGTCAGGCCACCTTGTTCGAGGACAGGTCCCAGCCGCCGGAGGTATTGCCGCCGGCGCCGCCGCCGATCTTCTGCTGGGTGTACTTCCACTTCACCTTCGAGAACTTCAGGCCGACGTTCTCGTGCATGAAATCGCCTTCCGACACGCCCGGCTGGATCGAGCCGATCAACACGTTCTCGAGTTCGATCTCGAAGTACTTGACCCGTTCGCCCTGGCCGTCCGCGCGCATGAACTCGATCTTGGCCTTGGGGATGGTCTTGCCGGACGAGCAGGTCTGCAGCAGCACCGGCGAGGCCAGGTCGGCAAGCTTGGTGATCGCGATCTCGGAATGCTCGCAGCGCTCGGCGGTGTGGCCGCCGCCGGTCGACGAGGTCGCCGATTTCGGCTGGATCACGCCCCAGTTCACCGATTTGCACTCGATCCAGTCCTTGTGCTTGTCGTCCGCCGATTCGCCCTTGATGCCGTCAATTTGCAGGTACACGTCAATTGCCATCTTTTACTCCATTTTCTGGTTGGTGGATGAATCAGGATTTGGTCGATTGCGGTAACTCCGCGACCAGTCGGAGCGAAACGGACAGCTCGTCGAGCTGGAAATGGGGACGCAGGAAGGACACCGCGCGGTAGACGCCCGGCCGGCCCGGCACCTCCGCCACCTGCACGCTGGCTTCGCGCAGCGGGAACTGGGCCTTCTGCTCCTGGCTGGCGTTATCGTCCAGCAGCACGTACTGGGTCAGCCAGCGGTTCAGGTAATCCTCGACGTTGGAGGCGGCCGCGAAGCTGCCGATCTTGTCTCGCATCATGGCCTTCATGTAGTGGGCGATGCGCGAGACCGCGAAGATGTACTGCAGCTGCGAGGACAGCAGCGCGTTGGCGTTGGCGGCGTCGTTGGCGTACTTGCGCGGTTTCTGGGCCGACTGGGCGCCGAAGAAGGCAGCGTAGGAAGTGTTCTTGCAGTGGACCAGCGAGATGAAGCCGAGGTCCGACAGCTCCTTTTCGCGGCGGTCGGTGATCGCCAGCTCGGTCGGGCACTTCAGCGCGACCTCGCCCTCGTCGGTCTTGAAGGTATGGGTCGGCAGGTTCTCGACCAGGCCGCCGCCCTCGACGCCGCGGATCGCCGCGCACCAGCCAAAGTCCTCGAAGGCCTTGGTCAGCTTGGTGGCGAAGGCGTAGGCGGCGTTACACCACAGGTATTTCTGGTGGTCGCTGCCGTCCACGTCCTCGACGAAGTTGAAGCCTTCGGTGGCCATGCCGTCCATCGGGTTGTACGGCAGGCGGCCGAGGAAGCGCGGCAGGGTCAGGCCGACGTAGCGCGAATCCTCGGACTCGCGGAAGGCCTTCCACTTCGCGTATTCGACGGTGTCGAAGATCTTGGCCAGGTCGCGCGGCCTGCCGAGATCGCCGAAGCTCTCGATGCCGAACAGTTCCGGCGCGCTGGAGGTGATGAAGGGCGCGTGGCTGGCCGCGGCCACGTGCGACATCTGCTCCAGGAAGTAGATGTCTTCGGGCTGGCGGCTGATCTCGAAATCGCCGATCAGGGCGCCGTAGGGCGCGCCGCCGAAGGTGCCGAATTCCTCTTCGTAGATCTTCTTGAACAGGCTGCTCTGGTCGAACTCCAGGGCCGACTGGAAGTCCTTCACCAGTTCGCGCTTGGTCGCGTTCAGCATGCGGATCTGCAGGTTGGTACTGGTCGAGGTGTTTCGGACCAGGTAGTTCAGGCCGGTCCAGCTGCGCTCGAGCTTCTGGAACTCGGGCGCGTGCATGATGGCGGACAGCTGGCTCGAGATCATGCGGTCCAGCTCCGCCAGGCGGGCGTCGATGGTCGCCGACAGGTTGCTGGAGATGACCATGGTGCCCTCCATTACCTGGGTCACCAGTTCCGAGATGATGTCGCGCGCGCGTTCGTGCTCGCTGCTGGACTTCGCCACCCGGCTCTGCTCGACGATCTGGTCGAGCAGGCCGGTGTCCAGTTCGAGTGCGCCGGCTGCCTCGGCGCCGGCCGCCGTTTCCAGGATCGCTGCCATTATTTCTCCTCCCTGGTCTTGCGCAGGCTGTCCAGCTTTTCGGTGTTGGTCAGCACGTCGTTCAGGATGTCTTCCAGCTTGTCGTTCCCGGCCAGCTTGTTGCGCAGGTCGGCCAGCTTGCTGCGCGCGTCCAGCAGGCCCTTGAGCGGCGCCACCTGCTGCACCACCGACTCCGGCCGGAAATCGGCCATCTCGCGGAATTGCAGGCTGACCGCGAACTCGCCGCCTTCCGGCGACAGGTGGTTCTCGACGCGGAAGTTGGCGACCGGGGCGACCGCGTTCAGCACTTCATCGAAGTTGTCGGCGTCGACGTTGACGAAGTTGCGGTCCTTCAGGCGCTTCTTGGCCGCGTCCGGGTCGCTGCCGAAGTCGCCCAGCACGCCGACCACGAAGGGCAACTCCTTGTTCTCGATGGCGTCGCCGATCTCGACGTCGTAGGTCATCTGCACGCGCGGCGCGCGCACTTTCTGCAGGCGTTTCTGCACGCTTTCGTTCTTGGGCATGTGGGCTCCAGGCAGGTGAAGGATGTGCGGGCGGGCGGCTACTTGAGCGCGCCGAACGGGTCGTTGCTGGCGGGGCGCGGCGAGGACGGGGACGCGATCACCTTCCTGCCCGGCGCATCCTTGGGCCGCGCCGCGGCGGGACGGCCGCCGTTCGCCACCAGCACTTCCTCGCCCAGGCTGGTGCGCAGCAGCTTGGCCAGTTCCTGGGCCTCGGTGCGCACGTTGCCGCTCAGGTTGTTCTTCTGGCTCAGGTCGGCCAACGCCTTGCTGGTCACGCGCAGGCCGCTGACGGCGACGATGCTGTTGGCCAGGGTGTCGTCCGGATCGCGTTCCAGCGCTTCCAGGGCGTTGACGATGGCTTCGCCGTAGTCGGTGCTGTCGAAGCGCATCTGGGCCATCCTGACCCACGGCGTCTTGTCCGTCGGGAAGGCGCTGCCGGCGCTCTTCAGCAATGCATAGGCCTTGTCGTTCTGGCCGGCCATCACGGCGGCATCGACTTCGGCCATCGCGGCCGTCATGGTCGGCGCCGCTTTCGGGGTGCTGGCTACCTGGCCGGTGCCGGCGCAAGCGGACAGGATCGCAACACAGACTAGACTCGGCATCAAGCGTTGGAACTTCATCTGGCTCTCCCTAGGTGAAATCAAGCGCCATTATTGGCGCGAGGTTTCGTCAAAGAATTGCGTGACGTCAACTCCAGCTTTCCCGGCCCTTGCGCCTGGTCGAAGCTACGCTTGCGCCCGCTCAGCGCATGCGGATGGCGTTCCCGTTAAATGTCGCTGTCGGTCCATTTACCAAAGGCAAGCTCACGCCATGGCTCCTGTTCGCATCCCTTCTTCTGCCTCTGGATTGCTCGCTTGCCTGCTGTTGGCAGGCTGCGCCGGCGGCCCCGGGCCGCTGCCGGCCGGCCTGCTCGAAACGGCCGGCCTTCGCAAGCCGCCGCCCCTGCCCGAGGCCCAGCTCCCGCCGCGCAAGGTGGCGCTGCGGCTGCATGCCGCCAAACGCCTGAACCTCGACCCGCGCGGCCAGCCGCTGGCCCTGTTGGTGCGGATCTACAAGCTGCGCCAGCGCACTGCCTTCGATCAGGCGCCCTATTCCGCCTTCCTGTCACCGCAGGCCGAGCGCGAGGCCCTGGGCGCCGACCTGCTCGACGTGCGCGAACTGACCCTGGTGCCGGGCCAGCAGCTCGAGCTCGACGACAAGCTGGCGCGCGAGGCCGGCTGGCTCGGCGTGGTGGCGCTCTTCCATTCGCCGCAACCGCAGGGCTGGCGCCTGGCCTTCGCTGCGGCCGAGGCGGAACAGGGCGGCGTGACGATCGGCCTGCATGCCTGCGCGATGAGCGCCAGCGCGGCCGGCGCGGCCAAGCCCTTGCAGCTTGTCCGATGTCAATGAAGTCTGTGTGGTTTCCCCCAAGCTAGAGATTTGTGACATACCCGCAGGAGGCATCCGTGAAACTACCGTCGAAGGTCTTGTGGGGCGAGGGGCTGTTCCTGCGCCCCCAGCATTTCCAGCAGCAGGACCGCTACCACGAAGCGCGCCTAAACGACACCGCCAACGCCCTGCATCCCTACTGCTGGGGCGTACGCAAGCTGGTGATCGACCTCGATGCACTCAAGGCCGACACCCTGCGCATCACCGAGCTGTCGCTGATCTTCCCCGACGGCGAAATCCTGCACGCGCCCGACCGCGACGCCCTGCCGCCCCAGGTGCGCCTTGGCGAATTGGCGGGGTCGAACCAGACCCTTGCCTTCCACGCCGCCCTGCCGGCCCTGAAGGACCACGGCGAAAACTGCGCGGCGCGCGGCGAATCGCGCGCCGATACCCGCTTCGGCCAGCACGAACACGACACCTTCGACCTGTTCACCGACGCCGCCAGCGCGCCGGTCGCCTACCTGAGCCGCAGCCTGCGCGTGGTGTCGGAGCTGGAGCCGCTCGAAGCCTACGAGACCATCCCGCTGGTGCGCCTTCGCCGCCTCGCCACCGGCGGCTTCGAGATCGACCATGCCTTCGTGCCGCCCAGCCTGTCGATCGAAGGCGCGCCCGGGCTGCACGGCATGCTGACGCGCCTGATGGAGAAATTGCTGGCCAAGGTGAATGCGCTGTACGGCCACTATCGCGAGCCGAGCAAGAACGTGGTCGAACTGCGCGGCGGCGATGTCGCCTCGTTCTGGCTGCTGCACACGGTGAGCAGCGGCTATGCCTCGCTGACCCACTTCCTGGCGCACCGCGACCTGCATCCCGAACGCCTGTTCCAGGAGCTGCTGACCCTGGCCGGTGGCCTGATGACCTTCTCGCGCAGCAGCAGGCTGGAAGACCTGCCGGCCTATGTGCACCAGGATCCGGGACCGGCCTTCGCGCGCCTGGACGCCGTCCTGCGCGAGCTGCTGGATACCGTGATCTCGTCGAAGTACTTCTCGATCGCGCTGAGCAACGAGCGCCCGTCCTACCACCTGGGCGCCCTCGACTCCGGCAAGATCAACGCCCAGACCACCTTGTTCCTGGGTGTGGCGGCCGACATGGCGGCCCTGCAGCTGGTCGAGATCGTACCGCTGCGCTTCAAGATCGGCGCGCCGGAAGACGTCGACAAGCTGGTGCTGTCGGCCATGCCCGGCGTGCGCCTGGTGCATGCGCCGCAGGTGCCGAGCGCGCTGCCGGTGCGTCCCGACACCTGCTACTTCGTGCTGGAAAACCGCGGCGTGCTGTACAAGAGCATGCTCAAAGCCCAGGCGATCTCGATCTATGTGCCGAACGGGATCCGCGACCTCAAACTCGAACTCATCGGAATCGCAGCATGAGCCAACACGTCGAACGGCGCGCCGCGCCATCCCAGGCCGGCGGCCGCAATGCCGCCGGCAGCACCCCGACCTCCCTGGTCGACCTCATGTACGAGGGCTTCTACGCCCTGTTCCTGCTGAAGAACGGCTGCGGCCCGCACGACAAGACCGCCTTCGCCGACCACATGACGCGCTTCCTCGGCGACGTCGACCGCAACGCCAAGGCGCTCGGCGTGCCGGCCGACGACGTCACCGCGGCCAAGTATGCCTTCTGCGCGGCGGTCGACGAGATCATCCTGCGCTCCGACTACGAGATCCGCGAAGCCTGGGAGACCCGCCCTCTGCAGCTGCGCCTGTTCGGCGACCAGCTCGCCGGCGAACACTTCTTCCAGCGCCTCGAGGACCTGCGCGCCAAGGGCGCCGTCCACCTGCAGGCGCTGGAGGTCTTCCACGTCTGCCTGCTGCTCGGCTTCGAAGGACGCTTCGCGCTGGATGGCCGCGACAAGCTGAACTACCTGACCGCCCGCCTGGGCGACGAGATCGCCCGCATGCGCGGAAAAAGCCGCGGCTTCGCCCCGCACGCCGAGCGCCCCGACCAGATCGTCCACAAGCTGGGCAGCGATTTGTCGCTGTGGGCCCTGTCGATGGTGTTCGCGCTGGTGACGCTGGGCGGCTACCTCGGCTTCCGCACGGCGCTGGCGCACGAGACCGACCAGGCGCTGGCCAGCTACAACGACCTGGTGAAGCTGCCGCCAAGGTCGGCGAATGTGACGATCACCTTGCCCTGAAATTCTGAAATTCGGGGTCAGAGCACATTTTCGATCAATTGATCTACAAGCAAACTGCGGCAATGCGCGCCCTCAGATAGCGCTCTGTTACGCGAGCGCTTTCTCGGGAGCTATTGCCAGGAAAAGTGCTCTGACCCCGAATTTGAGTTCGGGATTACTGCGCGACCTTGAACTCGATCCGCCGGTTGCGGGCCCGTCCCTCGGGCGTGCGGTTGTCCGCCACCGGCCGGTCCGGGCCTTCGCCGGATACCGAGACCATCTCCGGATTCACGCCGCGGCCGGCCACGTAAGCCTTCACCGCTTCGGCGCGGGCCTGGCTGAGGGAGAGGTTGCCGGCGCGCGAGCCGGCGTTGTCGGTGTGGCCGATCACCTCGACCTTCTTGTCCTTCAGGCGCAGCAGGGCCACGCTCATCTGGTCGAGGATGTTCTTGCCGCTGTCGGTCAGCGCCGCCTTGCCCGACTCAAATTCGATGATGCGGTCGGCCAGGGCAGCGTCCAGCATGCCCTGCTCCGACACCGCCACCCGCAGGCCGTTGTTGACGGTGTAGCCGGGATCGAGGTTCAGCGCCAGCTCGCTGGCGATCTGCTGCTTCTGCGCCTCGCTGGCGACGTCGCCGCGCAGGCTGACGCTGGTGCCGTCGATCTGCAGCTGGCCGCGCGTGACCAGCTTCAGGTTCGGGCCGATCAGGCGGGCGACGTGCTCGTCCCAGTTCGGCGGCGCCGCGACCCGGCCCACCGCCAGCTGGTCGACCACGCGCTCGGCGCCGTAGACGGCACGCAGGCGCGCCAGCAGCGCGGCCTTGCTGGTATCGTCGGCGACCATGCCGGATACCACGATCGGCGCAGCGGCGGCAGCAGAGGCAGCGGTGCCATCGGCGAGGACAGGCGCCGCGGCCAGGCCGGCGGCGGCAATCAGCAATGTCGGTAAGAGCTTCACGTGGCGGCTCCGATGAACGTCTTGAGGAACAGTTCGCGCGCCAGGCGCAGCGGCAGCATCGGCTGCTCGAGGTAGCTGGCCAGCGCGCGCACGTCGATGTCGATGCCCAGTTGCTCGTCGATCCAGCCGTTGTCGGTCAGCTGGACCTGCTGCTCGCGGCCGGCGAGCGGATCGATGATGCCGTGCAGGGTCTCGGCGGCGGCGCCACCGAAGCCGATCACCAGCGCCGGCCGCTCGGCCACCGTGGTGACGAACAGCACCAGGTCGAAGGCGGTGCGGCGAATGAAGGGCGTCACCAGCTCCAGCCAGAAGGCCGCGATCCGGTAGCGGGCCTCGAGGCGCGAAGGCAGCGGCAGCACCAGGCATTTTTGCAGGGCCGCCGGCCGGCTGTGCATGACCGGCTGCAGCAGCAGGCCGAGGCCGAGGATCAGGCGGCTGGCGCCGAGTTCCAGCTCCCCGGACAGCGAACTGACCGTCGCCGTGGCCAGGAAGTCGGTCAGCTGCGCCTCGTATTCGCCGAGGCCGACCGCGGCATCGGCGATCGCATGCAGGTGCGGGCCGGGGTCCCCGCTGCCGACCACCCGCGGCGCCATCGATCCCAGGAAGTCCCACAGCGGCCCGAAGGCCAGCGGGCAGCGCGCGACGAAGGCGGCCGGATCGGGCACCTCGACGGTGCGCATGGTCAGAAAGGGAAAGCGGCGCCCGGAGCGGTCGTGGCTGGCCACCAGGTGGCCGGCGATCGCGTGACGCCGGCTCGGCCCGACGAAAGCGAAGCTGACCGGCGGCGAAGCGTCGTAGTACAGCTTCCAGCGCGCGTCGTCGGGCAGGCGGGTCATGACCTGGGCCAGCCAGTCGTCGAGCATGCCCAGCACCGGCTGGTCGTCGGCGACCTTGACAAAGTCGCTGCGCGCCGGGATCTTGCCGAAGTAGCCGATCCGCGCCGAAGCCGCCGTGCGCGTCATTGCGCCGCTCCGGCCAGTTGCGGAGCACCCGCCGCGGCGGTGGCGGCGGCCCGGCCGACCACGCTTTCGGGCAGGCGCAGGCCGTTGAAGCCGCGGCTGGCCTGGGCGTCGCCGCTGCTGGCGGGGCTGCTGACCAACTTGAGCGTGACTCCCACCGTCGTATTGCCAGAGGTCCAGCGCAGCTCGCCCACGCCGCGCTCCAGCTTCTTCGTGACGGCAGCGGCCATCAGCTTGTTCAGACCTTGCTCGCCCGGCTCGTTGAATAGTTCGACCGTACGCCCATCGAAGGTCACGGCGGTGACCCTGGCCCCGCTCGCCCCCTGCGGCCCCGGATGCACCATATTCACCCAGGCCGGCGGCGTGTTCCGATAGCGCAGCTGTTGCCCGTCGATCTCGATGGTGTACTCGGTCACGCCCGGCGCCGTCATCGGCAGCAACTGGAACACGGTCTGCGGACCGCCGCCGGTGGCCACGCCGTTGGCGGACAGCGGCGCCACCCAGCCGGGAAAGCCGCTCACCACCTGCGGCGCGAGGGTCACGCCGATGTCGGCCCAGGTGCGGCTGGAGAGAACGTCGCCGCGCCGCACCACCAGCGGCCCCATGGTCGTGGCCACGAACTTGGCCACCGCGCCTTCGGGCCCGAACACCTGGCCGATCTCGCCCGCCCCGGCCTGCATCTGGGCGCCCGGCGAGAACGGGGATTTGCCGGCCAGGTTCTTCTGGAAGGGTTCGAGGACCTGGGCCTGCCAGGTCTTGTTGATCTCGGATTCGGACGGCAGCACGATCATCGCGAAGGTCTGCACCAGCGGCCGCACCAGCAGCGGACGCAGCATCTGCTTTTGCGCATCCGTCATCCCGGTCAGCATCTGCTCGTCGACGTACTTGAGGGCGTCGGCCAGTTCGGAGCCGTTGCCTTCCAGGGTCTGCTGCATCAGCTGCTTGGCGCCGGGACCGGGATCGCCCTGGTTCTTCAGCTGGTTCAGGCGCGAGCGCAGCTTCGACAGCGCGTCCAGGTAGCCGGTCATCAGCGACGCGTCCTTCTCCTTCACGCCGACCAGGCGGGCGACGCCGGCGAACTCGCGCCCGACCGCTCCGGCGGCAGGCGTCGCACCGACCTGCAGCGGGCCGGCAGCGTCGGCCAGCTGGCGCGCCTCGCTCGGCGCCTGGCGCAGGATCACCTCACGGAACCAGGCCGCCAGGCCGCGTTTGAGCTTGGCCTGGTTGACGCGCGCCTGGTTGGGATCGTCCCAGGAGGTCTCGTCGTAGACCGTCTTGAGGACCTTGGCCAGCGGCGAGGTCTGCGGATCGCCGAGGCGATTCATGGCCTGCACGCTGGCCTCGAAGCCATTCAGGTCGGCGATCGTCACGCCCTGCACGAACTTGCTCCACTCGCGCGCATAGTCGGCCTTGTACAGGTCGATCAGGGTCTTCTGGATCTGCTCCGGGCTGCCTTCCAGCGTGAGGTCGTCCTTGGCGACGCTCTTGAGCACCCAGTCGGTGCTCTGCAGCTCGCGATTGGACGCTTCGCGGATCGCGCCGATCACGAATTTTTCCCAGGCGTCGCGGGTAAAGGCGCCGGGTACCGCATGGCTGCCGACCACCAGCGCCTGGTCCTGCTCGCCGACGATGCGCGCCACCGTCACCGCCGGGAACCTCGTCGCGGCGCGGGTGCGGATGTCGGCGTAGACGCGCTCGCGCGCCGGGGAGCCGCGCACCACGCGGCGCAGGTTCTCGCGCGCGCTGTCCAGCAGGCTGAGCTTGGGCGTGATCTGCGGCCAGGCCGGGTCGCCGATATGCGAAAGGTGGAAGGTCATCAGGCGCTCGGCGCTGCGGATCATCTGCTCCTTCGGCATGGCGCCGCGGTTGGCTTGCAGCCACACGCGCCAGTAGCGGGTCAACTGGTCGTTCAGGTGGCCGGGCTCGGCGCGGCTTTTGTCAAGCAGCATCAGGTAGGTCTTCAAGGCGTTGTAGGCATCGCCGACATTGGTGGCCGAGACGTCCTGGTAGGGCTGGCCGGGTTTCGCCGCGGGCGCCGCCTGCGCGTTCGGATCGAGCTGGGAAGCGTTGGCATTCATCTCGGCCAGCAGCGACTCCAGCGCCCCGGCCACCGGCTGCACCATCACTTCGCGCACGCCGGCAAAGTATTCGTCGCGCAGCTTGCGTTCCAGGGTCGCGCCCTGGAACAGGCCGAAGGACAGCGCCCAGGGCTGGTCCTCGCGGTATTTTTCCAGCTGCTCGATGCGGTCCTGCAGGATGTCCAGCGCCTCCAGGCGCGACTGCAGGTCGCCGCGGCGGGCCTGCAGCTTGCCGACCTTGTCGAGATCGGCCTGGACATTGGCCACCAGCTGTCGGTTGCCCATGTACGACCAGCTCCAGCCGCCCAGCGCGCAGCCCAGCAGCACGGTGGCGGCGAAGAAGGCCGCGTATTTCAGGCGCGCGGAGGCCGGGCTGGTATAGCGCTTGACCAGGTCCTTGTCGGCGAAGATCACCTTGCGGAACAGCTCGAGCAGGAAGAAGCCCGACTGCTCCTCCTGCTGCGCGCCCTTCTGCTCGCCGGGCTTCAGTTGCAGGTCGAAACGGCTGGCGACGCGGCGCGAAGACAGGTTCTCGACCACACCCTCCTGCAGCGCGCTGGTGAAGTAGAAACCGCGCATCACCGGCTTGAACTGCCAGGTGTTCTCTTCGAACAGGGTGGCGAGGAAGGCGCGCAGGTGGGGCTTGAGCGAGGCGAATTCGAGCGGGAAGGTGAAGACGCCGGGGCGCATGGCGGCGCTGCGGTTGCCGGCCATGGTGGCCAGGCTCATTTCCTTCAGGCCGTCGTACAGCTCGTCGAAGTGCGCATCGAAGAAGGCCAGCACGTCCTGCGGCGTGGCGCGCCGGTTGTAGCGCTGGGTCGCGCCCCATGCGCGGTCGCGCTCGGCGCGGTCGGCCTCGTGGAAGAAGTCGCCGAAACCGGCGATCAGGTCGGCCTTGGTGAACACCACGTAGACAGGCGCGTGCACGCCCAGGTGCTCGGTCAATTCCTGGACCCGCGTGCGCAGGCTCTTGGCCAGCTCGATCGAGGCTTCGGACGAACCGCCGGCCAGCTCGGCGACGCTGACGGCGATGATGATGCCGTTGATCGGCGCGCGCCGGCGGTGACGCCGCAACAGGTCGAGGAAGCTGAACCACTCGGCGCGGTCGGCTTCGTAGACGGAATAGCGGCCGGCGGTATCGAGCAGGATGCCGTCGGTGGTGAAGAACCAGTCGCAGTTGCGGGTGCCGCCCACGCCCTGCACCGCCTTGCTGCCGGGGATGGGGAAGGTCAGGCCGGAATGCTTGATGGCGCTGCTCTTGCCCGCCGCCGGGTTCCCGATGATCATGTACCAGGGCAGCTCGTAGAGGGCCTGGGCGCCGCGCGTCAGACCCAGCTTCGAGGTCTTGATGGTGTTGATCGCCTCCAGCATGCCCTTGCGCAGCACCTGGGCATCGTCGCGCCGGGGCTTGTCGCCCTCCGCGACGATGGCCTCGCTCAGGCGGGCGGCGGCGCGCTTGCGCAGCCAGCTGCGCACCAGCCACCAGATGCCCCAGGCGGCCAGCAGGAGCAGGCCGGCCAGCACGGCCCAGATGGCCGCCACTTCGAGGGATTCCGCGCCGAGCAGGAGGAAACCGGCGAGCGCTGCGATGCCGATCACGGCCATTACGCGGCGGTTGGTAAGAAACTGCCAGAGTCGGGCCATAGTGGGTTCGGTTCAGAGTTTGAAAGAATGCCACAGGGAATGTTGGCACTATTTCCGCGCCGATCTTTGAGTTGAAACAATGGCGCGAGAGCCCGTGTCCTCAGCGCCGCATCACCCCGCGCAGGCGTAGCTCGGTATGGCCGAGGTCCATCATGGCCCAGCGCCCGCCCCAGGTCAGGCCCAGGGATTCCGCCACTTCCCCGTACAGCTGGTAGCCGCGCATCGCCCACGGATCCTTTTCCGAGATCACCAGCTTGCCGTCGCGCCAGAACGCGCAATCGGCGGCCAGGCCGTACTGGTGCCAGCTCTGGAAGGCGCGCGCATTCGTCACCGTCGACCCCATCTTCGCCAGCATGTCCTGGCGCGCCGGGCTGCGGTAGCCCTCCAGCAGCGCCATCTCGTAGCCATGTTTTTCCTTCATGATGCGGAAGGCCAGCAGCAGGCGCTGGCTAAAGTCGGGATGCAGCAGGCCCCAGTTGCGGCTGGCGTCGACCAGCATCGGGCGCAGCAGTTCGACTTCGCGGGTGGTGAAGGCGACCGGCGGCAGCGCAGCCGGCGGCACCAGCTGCTCGCCCTTGAGGAGGGCCGCGACCTGGGCATCGACCACGGTATCCAGCGGCTCGTAGCCCGGCAGCATGTCGGGCCGCCGCATCAGCAAGGCCACCAAAGGCGGCACCAGCACCAGCGGAACGCCCACGGCGACGAAGGCGCGGTGCTTGCGGATCCAGCCACGCACGTCACGCCAGCGCCAGCGCAGGCCCGGCCCGGCGCCGCGCAGGCGGGCAGCGCCCTCCTCCCGCCAACTGCGGCCGCGCAGCTGCAGGCGGCGCTGCAGGCCGCCCAGCAACTGGAGCACGGCGGCGCGGCCGGACGGGAAACAGGCCAGCCAGATGAGGCTGCAAGCCAGACAAAAATACAAAAGGGCGAGGAAGATCAGCATCCGCTACTCCAGTTTGTTTCTAATTGTCATTGGTGTCCAATCTTAGGAGGTACACGGTGCGCCCTACAGATGAAGATCAATCCGGCTCGCGGCGTCCGAACCTGATGTCCTCGACGCGGCGCTCGGCGAACGAGATCAATATCCTCGCCATGCTCGACCGCCACGAGTCCGCCGGACCGGCGCAGCGCATGCTGCGCGGCCTGCGGCGCATGCCGGCCCTGTTCTGGTACGGGACCGCCGGCGTGCTGGTGGTCGGCCTGGTCGGCACGCTGGCCTGGCTGGCAGGGGACGGCGGCGCATCCTCCCCTGCCGCTGCCGCGCTGGCCGGCGCCGCCGAACCCGCTGCGCGGATCCTGCCGGCGGCCGGTGCGAGCATCGTCGAGCTCGCGCCCCCGCCCGTGCCCGCGTCCGCGGCCGAAGCGCCGGCCCCGGCCCCGGTCCCGGCACGTACGCTGCCGCCGCAGCAGCATGCGGGACGCATCGCCCCGCGCGACGCCCAGCGCGACCCGCCACGTTTGACCGGGCATGCTGCCGCCGCCAAACCGGCGCCGCGGGCCGTAGCGGCCAGGGCGCCTGCCCACGCGGAGACGCGCCGCGGCCGCCAGGCAGCGTCCGCGAAGCCGGCCCAGGACGCGCTCGATACCGACGTCGCCCTGATCTCGGCCATCATCCAGCACGCCAGCAAGCGCCAGGAAGCCGAGGACGCCGCCAGCAAGCCTTGACAAAATGGTACGCCGCAGTAAAAAAGCCACACAATGGCTGGGTAAAGTCATGCCGCGTCGCTATACTGTACAAAGCTACAGTATGGTGCGACATGAACAGGGTTCTGGAAAACGAGTTTTATTATCTGGATAATTTCCAGCGCGTCCTCGACTGGATCGCCCAGCGCTACGCCGATCTGCTCGACGACGGCGAGCAAGCCTTCATCCAGGCCTTCACCCAACTGCCCCGCCCGTCCCAGGCCCTGTTCGTGCGCATGGTGATGCGCAAGGGCAGCCTGTTCCGCGCCTCGAAGATGAACTATCCGGAAATCGGCTGTCCGCTCGCGGCCGCCGAGGCGCTGCTGCCGACCGGCTGGATCGCTACCGACCCGGTGCTGGACATCGCCGAGCTGTTCGAGCTGCTGGTCAAGCCCGAGATCGTCGAGGCCTTCGGCCTGACGGCGCCGCTGAAGGCCGCGCGCAAGGACGAGCAGCTGGAAGCGCTGCGCGACGGGCACGCCGAGGCGCGCCCCTTCTCGCAGTGGTATCCCGGTTCCGGGGACACCGTGTTTTCGATCGCCGTGAAGCCGCTGTGCGACCGCCTGCGCCTGCTCTTCTTCGGCAACCTGCACCAGGACTGGACCGAATTCGTGCTGTCCGACCTCGGCCTGTTCCGCTACGAGCAGGTCGAGTTCTCGGCAGCCTCGCGCGGCTTCCGTTCGCGCCGGGACATCGAACACTACCTGCAGCTGCACGCCTGCCGCGAACGCTTCGAGACGCTGGAGCCGGGCTCCCCGGAACTGCGCGAGCTGGTCAAGGAAGTGCCGCGCCACAGCTTCGGCAACGACTGGCTGGACAGCCGCCGCGAAAAACTTCTGTACCGCCTCGGCCAGCAACTCGAGAAGGACAAGGACTGGGAAGCCGCCCACGCCGTGTATGCCGGCTGCCGCTTCCCCGGCGCCCGTTCGCGCGCCATGCGGGTGCTGGAGAAGGACGAGAAGTTCGACCAGGCTTATGCCCTGTTCTGCCAGGCGAACGAGGCGCCGGAAAGCGAAGCCGAGCGCCAGCACCTGCTGCGCATCGGCCCGCGCCTGGCGCGCAAGCTCGGCCACGTCACGCCGAAGGCGCGGCGCAGCACCAGGGCCGCGCGGCTGGACCTGAACCTGCCCGTCCCGGGTGGAGAGTGGCGGGTCGAAGGCGTGGTGCTGGGCCACCTGCACCGCGAGGAAGCGCCGGTCTACTACGTCGAAAACACGCTGGCGAATACCCTGTTCGGCCTCTTGTGCTGGCCGGCTGTGTTCGCGGCGATTCCCGGGGCCTTCTTCCACCCCTTCCACCGCGGTCCGGCCGACCTGTACAGCCCCGACTTCCACCAGCGCCGCGCGCGCGAGTTCGAGGCCTGCCTGGCGCGCCTGGACGACGGCAGCCACGTCGACGCCATCCTCGCCACCTGGGAAGACAAGGCCGGCATCCAGTCGCCCTTCGTGGCCTGGGACTGGCTCGACCGCGGGATCATCGAACTGGCGCTGCGCTGCATCCCGGCCGCCCACCTGAAGCTGTGGTTCCGCCGCATCCTGCAGGACGTGAAGGACAACCGCACCGGCTTCCCCGACCTGATCCAGTTCTGGCCGGATGAAGGCCGCTACGACATGATCGAGGTGAAGGGTCCGGGCGACCGCCTGCAGGACAACCAGCTGCGCTGGATCGACTACTGCGCCGAACACGGCATGCCGGTCACGGTGTGCTACCTGCAGTGGCAGGAGGCGGCTTGAGCGGTGCCGCGAACGGCTACACGGTGGCGGTGCGGGCACTGTGCGAGTTCACCGCCAAGCAGGGCGACCTCGACCTGCGCTTCACACCGTCGCCGACCGCCCTCGAAGGCATCGCCGGCCACGCCGTGGTGGCCTCGCGCCGCGGCGAGCATTACCGCGCCGAAGTCAGCCTGGAAGGCGACTACGGCCTGCTGCACGTGCGCGGCCGCGCCGACGGCTACGACCCCGAGCAGAACCTGATCGAGGAAGTGAAGACCTTCCGCGGCCGCTTCGACAGCATCCCCGACAACCACCGCCACCTGCACTGGGCCCAGCTGCGCATCTACGGCCACCTGATGTGCGGGCAGCTCGGCATGGAGGCGGTGAACCTGGCCCTGGTCTACTTCGACATCGGCAACCAGCAGGAGACCGTGCTGCGCGAGACCCGTACGCGCGCCGAGCTGAAAGCCATCTTCGACGACCATTGCGGCCGCTTCATCGCCTGGGCCGAACAGGAGATGCGCCACCGCGAAGGACGCAACGCGGCCCTCGCGGCCATGCGCTTCCCGCACGCGGATTTCCGCCCGGGCCAGCGCCAGCTTGCCGAAGCCGTGTTCCGCGCCAACGCCGGCAAGCGCTGCCTGCTGGCCCAGGCCCCGACCGGCATCGGCAAGACCCTCGGCACCATGTTCCCGGCCCTGAAGGCGGCGCCGAAGGAGAATATCGACAAGCTGGTCTTCCTGGCCGCGAAGACGCCGGGACGCCGCCTGGCGCTGGACGCCGCGGCGACCCTGACAGCCGGCGGCACGTTTCCCTTGCGGGTGCTGGAACTGACCGCGCGCGACAAGGCCTGCGAGCATCCCGACAAAGCCTGCCACGGCGAATCCTGCCCGCTGGCGCGCGGCTTCTACGACCGCCTCCCGGGCGCGCGCGCGGCATGCCTGGACGCGCCGCTGCTCGACCGCGACAGCCTGCGCGCGATCGGCCTCGAACACGAGGTCTGCCCCTACTACCTGGGCAGCGAGATGGCGCGCTGGAGCGACATGATCGTCGGCGACTACAACTACTGGTTCGACGGCGGCGCCATGCTGTACGCGCTGGCGCTGGAGCGCGGCTGGCGGGTCAGCGTGCTGGCCGACGAGGCCCACAACCTGGTCTCGCGTGCGCGCGGCATGTACAGCGCCTCGCTGGCACGCGCCAGCCTGCGCGCGGCCCGCGCGGTGGCCCCGCCGGCCGTGCAGAAGCCGCTGGAAAAGGTCGGGCGTGCCTGGACCGAAGCCGGAAAATCCGCGCCCCTTCCCTACCAGGTATTGGAGGCGATCCCGCAAAAGCTGCTCGACGGCCTGCAGAGCGCCACCAGTGCCATCACCGAGCACGTGGCCGCCTTCCCCGAGGCGCTCGATCCGGCGCTGCAGGAGTTCTACTTCGGCGCCCTGCAGTTCCTGCGCCTGGCGGAATCCTTCGGCGACCACTCCATGTTCGACCTCACGCGCGCGGACGAAAGGGACACCGTGCTCGCCATCCGCAACCTGGTGCCGGCGCCCTTCCTGAAGCCGCGCTTCGAACTGGCCCATTCGACCACCCTGTTCTCGGCCACCCTGAGTCCCTGGCATTATTTCGCCGACCTGCTCGGCATGCCCGAGGACACGGCCTGGATCGACGTCGATTCGCCCTTCGTCGCCAGCCAGCTGAAGGTCGAGGTGGCGCGCGGCATCTCGACGCGCTACCAGCATCGCAAGGCCTCCCTCGCGCCGATCGCCGACCTGATGGCGCAGCAGTACGCCCAAAAGCCCGGTAACTACCTGGCCTTCTTCAGCAGCTTCGACTACCTCGAACAGGCCGCCGACATGCTGGCCCGGCGCCATCCGGAGATCCCGGCCTGGCAGCAGTCGCGCCGCATGAGCGAGCTGGAACGCACTGCGTTTCTGGACCGTTTTACCTCCGAAAGCAGAGGCATCGGTTTTGCGGTGCTGGGCGGGGCTTTCGGCGAAGGCATCGACCTGCCGGGCGCGCGCCTGATCGGCGCCTTCGTCGCCACCCTCGGCCTGCCGCAGGTGAATCCGGTCAACGAGCAGCTGCGCGAACGCCTGCAGGCGATGTTCGGCGCCGGCTACGACTACGCCTATCTCTATCCCGGCCTGCAGAAGGTGGTGCAGGCGGCCGGCCGCGTGATCCGCACCGAGCAGGACCAGGGCACGGTCTGGCTGATCGACGACCGCTTCGCGCGGCCCGAGGTGCTCGAGCTGCTGCCGCGCTGGTGGCACGTCCACACCACGAACTAACGCATCAACTCCCTGAGTTTTTGATAGCCGCTGCGGCTGACCGGGATCCGCGCCCCGCCGCGCAGCACCGCGCAATGACTATCCCTGCCCACCGCATCGATGCGTTCGATGGCGGCCAGGCTGACGATGTAGGAACGGTGCACGCGCAGGAAGGCGCCGGGGTCGAGCTGCTCTTCGAGCTCCGACAGGCGCTGGCTCTTCAGCCAGGGCTTGCCGCCGGCGACCACCTGCACGTAGTCGTCCTGGGCCTCGATATAGTCGATGCTGGCGGCCGGGATCACCTGCACGCGGGCGCCGTCGCGGATCAGGATGCGTTCCAACGGCACGCGGCGCTGCGCCGCCTCGGAAGCGGCGACGACGGCTTCGCGCGCCGCGGCGCCGGCCCGCGGGCTGCCGAGGCGTTCGCGCGCATGCGCCAGCGCCTGCCCGAGGCGCTCGCGTGTAAAAGGCTTGAGCAGGTAGTCGAGCGCATGCACCTCGAAGGCGCGCAGGGCGAACTGGTCGTAGGCGGTGACGAACACGTACTGGCTCTTCGCGCCCGCCAGCTCGACCACTTCGAAGCCGTCCAGCTTGGGCATCTGGATGTCGAGGAAGACCAGGTCCGGCGCCAGTTCGGCGATCGCCTTGACGGCCTCGAAACCGTTGGCGCATTCGCCGACGATCTCGAGGTCCGCTTCCGTCTCCAGGTACTCGCGCAGCACCGCCCGCGCCAGCAGCTCGTCGTCCACGATGATCACCCGCATGCTTCTATGCCTCCTGTTCCACGTTCGCCACGTCGGCCGGTTCGGCCGGCAGCGCCAGCTCGACCCTGAATGTATTCCCTTCCCTGCCCCAATGCACGCTGGCTTCGATGCCATAGGCCGCCGCCAGGCGCCGCCGCACGTTCTCCAGGCCGGTGCCGGTGCCCGTGTCGATTCCTTTCCTGCAGGGCGAGTCCGGATCGACGTCGTTCTCGACGACGATGCGCAACAGCGAGCCGGCGCGCACCGCCCCGATACGCACCAGGCCGGGGTCGATCATCTGGCCGATGCCGTGCTTGACCGCGTTCTCCACCAGCGGTTGCAGCAGCATCGGCGGCACCAGGCAGGCCTCGGCCTCGGGGCTCACCTCGGCCTCGAAGCGCAGGCGCTCGCCGAAGCGCACCTGCTCGATCGCCAGGAAGTCTCGCACCAGCGCCAGCTCCCTGTCCAGCGCCACCTTGCGGTCGGCGTGCAGGCCCAGGCTGAGGCGGAAGAAAGCGGCCAGGCGCAAGGTCATCGCGCGCGCCGCGGCGGGGTCGATCGAGGTCAGCGCGCTGATCGAATTCAGGCTGTTGAACAGGAAGTGGGGATCGACCTGGGTACGCAGCATGCGCAGCTCGGCGTCCTGGGCCGTCAAGCGGATTTGCAGCTCGCGGGTCTCGAGCTGGCGCACGCGTTCGGCTTCGATCAGCAGGTAGTTGACGGCGGCCGCCAGCCCGTACAGGATCACGCCCAGCGCGAACATGGTCGCCAGGCGCGCGGCATCCAGTTCGATCGCCATCCCCGCCGGCGCCAGCGCGCGCATCAGCGCCGACCAGGCCGAGCCGATCGCGCACCACAACAGGGCCGCGCAGCTTGCCGTGGCGCCGATGCCGCCGACGATCGCAGCCGGGTGCTTCTGCCTGATCGGGTAGGCGCGGCACACGTAGTAGGCCGAGAACGCGGTGGCGTTCGCATACACGATTGCCATCGGCACCGCGAACATCAGGCTGGCGCCCCACCCCGCCCCGCCGGCGGCCAGCAAGGCGCTGGTCGCCAGGCCCAGCATCAGCCAGGCCAGCAGGTAGAGCAGCGCCGCATACCAGCGCGAGATCACCCCGTGCATGCCGCGTGCGCCTTCAGTTACGGACCTCGACGCCGCCCATGATGGCGTAGCCGGTCACCACCAGGCGCTTGCTGTTGTCGGGCGGACGCGCGGTCTTTTCCGTGAAGCCGCCCATCACCGGCGTGCCGTGCAGGATCACCGTCCAGTCCGGCGGAACCTTGATCGTGATCCCGCCCCAGACCGCGAAGACGTTGATCACGGCTTCGGTGACGAGGGTCGCTTCGCGCAGGTCGAGCTCGCAGCCGCCCATGATCGCGGTGATCTCGCCGCCGCGGAAGTCCGGCGCGCTGACGCGGCGTTCGAAGCCGCCGAGGATGGCGGTGATGTCGACCACGTTGTCGCTCCTGGCGTCGTCCTTGGTGTAGGGCGTGGTATTGATGTGCACGACGCGGCCGCCGCCAAGCGTGCGGTAGACGATCAATCCGCCCATGGCGATCATCACCAGCGGCCAGAAGGTGCGCCAGCTGATGAACTCGTAGCCGAGGCGGTTGCCCAGCATCGCCACGCCGATCGCGACCAGGACGATGCCGGTCACGCGTCCGCTGCGCGGTCCGTCGCTGCACAGGGCCACCAGGCCCGAGGCGATGAAGGCCAGCGGCCAGAAGAAGATCACGTGGCGCAGGTAAATGATGTTCAGGTTATCGAGCAGGAACAGCACGCCGAAGGCCGCGACCAGCAGGCCGATCACGACCTGGGCCGAGACGCGCGAGCCGGAGCGGGTGGTTTCATTGGCCATGGCGGTCTCCCTGCTTCTCGAGGCAGCCGTGGCGGCCGCGGTCCGGATTGGCGCCGAAGCGGCGCTCGGCGATCGGCTTCACGGCCATGCCGATGCCGCCGACGATGATGAACAGCGGCCAGCTGTTGAACCAGTTCAGTCCGAACAGTCCTTCGAACACGGCGAACAGCCACAGGCCGATGAAGACGGTCCACAGGCCGTTGACGAATTCGCGCGCGCTCGGATAGCCGATGGTCTGGTTGATGCCGACCACGACCAGCAGCAGCGGCGCGTAATGCCACAGGTGGTCGATCTCGTAGATGTCGAACTGGTCGAGCAGGAAGGCCACGCCGAGGCCGATCAGCAGCAGGCCCCACAAGACCTGGCGCCGCAGTTGATAGGATGCTTCGCTGTTCATATGTCCTCCAGGTTGGAATGAGGACAAGATAACCGGGACGGCGCGGACAGCGGAAGGGCTTTTCGGCGAATGGCGGGGAAACGGCGGCGAACGGCGAAAAAAAACCCGCCGCGTTGCCGGGGCGGGCATGGCGACGGAGCGCCGGCTTCAGCGTTCCGTCACGGTGTGGGCGAAGCCATGACCATGGTCGGCTGGCCCTTCTGCTGGTTGCGGTACTTGGCCCTGGCGATGGCCTGCTTGATCGCTTCGCGGGCGATATTGGTCTTGCGGATCTCCGCACGTTCCTTCTTGCCGCGGTGCTGGGCCACGTGCTTGCTGCCGATTTTCTTGGTCATGCTGTTCTCCTGTGATGTTTCATGAACGGGACGAGCCCATCTTGTCGTCGTCGCGCGCGTCCATCAGCATGCCCCAGCCGAGCTGGCGCCGGATCTCTTCCGGCGTCGGCGGCGGTGCGCTTTCCTTCGTGCGGCGCTCTAGGTACTCGCGCACGAGGTGCTTCGGTGGATGGCTCATCGTTGGCGTTGACATGGGCTACCTCGCTCCCGGTTGGCGTGGAATCTGGTGCCGATCCTCGAGGCGACCGGCTGACCTGTTGAGGTGGTTGGAGTCCTGCGGAAGATCGCTGGCGTCCTCACTCAACGCCTTCATCTTATCGAAACGGCCGCGCCTTCACCGTTAGGTGACGCACACTGTGCATGGGGCGTACTCCTACACGAAAAAAAGGGGAGCCGGAGCTCCCCTTTTCCACTGCGTTGAAACCCCGGACCTTAGAACTTGTACTTCAGGTTCAGGTAGTACTGGCGGCCGATCACGTCAAGCTTGCTCTGCTCCTGGTCGCTGTAGCGATAGTAGGCGCGGCGCACGTTCGTCAGGTTGGTCGCGTCGAAGGTAAGGGTCAGGTTCGGCATGATGTTGTAGCTGGCGTTGAAGGCCAGCGTGGTGACCGGCGCCGCCATGGTCGGGGCGGTCGGCATCAGGATGCCGGCCACGGTCGACAGGCCCTGGCTGTTCGCGGTCGGCGCCGGCGCGGTGCTGCCGCTGACGTACTCGCTGCGGTAGTTCGCCACCAGGCGCAGCGACACCTTGTCGTTCTCGTAGTAGCCGCCCAGGTTGGCTGCCCACTCCGAAGCGCCGACCATCGGCCGGCCGTCGTCGACCTTGGTCTTCGCGCGGCTGACGTTGCTGGTGAAGCCGAAGCCCGTGCTGCCGAACGGCTGCTCGTAGGACAGCTCGATGCCCTTGATGCGGGCGCCCTGCTGCGACGAGGTGTTGACCGCATAGGTCTTGAGCGACTGCGAAGCCGAATCCCACAGGTCGATCGTCGTGCCGCCGCTGGTGCCGGTCTTGGCGTAGCCGTCGATGCGCGAATAGAACACGTTGGCCGCCACCAGCGAGCGGTTGGCGAAGTACCAGGCCCAGGACAGGTCCAGGTTGTCGGCGGTGAGCGGCTTCAGGTCCGGGTTCGGACCGGTGACGCGGCAGCCCTGGGCATCGCAGCCCGGGGTGCCGAAGCCGGCGCCGACGATATTGTAGTTCTGGCGCCCGATGGTGCGGCTGGCGCCGAAGCGCACCAGCATGTCCTTGGTGACCTCGTAGCGCACGTTCAGGCTCGGCAGCCAGTTGTTGAAGCGGCGGTCGCTCTTGGTGAAGTAGTAGGTATTGCCGGCCAGCGGATCGAACTTGGTCGCAGCCGAGGTCTGGTCGTCATAGTAGGGCTGCAGGTCGCCCGCGGTGCTGATCACGCCTGGATAGGCCGCGCACGGGATGGCCGGCTGGTTCGGCGCCGCGCGCTGGCAGGCACCGGCCGGGATCGGGGTCGGAATATCCGCATTCACGCGGGTCTGCACGAAACGCAGGCCGAGGTTGCCCGACCACTTGTCATGCTCGTAGTTGGCCTGCGCGTAGATCGCGGTCTGGCGCTCGCGCACATGCAGCTCGGAGGCGATGCGGCGCTCGAACTGGTCGCTGGTCTCCTTGGTGTTGGTGGCAAAATACGCCTTCAGGACCTCGGGGCTGAAGGTATAGCCGGTGTTGTCCCAGCCGGCCGGGCCGTTCAGGTCGGCGCCGAAATCCGAAGGCCAGGGAATGGTGCTGGTCGGCGCGCCGTTTTTCAGGTCCGGGGTGTGGAACGCGGGATAGCGGCGCTCGCTGTCGCGGTGGTGGTCGGAGAAACGCACGCCGCCTTCGATCGACTGGATCCAGCCCTTCTCGAGACGGTATTCGCCGTCCAGTTGGGCGCTGTGCTCCCTGTCGACCGACTTCAGGCCGGAGATGGTGCGCACCACCAGTTCGTCCGGCTTGATGCCGGTGCCATAGTATTTGACGTAGGGCGCGTTGTAGACCGAACCCAGCGAATACGAGACACCGGTGCCGAAGCTGGCATAGGTCAGGCCCTGGTCGGCCTCGGTCTTACCGACGCCGCGCGTGGTCGACAGCAGGCCTTTCAGCGTCAGGTCCTGGTTGACGCGCCATTTGCCGTCCAGGTCGAGGAAGGAGACGGTGGCGTTGGCGCCGTCGCGGTAGAAGCCTTCGTTGTTGCCGATGTACTGGGGCGTGGTGCCGTCCGGGAACACGATGTCGGCGCTCTTCAGCACGCGCAGGGTGTCGCCGTACATGGTGGTCTCGTTGACGATGACCGGGTTGCGGATCGAGGCGAACACCTGCTGGCCGTTCGAGTTCGTGTTCGCCGCGGCAGCACCGGTGGCGCCGTCTTTCAGCGATGCCTTACCCAGCAACATGCTGTAGATGGCGCCGGCCTTCAGGCGGCCGTAGTTGTTGGTGTCCATCGACGAATGGAAACCGGTCATGGTGACGTCGATGTCCTGGTTCGGCTTGAACTGCAACGACACCATGCCGCCCTTGCGGTCGCGCACGCCTTCCACGAATTCGCTCGCCATCGAGCCAGGCATGCGCACGCCGTTCAGGTCGGCGGCCTTATAGCCGCTGCCGGCCAGCGACTCGTCGGTGATGCCCTTCATGGTGCTGGTATTGATCGTGTCATAGCCGCTGCTGGTGCCGTAGGCCAGGCGGGAGACCGAATCGCGGCGGATGTAGCGCTTGTTGGCGAAGCCCTGCACGAAGAAGCCGAAGGTGTTCGCATCGTTCTTCCAGTTGACCAGCGCGTCCAGGTCGGGAGCGGTCTTGCCGGGCAGGGTCACGTAGGAAGCGCCGACGCTGGCCACACCCGAGATCTTCTCCTTGGCGGACAGCGGCTTGCGGGTGGTGACGTTGATGGTGCCGGCCAGGCCGCCGTCGACGATGTCGGCCACCGACGTCTTGTACACCTGTGCCTGGTTGATGACCGTGGACGGCAGCAGCGACAGGCTGGTCGAGCGGCTGGCGGAGGGCTGGTCGCCGACGTACCAGTCGGCGCCCGCGATCGCATGGCCGTTAAACAGGATCATGGTCATGTCCGGGTTGGTGCCGCGCAGCGCCACCTTCTCCGCTTCGTCGTAGTCGGTACGCACCGCCACGCCGGCTAGTCGCTGCAGCGAGTCGGCCAGGTTCTTGTCCGGCATCTTGCCGACGTCTTCCGCCGTGATGACCTCGACGTTCGCCACCGAATTCTTTTTCACATTCAGCGATTTCGCCATCGAGGCACGGATACCGGTCACCTCGACGGTCTGGATGGTCGACGTACCGGCGGCATCCTGGGCCAGCGCGGGCAGCGCGGCAAGACCCAGCGATACCGCTACGGCGGCCGCGAGCGGCTTCTGTTTCAACATTCTCACTCTCCTGAATAGTTTTCCTAGGGCAGGTGTATCCCTGCCGCGCGCACAGTATTGACGAGGGAGAAACTTTTGAATAATGATTAGTGTTGGAGAATCCATAACCCTAAGGAATGATTGGTGCCGATTAAGAACAGCGGGTTATACTTGCCCGCATAATTTTCATTTCGCAAACACACGCCCTCCACGGTAGCGTGGCGCTTTGCATCCGCTACCGGAGACTCCATGCGTTACGCCTGCCTGCTGTTCGCCGCCGCCCTCGCCGGCTGCGCCACCCCGTCCGCGCCGCCCTCGACCGCGGCGAAATCCGCCACGCTCCAGCCGCAGGCCACGGCGCCGATCGAGACCATCCTGCAGAAGCAGCTCTACCAGATGAGCCCGGTCGAAGCGGGCCGCTATGTGGCCTGGGTGCACCAGGCCGAGCCCGACCTGCGCAAGCGCATCGCGGCGATCGGCCGCAAGAACATCGGCCAGCCCTACGACCTGAACCTGCTCGGCGAATTCCCGTTTGAGGTGCACGACAACCTGCCGATGTTCAGCCTCGATCACAGCGACTGTGTGGTGTTCGCGGAACACACTTACGCGATGGCGCTGTCGCAGTCGTGGGAAGAATTTTTCTGGATGCTGCAGCGGATCCGCTACCGCGACGGCGTGATCGGGGTTGCCACGCGCAACCACTACACCGAGATGGACTGGAACGTGGCCAACCGCTGGCTGGTCACCGATATCAGCGCCGAGCTGGCCGGCCCCGCCGGACCGGCGTATTCGATGACGGTCGACCGTGCGCGCTTCCTGAAGACCCGCCACCATACCGAGCGCAATATCCCGGTCGAGACCAGCCGCCAGGCCTATGTGGCGAAAGACCAGGTGGCGGCCATCGCCGGCCAGCTGCAGGAAGGCGATTTCGTGAACGTGATCTCGACCCGCAACGGCGAGTACTGGGCGTCCCACGTCGGCCTGGTGGTACTCGGACCGAACGGCGAGCGCCACTTCCTGCACTCCTCCGCACCGCAGGTGCGCGAAGAGACCTTCGAGTCCTTCATCGCCCGCGCCGCGGCGCGCGAGGAACGCAACCGCAAGGAAGGCAAGAACGGCCAGGTGCTGGCCGGCTTCAAGTTCCTGCGCCTGAACGACAACATCGTGGTGCCGCCGATGGCGCCGCAGCCGCGGCCCGGCTCGGGCGCCTGATCCATCGCCCGCCGCCGCGGGCCGCTCATCCCCTTCACGGGCCGCTTCATGCGGCCCGTTATCTTTTCCGCTTCCGCATTTCCTTCGTATTTGTGCAATTGAGAAATTAATTTAATCGAAGAATTAATTCCCCATTTCCACAATAACGGGTAAAGATTTAATTCCCTTATGCCGGTTGAGCATGGTCAAACCCATCAATCTTTGTGAACCGGATAATAAACTTACTCGGCAATAAGCAATCTAAACAACGGCATATTTTATTCTTTCCTAAATCATTTCCGCGCAATAAGAAATTAAATCCAAAATACAGCGCCTTTTTAGCCTGGCGATATCCCCGAGAAAAAGATAACCCGCAACCACGCAGCCTTTCCGAGATCATGCCCAAGCTAAATCAAGGCCTTGCCAGCCAGTTTTGCGCCCGGATGGTGTCCCTGCACCGCAGGACGAAAATCGCCATGATGGTCAGCGCCGACCTGATCGCGCTGCCATTCTGCTTTCTGGTCGCAATGCTGTTACGCGGCGGCGATCTGAAACTCGCCTCCCATTTCGGCCCGGCTTCCTATGTATTGGTTGCCGTGGTGACGATTGCGGCATTTTCCGTCTCCGATCTTTATCGCGCCGTTATTCGCTTTATTGATCAGCGTCTATTGAGCGTTACGGGACTCGCACTCGCGATCGCCATTTTATGCGCCTATATCGTGATGTTCGCGATTAACGAGGAACGCTTTCCGCGCAGCGCATTGGCGATTTACTGGTTTATCGTGTTTTCCTATGTCGTCGCATCCCGGGTCGGCATGCGCAATTTCCTGCGCAAGCTGGATGCCCGCCAGCGCTGCGCCGCCGAAGTGGTCGCCATCTACGGCGCCAGCGAAGCGGGCGCCCGCCTGGCCCAGGCCATGCGCGGCAGCGACGAATACCGCCCGGTCTGCTTCTTCGACGACAAGCATGCGCTGAGCGAGCGCAACGTCGCCGGCCTGCGCGTCTTCCATACGGACCGCCTGGCCGAGATCGTGCAGACGATGGCGATCCGCTCGATCGTGCTGGCCCTGCCCTCGGTATCGCCGGAGCGCCTGCGCGACATCATGCAGCGCCTGGCCCAGGCCGGCGTCAGCACCAAGATCCTGAGCCGCCTGGTCGACCTTGCCGACGACAAGGTCAGCCCGCGCGAGACCATCCGCGAGCTGAAGTTCGAAGACCTGCTCGGCCGGCCGCCGGTGCCGCCGCGCGTCGACCTCTTCGCCCGCTGCGTGCGCGGCAAGACCGTGCTCGTGACCGGCGCCGGCGGCTCCATCGGCAGCGAGCTGTGCCGCCAGATCGTGACCATCGCGCCGAGCCGCCTGCACCTGCTGGACCACTCCGAGTTCGCGCTCTACACGATCCGCCAGGAGCTGGCCACCCGCTTTCCCGACATCCCCATCGAGGCCCACCTCGGCTCGGTGTGCAATGCCGACCTGGTCGAGCGCGTCCTGCGCGACGGCAAGGTCGACACCATCTACCACGCCGCCGCCTACAAGCACGTGCCCCTGGTCGAGACCAATATCGTCGAGGGCCTCCGCAACAACGTGGTCGGCGCCCAGGTGATCGCTTCCCAGGCCGCCCGGCAGCGGATCGAGACCTGCGTGCTGATTTCCAGCGACAAGGCGGTGCGCCCGACCAACATCATGGGCGCCAGCAAGCGCATCGCCGAACTCATCTTCCAGGCCGCGGCGGCCCGCCACGGCGCCCACACCACCTTCTGCATGGTCCGCTTCGGCAACGTGCTCGGCTCGTCCGGCTCGGTGATCCCGCTGTTCCAGCGCCAGATCGCACGCGGCGGCCCGCTGACCATCACCCACCCGGAAGTCTCGCGCTACTTCATGCTGATTCCCGAGGCGGCGCAGCTGGTGATCCAGGCCGGCGCGATGGCCAAGGGCGGCGACGTGTTCGTGCTCGACATGGGCGAACCGGTGCGCATCGTCGACCTGGCGCGCACCATGATCGCCCTGCACGGCCTGACCGAGAAGAGCGCCCAGAACCCGGCCGGCGACATCGAGATCCGCTACGTCGGCCTGTTCCCGGGCGAGAAGCTGCACGAGGAGCTGCTGACCGACGGCGTGGTCTTCCCCAGCGACCACCCGCGCATCATGCGCATGAAGGAAAACGCCCTCCACCCCAGCGTGCTCGAGACCTTCATCACCTGCCTGATGATGGCCTGCGAGACCCACGAACGCGCCATGATCGAGTCGATGGTCAAGGCCATCGTCACCGAATACACGCCGCAACTGGCCCCGGCCGCGCCGGCGCCCGCCCCCGTGCCCGCCGCACCGCGCCTGGGCCTGATCCGAAAATTCGTGCCGTTCCGTATTTAATTCAACATTTGGCGAGGACACTCATGCGTGATGAAAGCAAACCGGCATATCTCGAACAGCTGACCGGGCGGCTGGGCAAGCGCGCGGCCGTGATCGGCGTCATCGGACTCGGCTACGTCGGGCTGCCGCTGGCACTGCGTTATTCCGAGGCGGGCTTCCGCGTCCTCGGCATCGACATCGACGGCGCCAAGATCGAACGCCTGAACCGCGGGGAAAGCTATATCAACCACATCAAGCCGGCTGCCATCGCCCGCGCCCGCGAAAACGGCTTCCAGGCCACCACCGACTTCACCCGCGCCGGCGAGCCCGACGCCCTCATCATCTGCGTGCCGACCCCGCTGAACGCCTACCGCGAACCGGACCTGTCCTTCGTACTCGACACCGCCGACGCCCTGCTGCCCTTCATGCGGCCCGGCCAGGTACTGTCGCTGGAAAGCACCACCTACCCCGGCACCACCGACGAGGAACTCAAGCCGCGTCTGGAATCGCGCGGCTTCACGGTCGGGCGCGACGTCTTCCTGGTGTTCTCGCCGGAGCGCGAAGACCCGGGCAATCCGGACTTCCACACCCGCACCATCCCCAAGGTCTGCGGCGGCGTCACCCCGGCCTGCCTGGAGGCCGGCATCGCCCTCTACGGCCCGGCGATCGACAGGGTGGTGCCGGTCAGCTCGACCCGCGCCGCCGAACTCACCAAGCTGCTGGAGAACATCCACCGCGCCGTCAACATCGGCCTGGTCAACGAGATGAAGATCATCGCTGACCGCATGGACATCGACATCCACGAGGTGATCCGGGCAGCCGCCACCAAGCCCTTCGGCTTCACGCCCTACTACCCGGGGCCGGGGCTGGGCGGCCACTGCATTCCGATCGACCCCTTCTACCTGACCTGGAAGGCGCGCGAGTACGGCCTGCACACCCGCTTCATCGAACTGGCAGGGGAAATCAACAGCGACATGCCGCACTGGGTGGTCGGCAAGGTGACCGACGCCCTGAACCGGCGCGGCAAATCGGTGATGGGCAGCCGCGTGCTGGTGCTGGGCATCGCCTACAAGAAGGACGTCGAGGACATGCGCGAGTCGCCCTCGGTCGAGCTGATGGAGATCCTGCGCGAGAAAGGCGCCGCTGTCGACTATTCCGACCCGCACGTGCCGGTCTTTCCGCGCATGCGCGAGCACTGGTTCGATCTCAGGAGCGTCGAGCTGAGCCCGCCTTCCATCGCCTCCTACGACGTCGTCCTGCTGGCGACCGCCCACAGCGGCTTCGACTATGAACTGGTCCGGCAGTACGCCGCCCTGATCGTCGACACCCGCGGTGTCTATCCGGCCCTGCCGAACGTCGTGAAAGCCTGAGGAGCCGCCACCATGCGCCACTACCCTGCGCCCATACTGGACCGCAAGATCCGCTTCGCCCTGATCGGCTGCGGCCGCATCGCCAACAACCACTTCGAGGCCCTGCGCAAGCACCAGGACCGGGCCGAGCTGGTCGGCGTCTGCGACGTCGATCCGCGCGCGCTCGACCGCGCGGTCGGGGCCACCGGCGCCGAGGGCTATGCCAGCCTGGAGGCGATGCTGCGCCAGGCCGACGCCGACATCGTCGTGGTCACCACCCCGTCCGGCCTGCATCCCGAACAGGCCATCCAGATCGCCGCCGGCCGCCGTCACGTGATGACCGAAAAGCCGATGGCGACCCGCTGGGAGGACGGCAAGCGCATGGTGGCCGCAGCCGACGCCGCCGGCGTGCGGCTGTTCGTGGTCAAGCAGAACCGCCGCAACGCCACCCTGCAGTTGCTCAAGCGCGCGGTGGACAAGAAGCGCTTCGGCCGCATCTACATGGTCAACCTGAACGTGTTCTGGACCCGCCCGGAAGCGTATTACCGCAGCGCGAAATGGCGCGGCACCTGGGAATTCGACGGCGGCGCCTTCATGAACCAGGCCAGCCACTACGTCGACCTGATCGACTGGATCGTCGGCCCGGTCGAGAGCCTGCAAGCCTATACCGCCACCCTGGCGCGCGACATCGAGGTCGAGGACACCGGCGTGATCAGCCTGCGCTGGCGCAACGGCGCCCTCGGTTCGATGAACGTGACCATGCTGACCTATCCGCGCAATATGGAAGGCTCGATCACCGTGCTGGGCGAACACGGCACCGTGCGCATCGGCGGCGTGGCGGTCAACGAGATCCAGCAGTGGGAATTCGCCACGCCCGATCCCGACGACGGAAAGGTGGGCGACGCCAGCTACCAGACCAGCTCGGTGTACGGCTTCGGCCACCCGCTCTACTACGACAACGTGATCAAGGTGCTGCGCGGCGAAGCCGAGCCCGAGACCGACGGCCGCGAAGGCCTGAAGTCGCTCGAAGTGCTGGTCGCGGCCTATATGTCGGCGCGCGACGGCAAGCGCGTCGCCCTGCCGCTGGAGTACTGAATGAGCGCCACCGTCCACCCCAGCGCCATCGTCGACGCCGGCGCCGTGCTCGGCGATGCCACCCGGGTCTGGCACTTCGCCCACGTGTGCGCGGGCGCCCGCGTCGGCGCCGGCTGCTCGCTCGGCCAGAACGTCTTCGTCGGCGACGACGTCGTCATCGGCAACCACGTCAAGGTCCAGAACAATGTTTCCGTCTACGACGCCGTGACCCTCGAGGACGAGGTGTTCTGCGGCCCGAGCATGGTGTTCACCAATGTCTACAACCCGCGCGCAGCGGTGGTGCGCAAGCACGAATACCGCCGCACACTGGTCAGGCGCGGCGCCACCATCGGCGCCAACGCCACCATCGTCTGCGGTGTGACGATCGGCGAACACGCCTTCATCGCTGCCGGCGCGGTGGTGAACCGCGACGTCCCCGCATTCGCGCTGATGACCGGCGTGCCGGCGCGCCAGACCGGCTGGATGAGCCGCTTCGGCGAGCGCCTGCCGCTGCCGCTGACAGGCAGCGGCGACGCCCGCTGCTCCCACACCGGCGATGTCTACGTGCTGAAAGACGGCGTCTGCGCCCTGCTCCCGGCGGCGCCTGCCCATCTGCCCCATCCCTGACCCACCGAAGCGAACAGAACATGGAATTCATCGACCTCAAGTCCCAATACCAACGCGGACGCGCGCAGATCGACGAACGCATCCAGGCGGTCCTCGACCACGGGCAATACATCATGGGGCCGGAAGTGGCCGAGCTGGAGGCCAGGCTGGCCGACTATACGGGCGCGCGCCACTGCATCACGGTGGCGTCCGGTACCGAGGCCCTGGTCATCTCCCTGATGGCCCTCGGCATCGGCCCCGGAGACGAGGTCATTACGACGCCCTTTTCCTTCATCGCCACCGCCGAGGCGATCGTGCTGGTCGGCGCCACGCCGATATTCGTCGACATCGACCGCGCCACCTGCAACATCGCGGCGAGCCTGATCGAGCCCGCCATCACCGCGCGCACCCGGGCGATCATGCCGGTGTCGCTGTACGGCCAGCCGGCCGACATGGACGAGATCAATGCCGTCGCACGGCGCCACGGGCTGGCGGTGATCGAAGACGCGGCCCAGAGCTTTGGCGCGACCTACCGCAACCGGAAGAGCTGCAACCTGTCGACGATCGCCTGCACCAGCTTCTTCCCGAGCAAACCGCTCGGCTGTTACGGCGACGGCGGCGCCCTCTTCACCAGCGACGATGCGCTTGCCGCCGCGGCGCGCGAAATCCGCGTGCATGGCCAGTCGCGCCGCTATGTGCATACGCGGGTCGGGGTCGGCGGCCGCATGGACACCCTGCAGTGCGCGGTCGTGCTGGCCAAGCTCGATCACTTCGAGTGGGAACTGGTCGAGCGCGCCAAAGTGGCGGCGCGCTACAACGCCCTGCTTTCGGGCCGCCTGGGCCTGGTGGGCTGCAACCCCAACCGCAGCAGCGTGTTCGCGCAATATACGGTGGTGCTCGAGGAACGCGAGCGGGTCCAGGCGGCGCTGCAGGCGGCGGGCATCCCGACCGCGGTCCACTATCCGGTGCCGATCCACGTGCAGCCGGCCTACGGCCACCTGGCCGGCGCCGACAGCTGCCCGGTCGCACTCGAGATGGCGAACAAGGTGATGAGCCTGCCCTTCGGGCCGTATATGCCGGCCGCGGACACCGAGCGCGTGGCCGCCACCCTGCTGGCCGCCGCCGGCGTGACGCTCCCGGACGCCGCATCATGCGCTTAGCCACCGTCCCCCGCGCGGCCGGCGCACGCGGCCGGGTCGCCCATCTGACCTCGGTCCACCCGCGCCACGACACGCGCATCTTCATGAAGCAGTGCCGGACTCTGGCGGCGCGCGGCTACGACGTGACCCTAGTGGTGGCCGACGGCAAGGGCGACGAGCGCAAGGACGGCGTCGCGATCGCCGACGTCGGCCGGCTGCCGGGCCGTATCAAGCGCATCCTGCGCAGCACCCGCCGCGTATTCCTGAAGGCGGCCGCACTGGATGCGCAGATCTACCACCTGCACGACCCGGAGCTGATCCCGGTCGGGCTGAGCCTGAAGCGCATGGGCAAGAAGGTCATCTTCGACTCGCACGAAGACGTCCCGCAGCAACTGCTGGACAAGCCCTATCTCAACCCGGCGGCGCTGCGCCTGCTGTCCAGGGTGTTCGCCGCCTACGAGCGCTACGCCTGCGCCAGGCTCGACGGCATCGTCGGCGCGACGCCCTTCATCCGCGACAAGTTCCTGCGCATGAACCCGCATTCCATCGACGTCAGCAATTTTCCGCTTGCGGGCGAGCTGGACGCCCCGGCCGGCTGGAGCGGCAAGCGGGACGAGGTCTGCTTCGTCGGCGGCGTCGACACCATCCGCGGCGCGCGTGAAATCGTGCGCGCATGCGCGCTGCTGCGCTCGCCGACGCGCCTGAACCTGGCGGGGCAATTCGCCGAGGCCGCGCTGGAAGCGAGCGTCAAGGCCGAACCGGGCTGGCAGCGGGTCAACGAACTGGGCTTCCTCGACCGCGCGGGCGTGCGCGCGGTGCTGGGACGTTCGGTTGCCGGGCTGGTGACATCCCACCCGATCGGCAATTTCCTTTACGGGCAGCCGATCAAGATGTTCGAGTATATGGCCGCGGGTATTCCCGTCATTGCATCGAATATTCCTTCCTGGCGCAGCATCGTCGAGGGAAATCAATGCGGCATTTGCGTCGATCCTTTCGATCCTGCCGCAATTGCTGCCGCAATTGATTATCTGGTGGCAAATCGCGATCTCGCCGAACGTATGGGAGAAAACGGAAAAAAGGCGGTGCGCGAGAAATTCAATTGGGACGCCGAAGCGGAAAAATTGACGGCCTTTTACGGCGAAATCCTGCGCGGCGTTCCCGTTGCGGACACTCAAGGCTGCACCAATACTTTGCCTTCATGCTAACAACATTTGAATTACAGGCCCGGGCGATAAGGATAAGCGCCGCTTAATTCCGCGGTGTGCCTGGTAATAAACTTATTGGCTCACATACGTCCCATCATGAAAATTACCGTGGTTGGAACTGGCTATGTCGGTTTGGTGACTGGCGCCTGCCTGGCCGAAGTCGGCAATCAGGTTTATTGTCTCGATATCGATCAGAAAAAGATCGACATGCTGAATGCCTCGCGCATTCCGATTTACGAACCGGGACTCGAAAATATCGTCCGGCGCAATATGGCGGCAGGCCGGCTGCAATTCGGAAGCGATATTGCCGCCGCGGTCGCTTTCGGCGATATCCAGTTCATCGCGGTCGGCACGCCGCCGGACGAAGACGGCTCGGCGGACCTGCAGCACGTGCTGGCCGCGGCGCGCAACATCGGCGCCCACATGGACGGCTACAAGGTGATCGTCAACAAATCGACGGTCCCGGTCGGCACCGCCGCGAAGGTCAGGAAGGCGGTCTGCCAGGAACTCCGCAAGCGCGAGCTCGACGTCGCCTTCGGCGTCGTATCGAATCCGGAGTTTCTCAAGGAAGGCACGGCGATCGGGGACTTCATGCGCCCGGACCGCATCGTCATCGGCGTCGACGACGAACATGCGGCCAGGACCATGCGCCAGTTGTACCAGCCCTTCCAGCGCAACCACGAGCGCATGATCGTGATGGACGTCCAGGCCGCCGAACTGACCAAGTACGCGGCGAACGCCATGCTGGCGACCCGCATCTCGTTCATGAACGAACTGGCGAACCTGGCCGAAAAACTCGACGTCGACATCGAACAGGTGCGCCTGGGGATGGGCTCGGACCCGCGCATCGGCCACCATTTCCTCTACCCCGGCTGCGGCTACGGCGGCTCCTGCTTCCCGAAGGATGTGCGCGCATTGCGCAGGACGGCGGCCGAGCACGACAGTCCGATGCTGGTCATCGATGCCGTCCAGGCCGCCAACGCCGCGCAAAAGCGTCTGCTGGTCGACAAGGTCCGCGCCCATTTCGGCCGCAGCCTGGCCGGCATGAACCTGGCGATGTGGGGACTGTCGTTCAAGCCGAATACCGACGATATGCGCGAAGCGCCCAGCATCGCCGTCATCAATGGCTTGCTGGCGGAGGGCGCGAATATCCAGGCATTCGATCCGATCGCGATCGACGAGGCGCGCAAGGTCTTTCCGCATTCGTCCGGCGTCCAGTTCGGCAGCAATATGTACGACGTGCTGGAAGGCGCCGATGCCCTCCTCATCGTCACCGAATGGAAGGAATTCCGCAGTCCCGATTTCGACCTGATGAAGCACAAGCTGAAAGCGCCGGTGGTCTTCGATGGACGCAATCTCTACGAGTCCGCCTGGCTGCTCGACAATGGATTCGACTACTACTCGGTCGGCCGTCCCCACGTCGCCGGTGCGTCCTCCGGCAACGCGTCGTCGACTTCGGGAGCCATGTGATGATCAACGTCGGAATACTCGGTTGCGGACGCATCGCCAAACGCCATATCGAATTGCTCGGCAACGGCAAGGTGGCGAATCTGCGCCTCGGCGCCGTCTGCGACATCGTGCCCGAACGCGCCGGGCTCTATGGCCAGCAGTTCGACGTGCCGGCCTACCGGCACATGGACGAACTCCTGAACGCCCCCGGCATCGACGTCGTCGCGGTGCTCACGCCCAGCGGCATGCATGCCCCGCATGCGATCGCCGCTGCCCGCGCCGGCAAGCATGTGGTCGTCGAAAAGCCGATGGCCCTGCGCCTGGACGACGCCGACGCCATGATCCACGCCTGCGACGATGCCGGCGTCAAGCTCTTCGTCGTCAAGCAGAACCGCTTCAACCTGCCCGTCGTCAAACTCAGGGAAGCGCTCGACGCCGGCCGCTTCGGCCGCCTGATCCTCGGCACCGTGCGGGTGCGCTGGTGCCGCGAGCAGGCCTATTACGATCACGACGCATGGCGCGGGACCTGGGAATTCGATGGCGGCGTGCTGACCAACCAGGCCAGCCACCACATCGACCTGCTGGAATGGATGATGGGCGACGTCGATGCCGTCCATGCGCGCTCGGCGACGGCGCTGGCCCACATCGAGACCGAGGACACGGCCGTCGCGACGCTCAAGTTCTGCAACGGCTCGCTGGGCATCATCGAAGCGACCACCGCCGCCCGGCCGCGCGACCTCGAAGGCTCGCTGTCGGTGCTTGGCGAACATGGCTCGGTCGAGATCGCCGGCTTCTCGGTCAACAAGATCCGCTCCTGGCAATTCGCCCGGCCGACCCTGGAAGATGCCGACGTCGTCGAGAACTTTTCGGTCAATCCGCCGAACGTGTATGGCTTCGGCCACCAGGCCTATTACGAACACGTGGCCGCCTGCCTGCTCGACGGCAGTCCGGCGCTGGTCGACGGCCTGGTCGGACGGCGCAGCCTGGAACTGATCAGCGCGCTCTACGAGTCGATCGAAACCGGCCGCGAAGTGCAGCTGCGTTTCCGTCCCAAGCGCTGCCGCCTCGGAGAAGTCGCATGAAGCCGGTCGATACGGCCGCCGCAGCGGGGACGCATGCGCCCACCCTGCTGCAGGCCGGCGTCCGGGACGTGTCCTTCGGCAACGGCGTCAAGGTCGTCGCCCCCGTCAACCTCTACGAATGCGAGATCGGCGACGGCTGCTTCATCGGCCCCTTCGTCGAGATCCAGTCGAATGTCCACATCGGCGCGCGCACCAGGGTGCAGTCGCATGCCTTCATCTGCTCCCTGGTGAGCATCGGCGAAGACTGCTTCATCGGCCACGGCGTCATGTTCATCAACGACACCTTCGCCGGCGGCGGACCGGCCGGCGGGAAACAGGACTTGTGGCGCGCCACCAGGATCGGCCGCGCGGTGTCGATCGGCTCGAACGCCACCATCATGCCGGTACGGATCTGCGACGGTGCCGTCATCGGTGCCGGTGCGGTCGTCACCAGGGACATCCTGGAACCCGGCATCTACGCCGGCAATCCGGCGCGCCGGATCCGCGCCCTCGCGGCGCCCGCAGCATCGCATCATCCTTCCAACCACTGACCTGCCGACACTATGCCTACCGTTCCCATCGCCGATCTGTATGCGCAGTACCTGTCGATCAAGGATGACATCGACGCGGCCATCGCCACCGTGATTGCCGAATCGGCCTTCATCCGCGGCCCGCACGTCGAACGTTTCGAACGCGAGTTCGCCAGCCTGCTCGACATCCCGCACTGCGTCTCCTGCGCCAACGGCACCGACGCGCTGTACATCGCCCTGCATGCGCTCGGGGTCGAGCCTGGCATGGAAGTCATCACTTCGGCGCATTCCTGGATTTCGACCTCGGAGTCGATCACCCAGGCCGGCGGCACGGTGGTGTTCTGCGACACCGACAGCGACACCTTCACGATCGATCCGGCCCAAATCGAAGCGAAGATCACGCCGCGCACCGTCGGCATCATCCCGGTACATCTGTATGGGCAGCCGGCCGACATGGACGCGATCATGGCGATCGCGCGCAAGCATGGCCTGTGGGTCATCGAGGACTGCGCCCAGGCCCACCTGGCCAGGTACAAAGGCCGACCCGTCGGCACCTTCGGCAACGCCGCGACCTTCTCCTTCTACCCTGGGAAGAACCTCGGCGCGATGGGCGATGCCGGCGCCATCGTGACCGCCGACGCCCGGCTCGCCGAGCGGATGGCGATGTATGCGCGGCACGGCGGCCTGTTCAAGGGCGACCACCAGATGGAAGGGATCAACAGCCGCCTCGACGGCCTGCAGGCCGCGATTCTCTCGGTCAAACTGCCCCATCTTCCCGCCTGGACACGCGCGCGCCAGCAATGGGCCGCGGCCTATGCCGAAACGCTCGGCGAGGTCGAGGGGCTGGGCTTGCCGACAGTGGCCGAGGGACGCGAACACGTCTATCACCTCTACGTCGTGCGCCATCCGGAGCGTGCCGCCCTGGCCACCCACCTGCATGAAGCGGATATACAAACCGTGGTGAATTATCCGCTTGCGCTGCCCTTCCTGCCCGCGTATCGCCGTTTCAGGCATGCGAGCCACGAGTTCCCGAATGCCCATGCCAACCAGTCGACCATCCTGTCGCTGCCGCTCTATCCCGAAATGCGCTACGAACAGCAGCAGCACGTCGTCGACACCATCAAGCGCTTCAGCCCAAGCCATGCATGAACAAGCTCATCCCGGCCAGTGCGCCGGTCCGGAAAAAGCCCGTGCCAACCGCAGCGGCCTGACGACCATGAAGAAGATCTTCGGCAGAATCTACAGCGATTACATGATGCCGTCGCGTCTGGAGCACCACGAGAAAATCCTGGTGGCGGCGTCGAATGCCGGCTATACCCATACCTCCTTGCGCGACTTCTTCGAGTCGATGAAAGCCGGCGCAACGCCGTCCGACAATGTCATCTTGCACCGGCACGACATCGATACCGATGTGCGTACCGCGCGCCGGCTGTTCCAGATCGAAAAGAAGTACAAGGTCAAGTCGAGCTACTATTTCAGGCTGTGCACCCTCGACGTCGACTTGATGAACGAGATCGAGGAATATGGCAGCGAGGCGAGTTACCACTACGAGGAACTCGCGACCTTCGCAAAGAAGCACAATATCAAGGACCCGGCCGTATTGCACGAACGGCTTCCGGAAATCCGCGATGATTTTCTCAAGAACTTCCAGCTGCTGGAACGCCGGCTTGGCCGCAAGATGGTCACGGTCGCCAGCCACGGCGACTTTGCCAACCGCCGCCTGAAACTGTCGAACACGGAAATCCTCCGCTGCCCGATGCTGCGCAATGCCTGCGGCATCGAATGCGAAGCCTACGACGAGGAGCTGCTCGGGCACTTCGGCGTCTACATTTCGGACCGCCCGCCGCCGCAGTACTACTACCCGATCTCGCCGCTCGACGCGATCCGCAACCATAGCCGGGTCTATCTGCTGACCCATCCCCGGCAATTCGACACCAACTGGAAGGAAAACACCAAGAGCAACCTCGTGCGCTTTTACGAGGGCCTGACCTGGTGAACGCCTGCCGTCCGGACCTGAACATCTTGAGCATTGGTGATCCATGACCTCCAGAAAAATCCTGACCATCATCGGAGCGCGTCCGCAATTCATCAAGGCCAGCGCCGTATCGGCCGCCATCGCCGAGTGCTCCCGGCTGCGCGAAATCGTGGTCCACACAGGGCAGCATTTCGACGCCAATATGTCCGATGTGTTCTTTCCCGAACTCGGCATGAACAAGCCCGCTTATCAGCTCGCGATCAATGGCTGCGGCCACGGCGAAATGACCGGACGCATGCTGATCGAGATCGAGAAGCTGATGCTGGCGGAACGGCCGGACGCGGTGCTGGTGTATGGCGACACCAACTCGACGCTGGCAGGCGCGCTGGCAGCCGCCAAGCTGCACGTCCCGGTGGCCCACGTCGAAGCTGGATTACGGTCTTTCAACATGAAGATGCCCGAGGAGGTCAACCGGATACTGACCGACCGGGTCTCGGAATGGCTGTTCACGCCGACAGGGGCCGCCGACCGGCATTTGTTGCACGAAGGCGTTGCGGCGTCGCGGATACACCAGGTCGGCGATGTCATGTTCGATGTCGCCCTGCGCCATGGCGCCCGGGCCGACGCCTCCAGCGGGCAGCTACGCAGTCTCGCCCCCATGCTGGCGTCGCGCCCATACTGCCTGGTCACGGCCCACCGCGCCGAGAACACCGACGCGCCGGACCGCCTGGGCGTCATCGTCGAGGCCCTCGCAGCCTTTGCCGACCATGTGTCCGTGATCTGGCCGCTGCACCCGCGTACCCGCGCCGTACTTGCCAGACAGGGAATGCTGGACCGGCTGGCCGGCTCGGTGACCCTGCTCGATCCTCTGGGCTACCTGGACATGGTCTACCTCGAGAAGCGGGCCGCCCTGATTGCGACCGACTCGGGCGGCATCCAGAAAGAAGCCTTCTTCCATCAGGTGCCCTGCGTCACCCTGCGCGACCAGACCGAATGGACGGAACTGCTGGAGGGCGGATGGAATCGCCTCGCGCCGCCGACCGACGCGGCAACGGTACTCGCCGCCTTGAAGGCGGGCCTCGGCAGCCGCGGCGATGACATGACGCCTTACGGCCGCGGCGACGCCGCCGCGCGCATCGTCGAACGGCTCGTCGCGGACCTGGATTGAGCGAGGCCAGCCATCATGGAATCACTCGCCCGCCACTTCGCCACCGCCGTCGAGATCATCCGGCTGCCGGTCGCCGCGCTGAACTTTCATTCGCGGATCGATCCGGCCGGCATCCAGGAGGCCTATCGCTACTTCACCAAGCCCCACCCCAGGTACCGCATCATCCAGAACAAGAGCGTGGGCGCGGCGCTCGTCGACCTGCGCGCCAGCGCGAACCGCGACGCCTACCTGGAACAGATCAAGGGCAAGAACCGCGGCGCCTACCATGCGAAGCGCGCGCGCTCGCGCGGCTATGTCCTCCGCGAGATCGAACGCAACAGCCACGTCGACGAGATCCATGCCATCAATACCTCGGTGGACCTCCGCCAGGGCCGCCCGATGGAGCAGCACTATCTGCAGAAAGTGGCGCGCTTCGAAAAGCTGCCCTACTTCAGGTATTTCGGCGTGTTCGATGCCAGGGGCACGCTCATGGCTTATGCCAACCTCGGCATCTACGGCGATTTCTGCGCCTTTTCCCACGTCATCGGCCATCGCAACAACGATGGCGCCATGCATTTGATGGTGGCCGACATCGTTTGCGGGCTGATCGAGGAAGGCACCCTGAATTACGTCATGTATGACACCTTCTTCGGCGCTCAGCCTGGTTTGCGCCAGTTCAAGCTGTCGCTCGGATTCAAACCCTACCGTGCCAGGTACCGCCTGAAATGACACAGGAATTATTTTTCATGGCCTTTTGCTACCTGTCGCGAAATTCTCCCGACCTCTACGTCTGGCAGCGCATCGCAATGGTGGTCTCATGAGCGCCTTGCGGCCCGATTTCTGGCGTAACGTCGTTACCGTGCTGACCGGGGCAACGGGCGCACAAGTCCTGCCCCTGCTTGCAGCACCTCTTCTCACGCGCATGTGCACACCGGCCGACATGGGTGCTTTCAGTATCTGGCTCAGCGTGATCACGGTGGCCGCGATCGGCGCCACCTTGCGCATCGATGTCACCATGGTCCTCGAGCGCGACCCGGCACAGCAACGGGTCTGCTTCGAAGTGGTGGCCTATTCCGCAGGCATGCTGGCGCTGGTGCTCACGCTGCTCGCGGTCCTGGTGCGCGCCCTCGGCCTGCCGGCCCTGCAGGACATCACCTGGTTCGAACTGCTCACCATCGGCGTCGGCACCTGGCTTACCGCCTATATCCAGACCACCTATGCCTACGCGACCTCGCACAACGAGTTCGGCAAGGCGGCAAAGGCCAGGATGGTGGGCGCCGGCACCATTGCCGCGACCCAGTTGGTCTTGCTCGCACTGGGGTTGGGTGCGGCGGCGCTGCCCGGAGGCCAGCTGATCGGTCTGGCAACCGGGCTGTGGGTGGCGCGGGCGCTGCTGTCGCCACCTTTCGCACGGGTCGGGCTGAAGCTCGACACCGGACAACGCAAGTATCTCGTGAAGCACCAGGCCTTCTGGCGCTTTTCCCTGCCATCGAGCCTGCTCAACGCGCTCGTGGGTCAGCTGCCGCTGTTCATCATCGGATTCAAGCACGGCGCGCTGGCGGCAGGCCTGTTTGCGCTCACCCAGCGCGTGGTCGCCGCGCCGATTTCCCTGCTCGCGGCCTCGGTGCTCGAAGTATTCAAGCGCCAGTCCGTGCAGGACTTCCAGACCGTCGGCAATTGCGAGGAAGCCTACCTCGCGACCTTCAAGGCCCTGGCCCTGCTGGCCCTGGGGCCCTCGCTGGTCCTGTTCCTGTTTGCGCCCGAGCTGTTTGCCATCGTCTTCGGCCAGGCCTGGCGACCGGCGGGAGAACTGGCGCGCATCCTGGCCCCACTGTGCTTCCTGAACTTCATTGCCAGCCCGCTCAGCTATGTCTTCTTCGTCGCCGGCAAGCAGAAGGTGGAACTGGTCTGGCAGGTGGCGCTGTTTCTGATGACGGCCACGGTGTTCGTGGTGGCGCCCTCGCTGCACCAGAGTGTGCTCTGGTATGTGATCGGTTATTCGCTGCTCTACCTGGTCTACCTGTACATGTCCTACCAGTGCTCCCAGAACCGGACGGCGGTCGCATGACGACATTTCCCATTCCCGGATCCCGCCTGGAACGCGTCACGCTGACCGCGGCCTTCCTGGCGCTGTTTCCCGGTTTCTTCTTCTATCACTTCCTGCTGGGGACAGGACAGATACACGCATTTCTTGGCGGGTATTTCGCTCCCGTTTCGCTGGCCTTTGCATTTCCCATTACGGTGTTCTACATCAGGCAGCTTCGCCAGAACGGCAGCCGACTCCTGCCCAACGAGCTGTACTACGGCGGCTTCCTGGCCTTTCTCTGCGTCGTGGCCATCGTCAACGGCGCGAATGGCAAGAACCCGGTCATCGTCATCGCCCATCTGCTGGGGGCGCTCTACATGGCGAATACCTTCATCATGTTCAAGATGATCGATTTCGCGCACCCGGAAGTCCGTTATCCTTCCTTATTGTGCCTGATGGGGATGTCCGTCATCATCTTCTCGTATTCCGTCGACGGCGTGTTCCGCATGGATGCGATGGGCCTTGCCCTGGATCCCAGCGCCCTGTCGACCTATCAGGGACTGGCGCGCTCCTACCTGGTCAATTGCCTGTGCGTCGTGGCATATACCCGCAGCCTGCCATTGCGCGCCTTTCTCTATGTCGTCGGTGCCATTTCCCTGTTTCTCAACACGGCACGCAGCGAATTCGTCGCGCTGCTGTTCGCCATCCCCTTCATCGAGTTTTATTTCGCCCGGCATAAAACCGTGTTTGCGATCGTGCTCGCATTGATTGCGTCGCTGATCACCATGAACCTGGACCATTTGCTGTCGATGATGCCGGATAACCGGATCATGGAATTGCTCGACCTGTCGCACTCCACTTCGGCGATCGCGCGACGTCACCTGGCCGAACTGGCGATGCGCACCATTTCCACTTATCCCATATTCGGCGATTACGCGAGTTACGCCCCCGGACATTATGCGCACAACATCATGTCGGCCTGGGTCGATCTCGGCTTATTCGGCTTCATTTACCTGGTCGCCTTGCTGGCTTTCCCAACCGTCTCGATGCTTGTCAGGGGATATTTTTCGAGGGAGGATAGCGGCGACCTCGTACTGGGCTTTTCGATGGCATGCGCCACTATCTTATTGCTCATCAAATCGCATTTTTTCACGGACATGCTCATCGGCGGGATGCTCGGCGCCTATTCGCGATACCGACTCAAAGGGAGGTATCCAAAAGGACGTAGCACCGAATCCGGGCCCTCCGCGCCAGCCCCGCTGCACGAGGCGGTGGCGCACCGATCGGGTTGAAGCCTTGTACAAGTCCATCGGCATGAGCGTACTGATTGCCGCCGGCGGGTTTGCCTGCGCGGGCAGGATCATGCCGGAATCCAGACCCGCCGAAACCATGCTGTATGTGGCGACGACGGGCGCCGACTCGAATCCGGGCAGCGAAGAAGAGCCCCTGCGCACCATCCAGCACGCCGCCAGCCTGGCCAGGCCAGGCACTTCCGTGCACGTCGCCGCCGGCACCTATCACGAAAACGTCGCGACCAGGGTACACGGCACCCCGGCTGCGCGTATCCGCTTCCTGTCGGATACCAAGTGGGGGGCGCAGGTCGTCGGCGGCGGCACCGAAAGCGTGTGGACCAACCAGGCCGACTACACGGACATCGTCGGCTTCGATATTTCCGGCACCGGCCGCCTCGGCATCCTCAACCTCGCCTCGCACACGCTCATACAGGGCAACCACGTGCACGACCTGGGCGTGTCGGGGGGCTGCACCGGCGCTGGCGGCGCCGGCATCCATAACGCCAACTACCGCGCCTCGGACAGCGAGATCATCGGCAACGTGGTCCATGATATCGGGGTGCCGGGTGCGTGCATCGGCATCCACGGCATCTATGTGACGAATCTGCGCAGCAGGATCGTCAACAATATCGTGTACCGCGCGTCGTCCTGGGGCATCCATTTGTGGCATGCCGCCGGCCATGTAACGATCGCAAACAATACCGTCTTCGAGAATGGTTCCGCGGAGATGGGCGGCGGCATCGTGGTCGGCGTCGGCGACAGCCCGGGCGGCAAGATCCTGACCGACACCAAGGTCGTCAACAACATCGTCTACAACAATCCCGCCAAAGGCATCGCCCAGTTCTGCTATCCGGGCCAGAACTGCATCGGCCACGGCAACGAGGTGGCCAACAACCTCGTGTACGGCAGCACCGCGGCGGTGCTCATGAAGGTAGGCAAGGCAATCGGCACCATCATGGAAGACCCGCAGTTCGTCGATTACCGGGCCAGGGGCGGCGGAGACTATCGACTGAAACCTAGCTCGCCAGCCCGCAGGAAAGGGCTCGAGAGCTTCGCCCCATCCACCGATATCGAACATGTCACCCGTCCACGCGGGGCGGCTCCCGATATCGGCGCCTACGAAAGCCGCTAGCAATCCATCCGCCGGGCGCCAGCCCTTCTCCCTCGTTCCTCTCTCCCAAGAACATTTCTTGGGAATTTGATACGCCGCGGAATTTTTTCCGCAAATCCATTGAACTTAGGAAGTTTCCGTCGCTCAAAGCTTACTCATTTGGGCGTCATCGAGGAACACGGAAACAGCTTTTGCCAATTTGATACTTCAAGAAAATTTTTCCGCGAATCCATTGAACTAAAGAATTTTCCGCCGCTCAAAGCTTACTCTTCCACACATTGTTGTTAGGATTTTTTAGATGAAAAACGTCATTACCTCTGCTTCGAACGCCCGTATCCACGCCCTGCTGTGCTGCAGCGCCACCGTCCTGCTGAGCGCAGGCGTCGCGCAAACCGCTGCTGCCGCAGTCGTCTCGTCGAATACCAACCAAGCGCTCGTCGCACCGGCCGACGCCACCAGCCAGCTGGCCGCTTCCTACGCGGTCACGGCTGCCGCAGCCACTTCGATCTACAACCTGTACGTTGCACCGACCGGTTCCGACTCGAACCCGGGCACCGCAGCAAAGCCGTTCAAGACCATCCAGCGCGCCGCCAACATGGCCAAGCCGTCGACCACCGTCCACGTCGCTCCGGGCACCTACCGCGAAAACGTCACGACCAAGGTGCATGGCACCTCGAGCGCGCGCATCCGTTACGTGTCCGACACCAAGTGGGGTGCCAAGATCATCGGCAGCGGCACCCAGGGCATGTGGACCAACAACGCCAACTACACCGATATCGTCGGCTTCGACATCAGCGGTCCAGGCCGCCTGGGCATCCTGAACCAGGGCTCCTATACCCTGGTACAGGGTAACCACGTGCACAACCTGACCATCTCCGGCGGCTGCACCGGCGCCGGCGGTGCCGGCATCATGAATGCGGTCTACACCGCTTCGGACGGCGACATCATCGGCAACGTCGTGCACGATATCGGCGTTCCGGGCTCGTGCAATGCAGTGCATGGCATCTATCACGCCAACCTGCGCGGCCACATCTACAACAATATCGTCTACCGCAGCTCGGCCTGGGGCATCCACCTGTGGCACGCGGCCGACAAGGTTGTCGTCGCCAACAACACGTCCTTCGCCAACGGCGCCGGCAGCATGGGTGGCGGCATCGTCGAAGGCACCGGCGACGCTCCGGGCGGCAAGATCCTGACCAATACCCTGGTCATCAACAATATCGTCTACAAGAACCCGGCCAACGGCATCCTGCAGTACTGCGCTTCGGGCCAGAACTGCATCGGCAGCGGCAACGTCGTCGCCAACAATGTGGTGTACGGCAACGGCGGTAAAGGCGTCTCGATGAAGGTCGGCAGCGCGACCGGCACCATCTCGGCCGATCCGCAATTCGTCAGCTACCAGGCCAGCGGCACCGCAGGCAACTACCGCCTGAAGAGCAGCTCGCCGGCAGTCAACAAAGGTACGGCGAACTCGGCCCCGACCACCGACATCGACGGCATCGCCCGTCCGCGCGGCGGCGCGTTCGATATCGGCGCCTACGAAAGCTTCTAAGCCTTCAGCGGAACAGCCTGGACCAAGTCCAGGCCTCGCCCAACCCACGCGGAGCCCTGCTTCGCGTGGGTTTTTTATTTGTGGTGCTTCAAAGCGCGGGCTTACTAAGTTGATATCGTCCATGCATAGCATCGGCAGGCACGAACCGAATCGACTGGCTCAGCGTGAACATTCTACTAATCAATCATTACGCAGGCTCGCTGCGGCATGGCATGGAGTACCGGCCCTATTACCTGGCGCGCGAATGGCGGCGGCTGGGGCACCGGGTCCGGATCCTCGCATCGGCCCGCTCCCATGTGCGGACCCACGATCCCGATCTGCAGGGACGATCGCGGCTCGACGAAGTCATCGACGACATCGAATACACCTGGTTCGATACGCCGGCCTACACCGGCAACGGCGTCGGCCGCGCCCTCAACATGGCCGCCTTCGTCACGCGCCTGTACCGTGAAGGACGCGCGCTGGCACGCGAGTTCCGCCCCGATGCCGTTATCGCCTCCAGCACCTATCCACTCGACATCTGGCCCGCGCACAGGATCGCCCGCCTGGCTGGCGCGCGCCTGCTGTTCGAAGTGCACGACCTGTGGCCGCTGTCGCCGATGGAGCTGGGCGGCTATTCGAACCGCCACCCCTTCATCATGCTGCTGCAGGCGGCAGAGAACTACGCCTGCCGCCATGCCGACGCCGTGGTCTCGATCCTGCCCAAAGTGCGCGAGCACCTGGAGGCGCACGGCATGGCGCCGCACAAGCTGCATCTCATCCCCAACGGCACCGACCCGGCCGAGTGGCTGCGCGAACCCCAGCCCCTGCCGGCGGCGGCCGAGGACACGCTGGCGGAGCTGCGCCGGCGCGGCCAATTCATCGTCGGTTTTGCCGGAAGCCACGGCGTTGCCAATGCACTCGAAACCCTGCTCGGCGCGGCCGCCCTGGTGCGCGACGATCCCGTCACCTTCGTACTGGCCGGCGCCGGCCCTGAAAAGGAAAGACTGCGGCAACGCGCCCGCGACGAAGGCCTCGACAAGGTCCGTTTCCTCGACCCGGTCGCCAAGCAATACGTGCCCGCGCTGCTCGCTTCCTTCGACCTGGCCTACATCGGCCTGCAACGCCAGCCCTTGTTCCGCTTCGGCGTCGCACCCAACAAACTGATCGACTACATGATGGCCGCCCGGCCGATCCTCTACGCGATCGAGGCAGGCAACGACCTCGTGGCGGAGGCAGGCTGCGGCATCTCCGTCACGGCCGAAGACGCGGCTTCCGTGGTGGAGGGCATCCGCACCATGCGCGCGATGGATCCGGAGCGGCGCAAGGCCATGGGGCTCCAGGGCCGCAGGTTCGTCCTCGAGAACCTCACCTACCCGGTACTGGGACAACGCTTCCTGCAAGCCTGCGCCTGAACTTCCAGTCTGACTTTTCACACTGAGGACAATATGATCGAACCGACCGTGGCACCCACCGACGTCTCCCCTTTTCTCCCCTTCGCATTACCGGACATCGGTGAAGAAGAAATTACCGAAGTGGTGGCCTGCCTGCGTTCCGGCTGGGTGACGACCGGCCCCAAGACCCGCCAGTTCGAACAGGACTTCGCCGCCTACCTGGACGCCGGCGTCGAGACGGTGTCGGTCAATTCGGCCACCGCCGGCCTGCACCTGGCGCTCGAAGCGCTCGGCATCGGCCCGGGCGACGAAGTGATCCTGCCGACCATGACCTTCACCGCCACCGCCGAAGTCGTGCGTTACCTGGGCGCGCAGCCGGTGCTCGTCGACGTCGAACCGGACACCCTGAACCTGGGTGCCGCGGCGATCGACGCCGCGATCACGCCGCGCACCAAGGCTGTCATCGTCGTGCACTATGCCGGCCTGGCCTGCGACATGGACCCGATCCTCGCGCTCGCGGCGGCACACGGCCTGCGCGTGATCGAAGACGCCGCGCATGCCCTGCCCACGCTCTACAAAGGCCGCCTGATCGGCACCCTGGACAGCGACGTCACGGTCTTCAGCTTCTATGCCAACAAGACCATGACGACGGGCGAAGGCGGCATGGTGGTCACGCGCGACGCCGCGCTCGCGGCACGGGTAAGGATGATGCGCATCCACGGCATCAAGCAGGACGCCTTCGCTCGTTACACCTCGACCACGCCGGCCTGGTTCTACGAAGTCGTTGCTGCCGGGTTTAAGTACAACCTGACCGATATCGCCGCGGCCATCGGCGTCCAGCAGTTGCGCAAGCTCGACCACTTCCTGCTGCGCCGCCGGCAGCTCGCGCGCGGCTACGCCGAGGGGCTGGCCGGCTTGCCCCTCCAGCTGCCACCGGATGCGCCGCCGGGCTCGAGCCATGCCTGGCATCTCTATCCGGTACGGCTGACCGGGGCCGCGCCGCTGGACCGCGACGAGCTGATCGCCGCACTGTCCCGGCAGCGGATCGGTACCAGCGTGCATTTCATTCCCCTGCATCGCCATCCCTACTGGAGCGAAACCTGCCGCCTGTCGCCGGCCCAGTTTCCCGTCGCCGAAGCGAGCTATCACGCCATGCTGACGCTGCCCTTGTACACAAAGATGAGCGATGCCGACCAGGCCCGCGTCATCGCGGCCGTGCGCGCGACCTTGTCATGATCAAGCGCCTGTTCGACATCCTTGCCTCCCTGGCCGGCCTGGCCCTGCTGGCGCCGCTGTTCGTGCTGATCGCCCTGGCCATCAAGATCGACTCGGCGGGACCGGTGTTCTTCCGGCAGCAGCGCGTCGGCCGATGGGGCAAGCCCTTCAGGATATTCAAGTTCCGCACCATGAGCGCGCAGAGCGAGGAGGCGCGCCAGCTGACCGTCGGCGACGACTGCCGCATCACCAGGGTCGGCCACTTCCTGCGCCACTACAAGATCGACGAGTTGCCGCAGCTCATCAATGTCATTTACGGAACGATGAGCCTGGTGGGGCCACGGCCCGAAGTGCCGCGCTACGTGGCCTGCTATCCCCCGGATGCGCGCAGGATCGTCCTGTCGGTGGCGCCGGGAATCACCGACTGGGCCTCGATCCTCTACCGCGACGAGAACCGGATACTGGGCCAGGCAAGCGATCCCGAAAAAGCCTACGTCGACACCATCCTTCCCATCAAGCTCCGCTACTACATGCGTTATGTCCAGGAGCGCAGCTTCTGGACCGACCTGCAGATCATCTGCAAGACGCTGGTCGCCATCGTGCACTGACGAGGACAGAGCATGTTCTGGCGCGAACTCGTGCATATCGGTGACGTTCCGCTGACACTGGCGGCGGCGGCGGCCGTGACGGTGTGGCTGCTGCTTGCCCGCGCCTGGCGCCCGGCACTCCTGTGGAGCCTGCTGTTCGCGCTCGGGATCGGCCTGGTCGCCACGACCAAGGTGGCCTTCCTGGCTTGGGGCGCCCCGCTCCCGGGCACCAGCTTCAAGGCCGTCAGCGGCCATGCCGCCGGCGTCACCGCGGTGCTGCCGACCCTCATGTTCCTGCTGCTGCAGCGCGCGCCGCGTCTTCAGGGAGCCGGTGTGGCAGCCGGACTGACGGCCGGTGCGCTGATGGGCGTGCTCCTGGTCGTGCAGGGCTATCACGGCGTGGCCGAGGTGATCGCCGGCTGGGCCATTGGTGCCGCCGTCAGCCTGGGCGGGATCTGGCTGCTGCGCCCGATGCCGCGTCCTCCCGGCTACACATTGTGGTGCACAGGGGCGGTATTCGCAGCGACCGTGTATGCCATGCATTCCTTCCCGTTTGGTTACGTCATGCATCGCGTCGCGCTCGCCGTGTCGGGCAATCCCACGACTTTTCCATTCACGCAGCCCGCCAAAGAATGCAGGATTCGACCGAAGAAGGAGGCATCATGTCTACCAAAGAAATGCGTGGTTCCGCGCTCCCGCGACTGGCATTCCAGCGAAAGAGCCAGTTAGGGGACGATTACTGGCACTCCGTCCTGATATCGCTGCTGCGCGGCGCCGCCGCAATCATCGTGGCCGCCGCCCATGTTCGCGCGGCCATGTACCCGGGCCTTCGCACGATCTCCGATCCCCCGCTGTGGTTTCAGGGGTTTGCGTTCATTACCGGCTTCGCTCACCAGGCGGTGCTGGTATTTTTCATCATCAGCGGTTGGCTGGTGGGGGGCAGCCTGCTCAACAAACTCGACAAGCCCGGCGCCTTCACGGACTATGCGATCGACCGCATGACGCGCCTGTGGACCGTGCTGATCCCGACCTTCATCCTGACACTGCTGTTCGCCGCCGCCATCGGCGCCGTCGATACGGGCAGGATCGATTACGCCGTCACCAACGAGTACTCGGCGCTCGTATTTTTCGGCAACCTGGTCGGCTTGCAGCGTGTCTTCCTGCCCGATTTCGGCGGTAACTTCCCTCTGTGGAGCCTGGCGAACGAAACCTGGTATTACGTGCTGTTTCCGCTGCTGGCGCTGCTGTTTGCCGCGCGCACCTACATGGCACGGTTGGCGGCCACCGCCGCCGTGCTGCTGATCGTCGCCATGCTGCCTTTCTCCATCACCGCATACTTCCTGATCTGGCTGCTCGGGGTTGCCTTTTCGCGCGTCCGGATCGAGTCCGGCCCCGCCCTGCGCCTCGTCTGGCTGGTGCTGCTGCTCGCGGTGGCCGGGTATTTCCGCCTTACCGGCACGCTCGACGCCTTCACGACGGATACCCTGTGGCAGGACCTGGCCTGCAGCCTGATGTTCCTGGTCTTCCTGTCAAGCTTGCAGTTCCGCGCCGCGCCGAGCTCGAAACTCGTGCGCCCGCTCGCGAATGGCGGACGCTTCTTTGCCGATTTCTCCTTCAGCCTGTATGTGCTGCACGTGCCGCTGATCGCCCTGCTGGCGCACTGGCTGGCGACGTCTTTCGGCCTGCGCCGGCTGTCCCCCTACCTGCCCATGCACTTCGCGATCTGCATCGGCATCGTCGCGACCTGCCTGGTGTCGGCCTACCTGTCATACCGGCTGTTCGAATCGCAGACCTATCGCATCCGGCGCCTCGTCAAGCAATGGGTGACGAGCGCCCGGCGCTCCAGCCAGTATCGCACCGGCTGAATACCAAGCGCCATCACGCCCGGGCGCCGCGATCGATACGAGCTGTCTTCGCATCGATCGCGGCACTGGCTTATTCGGATGAGTTTTTGGACAGGAAGGCGCGGCCTCGAGCGAGGCCGGCGGCGGGTGGATTTCCTGCGCGGGATTCAGGTGCCCAGCTGACCGATAGGGCCTGCCAGGAACTGCATGTGGTAGCCGCCGATCCCATGGGTCATATTGTTGAACAGGACCCCTTGCGGCGACAAACCCGCATGGTTCAGCCGCTTCACCGATTCGGTGACCTCGGCGTTGGTCGTGACACTCGCCCGCGCCAGCAGGAAGATCGCGCCGGCGCGGTTGCCGATCACGAGCGCATCCGCGGCCTGCAGCAGCGGCGGCGTGTCGATCAGCACCAGATCGTAGTTGGCGCTGACGGTGTCGATCAGGTTGCCCAGGTTGACTTGCTGCAGGAAGTCCGAGCAGTTCTGCGGCACAGCCCCGGTCGGGATGAAGTCCAGGTTTTCGATCACGTCGTGATGGATGACCTCCTCCACCGGGGCGGCCCCATTGATCGCCTTGGACAGCCCCTGGTCGCGGCTGACCCCGAAATAGCGGTGCAGCTGGCCGCTGCGGAAGTCGGCATCGATCAGCAGGACGCGCTTGCCGCTGCCCGCCATCACAGCGGCGAAATTCGCGGTGACGAAGGTTTTCCCGATGCCGCGCGTCGGCCCGACGAACATCACGATATTGTTTCTGAAATGGGGCATCGAGAACTGCAGCGTCGCCCGGAAGCCGCGCAGGCTCTCGACGGCCGGATCTTCGGCAATGATGGTCGCCAGCAGCGGCAGCACGCCACCGTCGCCCTTCGCCTTGCGCATCAGCTTGTCCTGGTTGCTGCTGTGCGGGATGGTGGCGTAGACCACACGCGCGCGCAGCAGGCGTTCGATCTTCTGCGGATCGTCGATTCCGCCCATCATGGCCTTGCGCGTGAAGGCGACCAGGCTGCCGAGGAAGAGCCCCGTCACCACGGCCAGCGCCACGATGAGCGGACGGTTCGGCTTGATCGGCTTTTCGGGCGCGATCGGCGCGTCCACCATGCGCACGTTGCTGACCCGTCCGACCGAGATCAGGCGCAGCTGCTGGGCCGTGTTCGACAGTGCCGTGTAGAGATCGGTGCTGACCTTGATGTCGCGCGTCAGCCGCGCCTCGTCCTGCTCCAGCACGGGCATGGCCTTGATGCGGGCATTGACTTCCTCGATCTCGGCGTCGACTTCCTTGCGCTGGCGGTTGATGGCCGCCACGACGGGATGGTCTTCGGTGAAGCGCGACAGCATTTCGGTCTTCTTCTGGATCAACTCGATCCGTCGTGCGCGTGCGGCCGCGGCTTGCGCCAGGCTCATGCGGGCCTCTTCCTGCAGGTCCACCGTGCCGTGCACGTTGCGGAACTGGTTGTAGCGGTCCTCGGCCTGCTCGAGCTGGCGCTTGATGATCGGCAGCTGCTGGTTCAGGAAGGCCAGGGACTTTTCCGCTTCCTCGGTCTTGCGCGCCAGGTTCTGGCGCATGTATTCGCGGCCGATCTCGCTCAGCACGCTGTGGGTACGGCGTGCGTTTTCGCCCTGCAGCTTGACCTCGATGATGCCGGACTGCTTGCCCTCCTCGGTGATCACCAGCGTGTTCTGGATGGCCTCGATCATCGCCAGGCGCGACATGCGGCGCAGCTCGAAGCGGGCGCCGGGATTGGCGGCCATGCGGTCGACCTTCAGCTCGATCACGCCCTCGGGCGTCGGCACCCGGTAGCGCAGCCCGACATTGCCGTCGAAGACGATGCGCTGGCCACCGCCGGAAAAGCGAAAGCGCTGGTTGCCCAGCGCCGTCAGGGTGAACTCGCGCCCGAGCCAGACATCCGGTACCTCGAACAGCGACACCTCGGCCTTCTCGGCGCCCCAGACGTAGCCGCCATAGCCGAACAGCCCGGGTTCCGACAAGCCGCCGCCTTTCTGGTTGGCGAACCAGAAGCCCGCGATCGGGAAGTATTTCGGGCGGACATCAATGTACAGCTGGAGGTTGTCGACCGCGCGCGACACCACCATGCGCGAACGCAGCAGCTCCATCTCGGCGATCGCCGCCTTCTTGGTCTCGAACAGCGACGAGGCTTCGCTCAGGATGTTCTTGGATGCGTTCGGGCTCTCCTCCTCCACGTGGATCATCATATTGGTCTCGAACACCGGCTTGGCGACCAGTGCGTACAGCACCGCCCCGAGGGTGATGACGGCGGTGATCCCGCCGATCAGCCCGCGGTTCTCGTACAGCGTGCGCAAATAGCTCTTGAGATCGATGGAGGATTCATCATGCGGCCCCTCGACCGCGCGCGGGTCGAAAGGCACCCCGACGATCGGCGGACGAGGGGCGGCATGGGTCAGGGCGTGCTGCTCGCTTGCATTACTCATGATCGTGCTCCATGCATTGACGGGCTGCCGGATCAGGGGCGGTTGGTCGCGCTCACGGCGGAAGTCAGCGCGCCGGGGATCAGCAGGCTGAGGTTGCGGTTCCAGTTGGCCAGCGGCGTGGCGGCCACGTAGACGATGTCCTTCGGCTGCAGCTCGAAGGATTCGGCCATCGCCAGCGAGCCGGCCACGCGGGCGTCGAGCTGGAACACGCGCGTGCGTTCGGGCGTCTTGCGGACCACGTAGACCTGGCGCGCGTCGCCGCTCAGCGGGCTGATGCCGCCGCTCTCGCCGAGCGCTTCGTTGAGGGTGAGGCGGCCGTCGTGCATCGTCAGCGCCTTCGGGGTCAGGACTTCGCCGGAGACGAAGACCTTGCTCTCGTCGCGCGAATGCACGCGCACGACGTCGCCCGGGGCCAGCATCACGCTGCCGGGATTGATGCCTTTCTGTACCAGGTCGCGCAGGTTGATCCGGTAGCGCTGCTCGCCGCGCTCCAGCACGATGCGGCTCTGGTCGGCGCTGGGCAGCAGGCCGCCGGAACGGTTGATCGCCTCGACCAGGGTCATCGGAATATCGTTGATGGCCTGCAGGCCCGGCGACTTGACTTCGCCATCGATGTACACGCGCTTGCTGCGGAAGGACTGGACCCGCAGCGTGACGTTCGGATTGGCGAGGTATTTCGCCAGCCTGGCGGTCAAGAGTGCGCGCGCCTGTTCCTCGGTCAGCCCCTCGACGCCGACCATGCCGATCAGCGGATACTGGATGCGGCCCTGGTGATCGACGACGAAGCCCGGCGGCGAGGAATTGGCGCCGCTGGCATCGGGCAGGATGTTGCCGGGGTTCATGGCATTGCCGGCCAGCTCGGGGTGGTCCCATACCACGATGGAGAGCACGTCCCCGCTGCCGATGGCATACGGCGGCGGATTGGGCACCAGGAGCTTCTCGAGGTCGGCATTGGCTTCCTCCCGATGCTGCTGGCGCTCGGTGGCGATCAGCTTTTCGGTGATCATTTCCGTCGGTGGCGCGGGCTCGTCCGTACCGGCCTGCTCCTGCGAGCGGAAATGGATGGTGGGTGCACAGCCCGCAAGGACAAGAACGAAAGCGAGAACAAAGGCGGACGCCAGCACGAAGTTGAGGACTCGTGCCAAAAATTGCGTATTGGAAGCGTTCATGTGTTGCCTGTCGAAATGTGCTGCCAGCCTCTGGCGATCAGAATCAGGGTAAGCCCCTTACCCGGAATGGCTTTGGCGCACGTCAAACGGCAGGCTTAGGTCAACAGTGTCCCCACAACGGGCTCAGCGCACCTCCTCGACCAGGCGCAGCACGTCGGCAAAGGTCCAGATCCGGCGCAATTCGATCACGTCGTAGTTCGCCGCCACGTTGGCCGGGAAGGCCGAGTAGCGCGCGTTCAGGCTGACGATGCGGCGGACCACGTCGTCGATGTCCGGACGCCCGCTGGAGCGGAGGATGGTAACGTCTTCGACGCTGCCGTCGCTGCGGATCGCGATGCTCACCACCGGATCCGTGTGCACGGTTCCGCTGGACAGCTGGATCTGGCTGACGATGGCGTTGCGCTCGATCTTCTGGCGCACGCTGTCGAGGTAGAGACGCAGCGGCACGTCACGCCGTGCGGCATCGGCCAGGGCGCGCCGCATGGTCTGCCGGGCCTGTTCGGCGGCGCGCATGGCCGGCGGAACGGCTTTCGCGACGTCGATGCCGCGCAGCAGCTCGCGGGCGCGCGAACCGAAATCCTTGCCCGGCAGCCCGCGCGATCCCGTGCTGGCGCCCTGCCCGGCGCCCAGGTCGAGACCGTCACCGCTACCGCGCTCGCCACGCGCAAGTGCATTGCCCGGATTGGCGGCCGCCTGGCCGGGCAGCGCGTCTTGACGGGCCAGCCGGCGCGCGGCTTCGGCTTCGGCCGCCTGCTGGCGCGCCAGCTCCTCGGCATGCTGGCGCGCGGCCGCCTGCTGGGCGCGCTCCTCGGCCTGGCGCTGTTCGGCCAGTTGCCGGGCGCGCTGCTGCTCGGCCAATTGCTGCCGCGCCATTTCCTCAGCCCGGCGTTGTTCGGCCAGCTGCTGGGTGCGCTGCTGTTCCGCCAGCTGCTGACGTGCGAGTTCCTCGGCACGCTGGCGCGCGGCGGCCTGCTGGGCGCGATCCTCGGCCTGGCGCTGTTCGGCCAGTTGCTGGGTGCGCTGCTGCTCGGCCAATTGCTGCCGCGCCATTTCTTCGGCGCGAGCTTGCTCGGCTAGCTGCTGGGCACGCTGCCGCTCGGCCAATTGTTGACGTGCGAGCTCCTCGACGCGGCGTTGCTCTTCCAGCTGCTGGGCGCGCTGCTGTTCAGCCACCTGTTGACGCGAGAGTTCATCTGCACGGCGCTGTTCGGCCAATTGCTGCGCACGCTGCTGCTCGGCCAATTGCTGCCGCGCCAATTCCTCGACACGCTCCCGCTCGGCCATCTGCTGCCGCGCGAGCTCCTCGGCGCGCTGCTGCTCAGCCCGCTGCTGCTCGGCCACCCGCACCGCCTCCTCGGCCTCACGCTGCTGCGCCAGCTCGCGCTCCGCCGCGGCGCGAGCCCGCACGGCCTCCTCTTCATCCGCCTGCCGTGCAAGCTGGGGCGCCGGCGGCGTGCTGTCTTCAGGCGCTTTCGGCACCTCCGCCAATGCGGGCAGTTCGGGCTGCGGCAGGACGAAGCTGGGATCTTCGCTGATCTCACGCGCGATCACTTCGGTGTGCAGGGTCTCCTTCGGCGGCTGGATGCGCGGACGGCTGCGCCGGCGCAGGCTGCGTCGCGGAGGTGGCGCCGGCTTCGGCGCGGGCGGGGCCGGCAAGGCTGGCGCCGGGTCGCGCAAGGTGAAGCCGCGGTGCCGCGAGGGCGACGGCGACGACGCAGGCTGACTGGGCAGGGGCTTGGACGCGACCTCGGTCGTGGCGGGCAGGACCGGGGCCGGCGGCGGCATGGGCACGCTGGGCAATGGCGGTGGTGGCGGTGTCTCGACAGGCGGCGTCACCGGCACGGACGGCAATGGCTGCACCGGCTGCACCGCCGCCGGCAAAGGCGCCAACACGATGCTCAAGGGCCTGCCCTCACCCGCCCTCAGCCCGGGGATGCCGAACTGCAGCGACAACAGCAGCGCATGCAGCAGCAGCGACACCAGCAAGCCTCCGGCCAGCCGCCGGTTCGACGCCGCCAGGTTGGCGGGGACGCGCGGAACGGTCGCCGGAATCGCGATGGGCATGGACATGCTGATGGCGGTTGGAAATATTGTCTAAGTGTTACATAGCTTATCACTCAGCAGTGCAATACGCGCGCACGGTTCGGAACGGCAAATTCGATCCCGGCTACAATGAAATGCCGCGTTCCGGATGAAAGGGGGTTGAATGTCTCCAGGATTTATCTTTGCCACGGGTATCGAAAACAGCAATCCAACCATCCAGAATGGTCGGGTACGGATGGACGAACTCGAAAAATGCGGCCACTACAAACACTGGCGCACCGATTTCGACCTGGTCCAGGAACTCGGCCTGAAGGTGCTGCGCTATGGTCCGCCGCTGCACAAGACCTGGCTCGGCCCCAGGCGCTACGACTGGGAATTCGCCGACCTGGCCTTCAACGACCTGCGCCAGCGCAATATCGCTTCCATCGTCGACCTCTGTCACTTCGGCGTACCGGACTGGATCGGCAACTTCCAGAACCCGGATTTTCCGGAACTCTTCGCCGAGTATGCCGGCGCCTTCGCACGGCGCTATCCCTGGCTGCAGCTGTACACGCCGATCAACGAGATGTCGATCTGCGCCCTGTTCTCCGCCCTGTACGGCTGGTGGAACGAGCAGATGACGACCGACCGCAGCTTCATCACGGCGATGAAGCACCTGGTCAAGGCGAATATCCTGGCCATGCGTGCGATCTTGCAGGTGCGTCCGGACGCCCTGTTCATACAGAGCGAATCGACCGAATATTTCCACGCCGAGAGCCCGGCGGCCATCGGTCCGGCCGAACTCTACAATGCCCGGCGCTTCCTCTCCCTCGACCTCAACTATGGCCGGCGCGTCGATTCCGAGATGTACGAGTACATGCTCGACAACGGCATGACCCGCGACGAGTACCACTTCTTCCTGAATAATAATCTGAAGCACCACTGCATCATGGGCAACGATTATTACCAGACCAACGAGCACTACGTCTCGGCCGACGGCCTGACGCGCTCGGCCGGCGAGATCTTCGGCTACGCCGTCATCACCCACCAGTACTACAACCGCTATCGCCTGCCGGTGATGCATACCGAGACCAACCTGTCCCAGGGGCCGCGCGGCGACGAAGCCGTGCAGTGGCTGCGCAAGGAATGGGCCAATGTGCTTCGCGTGCGCAACAACGGCGTGCCGCTGGTGGGCTTCACCTGGTATTCCCTCACCGACCAGGTCGACTGGGACACGGCCCTGCGCGAGAACAACGGCAATGTAAACGAGCTGGGCCTGTTCGACCTGGACCGCAAGATCCGCCCGGTCGGCATCGCCTACAAGGAACTGGTGCGCGACTGGATGGAAGTGCTGCCGACCCAGAGCGTGTGCCTGCAGGTGCCGATCGTGATGCCGCACGAGTTCCAGCGCGTCGTGCCGCCCTACACTGGCTGGCCCTTCGACGACGACGCCACCATGGCGCCGCGTACCGAAGAGCGGGAATAAAACCGCCTAGCGCTTGCGAGGAGTAAACGTGTAGGTCTCGCCGTGCGCCAGATAGGTCACCTGCTGGTCCAGTCCGGCCGCCTTGACCTCGCGCGCGAAATCCGCCAGTGGCGACTTGAACACGTCGTAATCGTCGTAATGAATGGGGATGACCCGTTGCGGCCGGATGATCTGCATCAGATCGACGCCATCCTTGCCATCCATCGTCACCTTGAACACGCCCAGGATGCGGGTGCCGCCCAGGTGCAGCAGGGCCAGGTCGATGCCGGGGAAGCGCTGCGGGATGTTCTTCAGGTCGTCGTACACCAGGGTGTCGCCGCTGATGTACATGCGGTAGCTCGGCGCGGCGGGATTCGGCCCGAAGTCGAGCACGGAACCCATCACCGAGGGCAGCAGGACCTGCATGCCGGCCTTGCCATGGCGTCCCGGCACGGCCGTGAGACGCAGGCGCGCTTCGCCCTTCTCGACCTCGAGCTGATCCCATGTTCCGAGGCCGATGGTGCGCTTGAAACCGAGTTTTTCGAGCGCCGCCGCAGCTTCCTTGGTGCTGACGATGGGCGTGTCCTTGGCCAGCTTCTCCTGCACCAGCTTGTCGAAATGGTCTTCGTGCATGTGGGACAGCAGCACGAAATCGATCGGCGGCAGCTTGTCGAGTTCGATCGCCGGATTGGTCAGGCGTTCGGCGGTCAGGCCATATCCCAGGTGCACGTGGTCGCCCTTGTGCAGGAAGTTCGGATCGGTGAGGATGGTGAAGCCCTGGTAGCGGATCAGGACGGTGGCCGTGCCGATGAATTGCACGCTGCCGCTTGCTTCGGTGACTGGCGTGCTGCTTGGCGGCAGCTTGAGCGACAGTACCTCGCCGCCTGGTGCGGCCGCGGGCGCCTGCCGGGCCTGCACAGGAACGGCGATCGAGATGGCCAGCGCCGCGATCAGGGCGGCGGTGCGTCCCGCAGTGGCGCACCAGGGCCAGGGCAACCGGCAAAACGGCATGTTTCCTCCTGTCATTCGACGGATATGTTGTCGAAATTGACGTTAACACGAACGCTACGGTGGCGTCGTTCGCTAGCAGAGAGGAAATCTTGGCCTGCCCAGCTGGGTTCGAACCAGCGACCCTCAGCTTAGAAGGCTGATGCTCTATCCAACTGAGCTATGGGCAGTGAGATGAAAATCTCGATGAAAAGAAAACGGGCCGTCGACGACAGCCCGCATTCGAAACGGTGGTCGGAGTACAAGGATTCGAACCTTGGACCCCCTGCTCCCAAAGCAGGTGCGCTACCGGGCTGCGCTACACTCCGATGGGAACGATCATACCCCGCCGGCCTTGAAGCGTCAATGTAAGACACTTTGCCTGCAAGCAGGCAAAACTTCCTGCCGGCCTTACACTTCGAAACGCGCGGCGATGCGCTTGGCCATGCTCTCGGCCAGTTCGGCGCTCTTGGCCTCGACCATCACGCGCACCAGCGGTTCGGTGCCGGACGGGCGGATCAGCACGCGGCCGCGGTCGCCCAGTTCGCGTTCGACCGCTTCCTTCTCGCCGACGATCGCATCGTGCCGGGTCCAGTCGAAGCCCGGCTGCACGCGCACATTGATCAGGGTCTGCGGGAACAGCACCAGCTCCTTGCAGCAATCGGCCAGGCTCTGGTTGCCGCGCTTGAGGGCCGACAGCACCTGCAGTGCCGAGACGATGCCGTCGCCGGTCGAGTGCTTGTCGAGGGCCAGCAGGTGGCCGGAGCCTTCGCCGCCGAACAGCCAGCCCTTCTCCTTCATCATTTCCAGGACGTAGCGGTCGCCGACCTTGGCGCGCGCGAAGCCCACGCCCATTTCCTTGAAGGCGACTTCGAGCGCCATATTCGTCATTAGGGTGCCGACCGCGCCCTCGACCTTGCCGGTCGCCATGCGCGCGCGCACCATCACGTACAGCAGCTCGTCGCCGTTGTACAGGCGGCCGTTGGCGTCGCACATGATCAGGCGGTCGGCGTCGCCGTCCAGCGCGATGCCGAGGTCGGCCTTGTGCTCGACGACGGCCTGGGCCATCGCCTTGGGCGCGGTGGCGCCGACGCCGTCATTGATGTTGAAGCCGTCCGGCTTGGTGCCCAGTTCGATCACCTCGGCGCCCAGTTCGTGGAAGACGTGCGGGGCGATGGCGTAGGCGGCGCCGTGGGCGCAGTCGACCACGATCTTCAGGCCGCGCAGGTCCAGCTCGCTTGGGAAGGTGCCCTTGCAGAATTCGATGTAGCGGCCCTGGGCGTCGCGCAGGCGGGTCGCGCGGCCCAGCTTCTCGGACGAGACGCAGCCCATCGGCTGGTCGATCGCTTCCTCGATCTCGAGTTCGACGGCGTCCGGCAGCTTGGTGCCGTGTTCCGAGAAGAACTTGATGCCGTTGTCCTGGAAGGGGTTGTGCGAGGCCGAGATCACGACGCCGGCCTGCAGGCGCAGTGCGCGGGTCAGGTAGGCGATCGCCGGAGTCGGCATCGGGCCGGCCAGCATCACGTCGACGCCGGCGGCCGAGAAGCCTGCTTCCAGCGCGGCTTCCAGCAGATAGCCGGAAATGCGGGTGTCCTTGCCGATCAGCACAGTCGGACGTCCGCTGGCGCCGGTGCTGCCCTTGGCCAGCACCTTGCCCGCGGCATAGCCGAGCCGCATCACGAAATCGGGCGTGATGGGCGCGACGCCCACGAGGCCGCGTACACCGTCGGTACCAAAATATTTACGTGCCATTTTTATTCTCTTCTATTCGGTTGGCAGTTCAGTGGCCGGCGAAGGTGGCGTTCCACACCCTGATCGCATCCACCGTCTCTGCCACATCATGGACCCGCACGATGCGGGCGCCCTGTGCTACCGCAGCCAACGCACCACCGAGGCTGCCCGCCAGGCGCTGCTCGACGGGGCGCCCGGTCAGCGCACCGATCATCGACTTGCGCGACAGGCCGGCCAAAACGGGAAGGCCCAGTTCGCTCTCCATGCGGTTGATACTACGAAGCAATGCGACATTATGCTCGACAGTCTTCCCAAAGCCAAATCCGGGATCAATCGTGACGCGCTCCCGCGCAACACCTGCGGCCTCCAGGGCCTCGATCCGCTCGCGCAGGAAGGCGATCACCTCCCCCACCACATCCTGGTACACCGGCTGGGCCTGCATGTCCTGCGGCGTGCCCTGCATATGCATGATGCATAAACCGCAATCGCTGTCGGCCACCGCCTCGATCGCGCCCGGCGCCCGGAAGGCATTGATGTCGTTGATCATGTCGGCGCCGGCGATGATGGCTTCGCGCATCACTTCTGGCTTGCAGGTGTCGATCGACAGCGCATAGCCGAGTTCGCGCAGCGCAAAGATGGCCGGCATCACGCGCGCCAGTTCTTCGTGCACCGGGACGCTGGGCGAGCCGGGGCGGGTCGATTCGCCGCCGATATCGATGATGTCGACGCCGTCCTTGATCATCTGCTCGGCCCGTTCCATGGCGAATTCGAGGGACTGGTAGCGGCCGCCATCGGAGAAGGAATCGGGGGTGACGTTGAGGATGCCCATCACCAGCGGACGCTGGGCGAGATCGAAGCCGAAACGGCCGCATTGGAGATACTTACGCATGATAAAAAAGATAATCGTGAACAGAAAAAAAGACACCCCGCGGGGTGTCTTTTATGAGATCGGCTGGCGCTCAGGCCGGGGCCGGGGCGTTGGTTGCCACGCCGCCGGAATCGCCGCCGCTCGACGGACGCTTGGTCAGCTGGACCGACTTCGGCGGGGTCGGCTCGCGGCCGGCCATGATTTCATTGATTTGCTCGGCATCAATGGTTTCCCACTCGAGCAGGGCCTTGGTCATCATTTCGACCTTGTCACGGTTCTCTTCCAGCAGGCGGCGGGCCAGCGTGTACTGCGTATCGAGGATGGCGCGGATCTCGGCGTCCACCTTCTGCTGGGTTGCTTCGGAGATGGTCTTGACTGAGCCGCCGAAGAAGCCTTCGTTTGGATCGTCTTCGTAGACCATCACGCCCATGCTTTCCGACATGCCGAAGCGGGTGACCATCGAGCGGGCCAGCTTGGTGGCGCGGGCGAAGTCGTTCGAGGCGCCAGTCGACATCTGGCCGACGAAGATCTCCTCGGCGATACGGCCGCCGAACAGGATCGAGATTTCTTCCAGCATCTTGTCCTTGTAACCTGACAGGCTGTCGTGTTCCGGCAGTTGCCAGGTCAGGCCGAGGGCATAGCCGCGCGGCATGATCGTGACCTTGTGCACCGGATCGGCCTTCGGCAGCAGCTTGGCGATCACCGCGTGGCCCGACTCGTGGTAGGCCGTATTGCGGCGCTCTTCCTCGCGCATGACCATGGACTTGCGTTCCGGGCCCATGAAGATCTTGTCCTTGGCGTCCTCGAAGTCGCTCATCTCCACCAGGCGCTTGCTGCGGCGCGCGGCGAACAGCGCGGCTTCGTTGACCAGATTGGCCAGGTCGGCGCCGGAGAAGCCCGGGGTGCCGCGGGCCAGGATGTCGGCCTTCACGTCGGTGCCGATCGGCACTTTACGCATGTGGACGTTCAGGATCTGCTCGCGGCCGCGGATGTCCGGCAGGCCCACCATCACCTGGCGGTCGAAACGGCCCGGACGCAGCAGCGCCTTGTCCAGCACGTCGGCGCGGTTGGTCGCGGCGATCACGATCACACCGGAGGAGGCTTCGAAGCCGTCCATCTCGACCAGCAGCTGGTTCAGGGTCTGTTCGCGTTCGTCGTTGCCGCCGCCCATGCCGGCGCCGCGATGGCGGCCGACGGCGTCGATCTCGTCGATGAAGATGATGCAGGGCGAGTGCTTCTTGGCGTTCTCGAACATGTCGCGGACGCGGCTCGCACCGACGCCGACGAACATCTCGACGAAGTCGGAACCCGAGATCGAGAAGAACGGCACTTTCGCTTCGCCGGCGATGGCGCGCGCCAGCAGGGTCTTGCCGGTACCCGGGGGGCCGACCATCAGCACGCCGCGCGGGATGCGGCCGCCCAGTTTCTGGAACTTGGTCGGGTCCTTCAGGAAGTCGACGATCTCGGCGACTTCTTCCTTGGCTTCGTCGCAGCCGGCGACGTCGGCGAAGGTGACGGTGTTATTCGTTTCATCCATCATGCGGGCCTTCGACTTGCCGAACGAGAAAGCCCCGCCCTTGCCGCCGCCCTGCATCTGACGCATGAAGAAGACCCAGACGCCGATCAGCAGCAGCATCGGGAACCAGGAAATGAAGACTTGTTGCAGGAAAGACGGCTCTTCCGGCGGTTTGACGTCGAAGTGCACGTTATTGTCGCGCAGGTCGCCGATCAGGCCGCGGTCCAGCATGGTCGCGGTGGTGCGGACCTTGCTGTCGTCCTGGCGGGTGGCGGTGATGCTCGATCCCTCGATCGTGACATCCTTGATCTTTTTCGCCTTCACGTCATCGAGCAGCTCGGAATAAGCGATCGTCTTGCTGCCGCCCGCGACGCTGTGGTTGTCGAACTGCTTGAACAGCATGAACAACAGCAGCGCGACCACCACCCAGATGGCGGATTTGGAAAACATATTATTCACGAAAACTCCTCTGATGCGGACGCATCTTTTCCCATTGTTTCAAACGCGGATTTTACCGCAATAAGCGGGCGGTGCCACGCACGCCCGCCCGTGAAGCCCGCTTTGAAGCTTTATCCCGTCACTATAACGGTTTTTTATTTCCGACGCGCACGAATAAGCATATCTCCGCCCGTCATGATGGCGTCAGCGGCTTCACCAAGCTCACCATCCGTGGCTGATGTGCGGCGTCAATCCCGAAAATCAAGGGTGAAATCGGGAATTAATTCTTGAGACCGCGCCCCAGCAGGAAGATTTCCGAGGATTTGTCGCGGCTGGCCTTTGGCTTGATCTGTTTGACCACCTTGAATTCCTTGCGGAAGAGTTCGAGGATTTGCGTGAACCCCATGTCCTTGAAACATTTTACTAACAATGCGCCGGACGGTTTGAGGTGCGCTTGAGAAAACTCAATTGCGATCTCGATCAAATGCTCCATACGCGCCGCATCCGCCGATGGAATCCCGGACAGGTTCGGCGCCATGTCGGACAGCACCAGGTCGACCTGGCGGCCATCCAGCACCGCGGCCAGCTGGTCGAGCACCTCTTCCTCGCGGAAGTCGCCCTGGATGAAGTGCATGTCGGCGATCGGCTCCATCGGCAGCATGTCCAGGCCGATCATGGTGCCCTTGATGCCGCCGTCCTCGCCGCCGGACAGCTTGCGCCGCGTGTACTGGCCCCAGCTGCCGGGCGTGCAGCCGAGGTCGACGATCACCTGGCCGGGCTTGATCAGCTTTTCAGCCTCGTCGATCTCTTTCAGCTTGTAGGCTGCACGCGCACGGTAACCCTCTTTCTGTGCCAATTTGACATATGGGTCGTTAATGTGGTCGTGAATCCAGTTTTTATTGAATTTGTTCTTGGCCATTGGCGTAAAATACTGCTTTTATCAGGTACATCAAAAAAGAACCATTATGATCAAACTTACACCGGCCGAGCGCTCAGCCCTTCGTGCTGAAGCCCACGGGCTCAATCCCGTCGTCATGATCGGCGAAGCCGGCCTGACCGAGGCCGTCATGAAAGAAATCTCGTCCAGCCTGGACGCACACGGCCTGATCAAGGTACGTGTGTTCGGCGACGACCGCGAGGAACGCGTCGCCATCTACGAACGTATCAGCGAAGAACTGGACGCGGCGCCCGTGCAGCATATCGGCAAGCTGCTGGTCCTGTATCGTCCGAAGAAGGAAGCGGTCAAGGAACGTTCGGCCAAGGCCGGCAAGGGCATGCGCGAAGTCACCATCGTCAAGCCGAGCCCGAGCGGCACCAAGAAGCCCAGCGTCACCAAGGTCCTGCTCAAGGGTAACGAACGCGTGACCCAGGGCGGCAACATCAAGCGCGTCAAGCCGCGCCAGGCCAGCACCAAGAAAACCGCACTGAAGTAAAACGAACCGGGCCCGCCCCGGTTTTTTTATCGGCTCTTCACCACCAGGATCGCACCCAGTACGCTCTCGACCAGGTAGCACAGCTGCGACACCCCATGCAGCGCCGCGAAGGTGCTCCACTGCGGCGAGGCCCTCACCCCGGCCGGGCCGGCCGACGCGCGGATCGCCGCCATCACCGGCTGCAGGCCGAGATAGACGACCAGGCTGCAGGCCAGCATCCCGCCGATGCACCAGAACAGCCAGCGGCGCCGCTTCGCATCGAGGTCGGCGGAGCGCCAGGCCAGCACGGCCAGCAGCAGCGCCAGCACGATCGAGAGCCAGGCTTCGCGCGTCAGCATCATGCCCACCACCGAACCCGCCTGCGTGCTGTCCAGCACCGCGAAGGCGCTCGGCGCGGCCAGGTAGCTGACGCCCCACACGCTGCCGGCCCACAGGGCGGCGAGCAGCAGGCGGACGTTGGCGAGGGCGATTTTCACGTCAGACGTAGCGGACTTCGAGGATCTCGTATTCGCGCGGACCGGACGGGGCCTGCACTTCGACCACGTCGCCGGCGTACTTGCCGATCAGGGCGCGCGCGATCGGCGAGGTCACCGACACCTTGTTCAGCTTGAGGTCGGCTTCATCGATGCCGACGATCTGGTAGGTCACTTTCTGGCCTTCCTCGAGGTCTTCGAGGTCGACCGTCGAGGCGAACACCACGCGGCCTTCGGCGTCGAGGGTGGCCGGGTCGATGACCTGGGCGGTGGACAGCTTCGCCTCCAGCTCCGCGATGCGGCCCTCGACGAAGGCCTGGCGCTCCTTGGCGGCATCGTATTCGGCGTTTTCGGACAGGTCACCATGCGAACGCGCTTCGGCGATCGCATCGATCACATTGCGGCGCTCCTTGGTCTTGAGCTGGTGCAGCTCTTCCTTCAGGAGTTCGGCGCCGTGTTTGGTCAATGGAGTATTCATGATTATCCGTCGAAAGACAAAAGTAAAACCACAGAGTCACACGGCGCCAGCCGCGCGAACTCTGTGGTTATCGGTACTGCTCTTGATGCTTAGTTTAAGGTTTTATGCAGGCCTTGTAAATCGTAGACCCGCAGTTCGTCCAGCTGGCGCATGCCCTGCACCGCCGCTTCGGCGCCGGCGATGGTCGTGTAGGTCACGACGCGCGCCTGCAGGGCCGAGGTGCGGATGGTGCGCGAATCGTTGATCGCGCTGCGCTTTTCCTCGACCGTGTTCACCACCATCGCGATCTCGTGGTTCTTGATCATGTCGACGATGTGCGGACGGCCTTCCAGCACCTTGTTGACCGGGGTGACCGGGATGCCGGCGGCGGAGATGACCGCCGCGGTGCCCTTGGTCGCCACCAGCGAGAAGCCCAGCGCCACCAGGTCGCGCGCCACCGCCACGGTGCGCGGCTTGTCGGAACCCTTCACCGACAGGAACACGCGGCCCGAAGACGGCAGGCTGATGCCGGCCGCCAGCTGCGACTTGACGAAGGCTTCGCCGAAGGTCATGCCGACGCCCATCACTTCGCCGGTCGACTTCATTTCCGGGCCGAGGATGGTGTCCACGCCCGGGAATTTCACGAACGGGAACACGGCTTCCTTGACGCTGTAGAACGGCGGGACGATTTCCTTCGTCACACCCTGCTGGGCCAGGGTCTGGCCGACCATGCAGCGCGCCGCGATCTTGGCCAGCTGCAGGCCGGTCGCCTTCGAGACGAACGGCACGGTACGCGAAGCGCGCGGGTTCACTTCCAGCACATACACGGTGTCCTGGACCTTGCCGTCCACTTCGGTGCGCTGGATCGCGAACTGCACGTTCATCAGGCCGACCACGTTCAGGGCCTTGGCCATCAGCGAGGTCTGGCGCTTCAGTTCGTCGATGGTCTCCTGCGACAGCGAGTACGGCGGCAGCGAGCAGGCCGAGTCGCCCGAGTGCACGCCGGCCTGTTCGATGTGTTCCATCACGCCGCCGATGAAGGTGGTCTCGCCGTCCGAGATGCAGTCGACGTCGCACTCGATGGCATCGTTCAGGAAGCGGTCCAGCAGCACCGGCGAATCGTTCGACACCTTGACCGCTTCGCGCATGTAGCGCTCGAGGTCGCGCTGCTCGTGGACGATCTCCATCGCGCGGCCGCCCAGCACGTAGGACGGGCGCACCACCAGCGGGTAGCCGATCTCGGTGGCCAGCTTCAGCGCCTCTTCTTCGGTGCGCGCGGTGCGGTTCGGCGGCTGGCGCAGGCCCAGCTTCTGCAGCAGTTGCTGGAAGCGCTCGCGGTCTTCCGCGGCGTCGATCATGTCCGGCGAGGTGCCGATGATGGGCACGCCGTTGGCTTCGAGGTCCAGCGCCAGCTTCAGCGGGGTCTGGCCGCCGTACTGCACGATCACGCCTTCCGGCTTCTCGAGGTCGACGATTTCCAGCACGTCTTCCAGGGTCAGCGATTCGAAGTACAGGCGGTCCGAGGTATCGTAGTCGGTCGACACGGTCTCCGGATTGCAGTTGACCATGATGGTCTCGTAGCCGTCTTCGCGCATGGCGAGGGCGGCGTGCACGCAGCAGTAGTCGAATTCGATGCCCTGGCCGATCCGGTTCGGGCCGCCGCCCAGCACCATGATCTTCTTCTTGTCGGTCGGGTTCGACTCGCACTCCTCGTCATAGGTCGAGTACATGTAGGCGGTGTTGGTCGCGAACTCGCCGGCGCAGGTGTCGACGCGCTTGTAGACCGGGCGGATGCCCAGCGCGTGACGGCGCTCGCGCACGGCTTGCGGCGTGGTCTGCATCAGGAAGGCCAGGCGGCGGTCCGAGAAGCCTTTCTGCTTCAGCTTGTACAGCACGTTCTTGTCCAGGCTTTCCAGCTTCTGGTGATCCAGCCACAGTTCGATGTCGACGATTTCCTTGATCTGGATGAGGAACCACGGATCGATCTTGGTCAGCGCATGCACTTCTTCCAGGGTGAAGCCCTGGGCGAAGGCGTCGCCCACGTACCAGATGCGTTCCGGACCCGGCTCGCCCAGTTCTTCCTCGATCTTCTCGCGGTCGCGGGTCTTTTCGTTCAGGCCGTCGACGCCGACTTCCAGGCCGCGCAGGGCCTTCTGGAAGGATTCCTGGAAGGTGCGGCCGATCGCCATGACTTCACCCACCGATTTCATCTGGGTGGTCAGGTGCTTGTCGGCCGCCGGGAATTTTTCGAAGGTGAAGCGCGGGATCTTGGTGACCACGTAGTCGATCGAAGGCTCGAACGAGGCCGGGGTCGCGCCGCCGGTGATGTCGTTGCGCAGCTCATCAAGAGTAAAACCAACAGCCAGCTTGGCCGCGATTTTTGCAATCGGGAAGCCGGTGGCTTTCGACGCCAGCGCCGAGGAACGCGACACGCGCGGGTTCATCTCGATCACGATCATGCGGCCATCAAGCGGGTTGATCGAGAACTGCACGTTCGAGCCGCCGGTGTCGACGCCGATCTCGCGCAGCACGTTGATCGACGCGTTGCGCATGATCTGGTATTCCTTGTCGGTCAGCGTCTGCGCCGGCGCGACGGTGATGGAATCGCCGGTGTGGACGCCCATCGGATCCAGGTTCTCGATCGAGCAGACGATGATGCAGTTGTCGGCCTTGTCGCGCACGACTTCCATCTCGTACTCTTTCCAGCCCAGCAGCGATTCCTCGATCAGCAGTTCGCTGGTCGGCGAGGCTTCCAGGCCGCGCTTGCAGATCGCCTCGAATTCTTCTTCGTTGTAGGCGATGCCGCCGCCCGAGCCGCCCATGGTGAAGGATGGACGGATGATGACCGGGAAACCCAGCTCGCGCTGTGCGTTGCGCGATTCTTCCATCGAGTGGGCGATGTAGGAACGGGCGGAACCCAGGCCGATCTTGGTCATCGCATCCTTGAACTTGGCGCGGTCCTCGGCCTTGTCGATCGCTTCCGGCGAGGCGCCGATCAGCTCGACCTTGTACTTGTCCAGCACGCCGTTGCGGTGCAGGTCGAGCGCGCAGTTCAGCGCGGTCTGGCCGCCCATGGTCGGCAGGATCGCATCCGGACGCTCTTTCTCGATGATGCGCTCGACCGCCTTCCAGGTGATCGGCTCGATGTAGGTGACGTCGGCCGTTTCCGGGTCGGTCATGATGGTCGCCGGGTTCGAGTTGACCAGGATGACCTTGTAGCCTTCTTCACGCAGGGCCTTGCAGGCCTGGGCGCCGGAGTAGTCGAACTCCACTGCCTGGCCGATCACGATCGGACCGGCGCCAATGATCAGGATAGATTTAATGTCGGAACGCTTTGGCATTTATTTCTTCTCCTGGACTTGAGCTTGAGCTTGCATGAGGCTGATGAAACGGTCGAACAGATACGAAACGTCGGTCGGGCCGGGCGAGGCTTCCGGGTGGCCCTGGAAGCAGAAGGCCGGCTTGTCGGTGCGCTCGAAGCCCTGCAGCGAGCCGTCGAACAGCGAGACGTGGGTCACGCGGCAGTTGGCCGGCAGCGTGGCGGCATCCACCGCGAAGCCGTGGTTCTGCGAGGTGATCAGGACCTTCTTCGAATCGAGGTCCTGCACCGGGTGGTTGGCGCCGTGGTGGCCGAACTTCATCTTGACGGTCTTGGCGCCCGAGGCCAGGGCCATGATCTGGTGGCCGAGGCAGATGCCGAAGGTCGGGATGCCGGAATCGATCACCTGCTTGGTCGCTTCGATCGCGTAGTCGCAGGCGGCCGGGTCGCCGGGGCCGTTGGCCAGGAAGATGCCGTCCGGGTTCAGGGCCAGCGCCTCGGCGGCGGTGGCTTGCGCCGGCAGCACGGTGATCTTGCAGCCGCGTTCGGCCAGCATGCGCAGGATGTTGCGCTTGACGCCGTAGTCGAAGGCGACCACGTGGAATTGCGGCTTGTCCTGCTTGCCGAAGCCCTGGCCCAGCTTCCACTCGGTCTCGGTGAATTCATACGGCTCTTTCACCGACACGACCTTGGCCAGGTCCATGCCGTTCAGGCCCGGGAACGAGCGCGCCAGTTCGAGCGCCTGGGCTTCCGACGGTTCCACGCCCTGCTGGGCGGTCAGGATGGCGCCGTTCTGGGCGCCCTTCTCGCGCAGGATGCGGGTCAGCTTGCGCGTGTCGATGCCGGCGATGGCAACCACGTTTTCCTGCTTCAGGTAGTCCGACAGCGACTGGGTCGAGCGGAAGTTCGACGCCAGCAGCGGCAGGTCGCGGATGATGAGGCCGGCGGCGTGCACTTTGGAAGCTTCCACGTCGGCCGGGTTCACGCCCTGGTTGCCGATGTGCGGGTACGTCAGGGTGACGATCTGACGCGAGTAGCTGGGGTCGGTAAGGATCTCCTGGTAGCCCGTGATCGCGGTGTTGAACACCACTTCACCGGTCGTGTGACCGATGGCTCCGATCGAATATCCTTTGAAAATGGTTCCGTCTGCGAGGGCCAGGATGGCTGGAACGGCTGGGCCAGAAAAAAATGGCGGCAAGGGCAACTCTCCAAGAAGGTTGCCGTAGCTGCGCCACGTCAGACTGACCTTCGGGTACGCCGCGACGATAGATCTACCGTGGGCGCGAGGTCTACAGAATGATGATGTAAGTGGGTATGCGCTACGGCAGGTGAGTGATGGATAAACTTCCGAATTATAGCGCGAATCCGCCTGTCCGGCAATCGTCCATCCTTGCACTCGCCTGCCGTTCCCCTTAGGAAATTACAGACCCAGGGCGGCGATGCCGGCCTTGGCGATCTGCGCATCCTCGGTCGATTTCACGCCCGAGACGCCGACCGCGCCGACGGTGCGGCCGTCGACCACGATCGGCACGCCGCCTTCCAGCATGCCCTGCAGTTCCGGTGCGCTCAGGAAGGATACGCGGCCGTTGTTGATCATGTCTTCGTAGATCTTCGATTCGCGGCAGCCGAGGGCGGCGGTCTTGGCCTTCTGCGGTGCGATATAGGACGAGATCGGGGCGGTACCGTCCATGCGCTGCAGCCACAGCAGGTGGCCGCCGTCGTCGACGATCGAGATCACGACATTCCACTTGTTGGCGACGGCTTCCTGCTCGGCGGCTGCGGCGATCTTCTTGGCGTCTTCGAGGGTCAGTACGGGCTTGGTTTGCATCGTTGTCTTCCTTGTTGTCGTGGTGATGAATTCTTCAGGGGGCCGGGGTCAGCTGCATCGCCTTGAGCCTGGCCTTCAGCTGCGGCATGGCGGCGGCTGCGGCTTGCTCGCCGGCCAGCACCGCCAGGTTGCGGCCGTTGAAGTCGGCGCTGCCCATCGCGCCCAGCGCCGGCGTGATGACGACGTCGGCGTCCTTCAGCTCGTGCTGGTTGAGGCGCTGGCCCATGATGGTAAAGGTCTGCATCAGGACGTCAAGCGAGCTGGCCGTGGCCTGGGCCTCGGTCGCGCTCGAGATGTTGACGGCGATGATGAACTCGGCGCCCATCTCCTTGGCGAAGCGCACCGGCACCGGCGCCACCAGGCCGCCGTCGACATAGGTCTTGCCGGCGATGCTGACGGGCTGGAACACGCTCGGCACGGCCGAGGAGGCACGCACGGCCATGCCGGTATTCCCGCGCCGGAACAGGATGGGCTGGCCGGTCTTCAGATCGGTGGCGACCGCGCCGAAGGGGATCTTGAGCTTTTCGATCGGCAGGTTGTGCACCGCCTTGTTCACATAGGACTGCAGCGCCTCCCCTTTCAGCACGCCCGGCGACTTGCTGAAGAAAGGCAGGGCCCAGTCCGAGATCGACGCCTCGTCCATCTCCATCGCCATCTTCTGCAGGGTGAAGCCGTTGTAGCCGTAGGCGTACATCGAGCCGACCACCGAGCCGGCGCTGGTGCCGACCACGATGTCGGGCACGATGCCCTGGGCTTCCAGCGCCTTGATCACGCCGATATGGGCAAAGCCGCGCGCGGCGCCGCCGCCGAGGGCGAGGCCGATCTTCACATGGCGCGGCTGCGGCGCCGGCGTGGCGGCGACCGGTGCGGATGGCTGGGTGGGAGCGCTGCCGCAGCCGGCGAGCAGCAGGGCCGCGGCCGCGGTGGACAGGAGGGAGCGTCGAGACAGCATGGATCCGGAGCTTGGGGTAAAGCTGGGATTGTAACCCGACTCTGCCGGCTGCTGACGTAGACGAGGCTTAAGCCGCCCCACTCACCCCGGCAAGGAAGTATTGGGCAACACCGCCGTAAACACACTCCCCTGCCCCGCCTGCGAGGAAATGCTCAGCTTCCCGCCATGCCGCAGCAGCACGTGCTTGACGATCGCCAGTCCCAGGCCCGTGCCCTGGGTTTCGCGCGAGCGGCTCTTGTCGACGCGGTAGAAGCGCTCGGTCAGGCGCGAGATGTGCTGCTCGTCGATGCCGATGCCGGTGTCCGTCACCGAGAATCTCAGGTCGTTCGCACCGCGCTCCCAGGCCAGCTTGATCGTCCCGCCTTCCGGCGTGTAGCGCACCGCATTGGTCGCCAGGTTGCCGAAGGCGCTGCGCAGTTCGTCCAGGCTGCCCATCACGTCCGGACCGTCGACCGTGAAGTCGATGGTGTGCCGCCCGCTCGACAGCGCGCGCGCATCCAGCGCCACCTGCTCGACCAGGGCCTTGACATCGACCCGCTCGCGCTTGAGCGGGTACTCGGTCGATTCCAGGCGCGACAGGGTCAGCATGTCCTCGATCAGGCGCTGCATGCGCTGGGCCTGTTCGGTCATCAGCTTCAGGTGGGCCACGCGGGTGCGCTCGTCCATTCCCGGGTCGGCCATGGCGATCTCGAGGAAGCCGACCACCACCGTCAGCGGCGTGCGCAGCTCGTGCGAGGCGTTGGCGATGAAGTCGCGGCGCATCGCCTCGATGCGTTCGGTCTCGGTGGCGTCGTGGGTCACCAGGATCTGGCGCCGGTTCTCGAAGGGGATGATCTGCACCACCAGCTTGCGGCCGCGGAAGGACAGGGTCAGCGGCTGTTCGTAGCGGCCGAGGATGATGTAGTCGATGAATTCCGGATGGCGGATCAGGTTGGTGACGCGGCGGCCCTTGTCCTTGTCCAGGGTCAGGCCCAGGTGGCGCTCGGCGGCCGGATTGCACCACTCCAGGAACAGCACGTCGTCCATGATCGCCACCCCTTCCGGCAGCAGGTGCATGGCCTGGCGGAAGCGCGCCAGCCATTCGGCCAGCTCGTTCTGGTTGCGCTCGTCGTCGCGCCGCAGCCTATACAGGCGGGCGAAGACGTCGGTCCACGAACCCCAGCCGTCGGGCAGGCGGCTGCTGTGCGGATGATCGAGCCATTCGCCCAGCTGGTGCAAGTAGGCCAGCTGCACCACCAGCAGGCTCATGGTGATGAGCAGCGCCAGCGACAGCCCGGCCACCAGGCCGAACAGCCACCAGGCGACGCCGGCGGCCAGGAACACGAGGCCCAGGCGCAGCAGCGCGGGCACCCAGAACAGCAGGCGCGGATGGATGCCGGAGGGCGCGGACGACGGCACGGGCGCGGCGACGCTGGCGTCCGGCGCGGGCTCCTGGGCGGATTCGGGAGAGGATTCTGGAGCGGCTTGCACGGCTTACAGTTCTTTCTCAGTCAGCATGTAGCCGACGCTGCGGACGGTCTTGATCAGCTTTTCGGCTTCCTTCAGGGCCTTGCGCAGGCGCAGCACGTGGACGTCGACGGTGCGCTCTTCGACCGCCGAGGCATCGCCCCATACTTTATCGAGCAACTGGCTGCGCGAGAACACGCGCTCGCGGTGGGCCATCAGGAACTTCAGCAGGCGGTACTCCGCATTGCCCATGTCGAGCTGGCGTCCGTCGAGGGTGACGGTGCAGCTGCCCGGATCCAGGGTCACCCGGCCGGCCGACAGCGGCGCCTCGGCCAGGTGCGGGCTCTTGCGTCGCAACAGGGCCTTGACCCGCGCCAGCAGCTCGCGCGGCGAGAAGGGTTTGGTGACGTAGTCGTCGGCGCCCGTGTTCAGGCCGGCGATCTTGTCCTCTTCCATGCTCTTCGCGGTCAGCATGATCACCGGGATATCCTGGAAATCGCGGTCGCCGCGCAGGCGCGACAGCAGCCGCAGCCCGCTCTGGTCGGGCAGCATCCAGTCCAGCAGCAGCAGGTCCGGCCGTGCCTGCACGATCGAGTCCCAGGCCGACGCCACGTTGGCGGCCGTGCGGATCTCCCAGCCGGTCTCGCGCAGCGAGTAGCTCACCAGCTCGACGATCGCCGGTTCATCCTCGACGATCAGGACACTCGTGTTGGCCGCCATCCGCTCAGCCTTCCGCCTGGCTGACCAGCGCCGGTTTCGAGTGGCGGATGTCGCGCCCCTCGACCACGTAGATCACGTATTCCGCGATGTTCTTGGCGTGGTCGCCGATGCGTTCGATCGCCTTGGCCACCCACAGGGTGTCGAGGGCCGAGGAGATGGTGCGCGGGTCTTCCATCATGAAGGTGATCATGTTGCGCAGGATGGTGCGGAATTCGTAGTCGATCTCGTCGTCCTGGGCGATGATCTGCAATGCCTGCTTGCCGTCGAGGCGGGCGAAGGCGTCGAGGGCGTCGTGCAGCATGTCGGCGGTGTTGCGCGAGATGGTGCGCACGATGTCGTAGTGGTTGAAGCCGATCATGCCGCGCTCGTGCAGGCTCTTGGCGGTACGCGCGATCTTGCTGGCCTCGTCGCCGATGCGCTCGAGGTCGGTGATCACCTTGATGGTCGCCATCACGGTGCGCAGGTCGTTCGCGGCCGGCTGGCGGCGCACGATCAGGTGGCTGCAGGCGTCGTCCAGCTGTACTTCGAGCTGGTTCACGGCCTGGTCGTCGCCGATCACCTTGTCGGCCTGGTCGGCGTTACCGACGCGGAAGGCCTCGATCGCCTCGTCGAACTGGGTTTCGACCATGCCGCCCATGAGCAGTACCTTGGAACGGATGGCTTCCAGTTCCTGGTCGTACTGCTTGGAAGAGTGTTCGCCTACCATGTCTGTGTTTCCTGTTCTATATGGTTATCTTACCGTATCCGCCCGTATTAACCGAATCGGCCGGTGATGTAATCCTGGGTTTCTTTCTTCGACGGGTTCATGAACAGCTGGTCCGTCTCGCCGAACTCGACCAGCTCGCCCAGGTACATATAGGCCGTGTAGTCCGAGCAGCGCGCCGCCTGCTGCATGTTGTGGGTCACGATGGCGATCGTGTAGTCGCCCTTCAGCTCGCTGATCAGTTCCTCGATCTTCGCGGTCGAGATCGGGTCCAGCGCCGACGTCGGCTCATCCAGCAGCAGCACGTCCGGCTTCACCGCCACGCCGCGCGCGATGCACAGGCGCTGCTGCTGGCCGCCCGACAGCGACAGGCCGCTCTTGTTCAGCTTGTCCTCGACCTCGGTCCACAGGGCCGCCTTCTTCAGCGCCCATTCGACGCGCTCATCCATCTCGCCCTTCGACAGGTTTTCGTACAGGCGCACCCCGAAGGCGATATTGTCGTAGACCGACATCGGGAACGGGGTCGGCTTCTGGAACACCATGCCGACTTTCGCGCGCAGCATGTTGACGTCCACGCCCGGCTCCAGGATGTTGCGGCCGCGGTAGAGGATCTGGCCTTCGGCGCGCTGGCCCGGATAGAGATCGTACATGCGGTTCAAGGTGCGCAGCAGGGTCGACTTGCCGCAGCCCGAGGGGCCGATGAAGGCCGTCACCTGCTTGTCGTGGATGTCGAGGCTGACGTTCTTCAGGCTCTGGGTCTTCCCGTAGTAGAAATCCAGGCCCTGGACTTCGATGGTCTTGGCTTTCGGCTTGTTCACGGTCGCCTTGGCGTTCGCGGTGGAGATGGCGGCTTGGGTCATCATGATCATGTTATTGCGGGTTCTTTTGGCGGAACAGGGTCCGCGACAGGATATTCAGGAGCAGCACGCTGAAGGTCACCAGCAGGGCCGCGCCCCAGGCGATCGACTGCCAGTCTTCATACGGGCTCATGGCGAAGCGGTAGATGACCACCGGCAGGTTGGCCATCGGCTGGTTCATGTCGGCCGTGAAGAACTGGTTGTTCAGGGCGGTGAACAGCAGCGGCGCGGTTTCGCCGGAGATGCGGGCCACGGCCAGCAGCACGCCGGTCACGACACCCGCCTTCACCGCGCGCAGGCGCACCGTGGTCGCCACCTTCCAGCGCGGCGCGCCGAGGGCGAAAGCCGCTTCGAGCAGGCTGTTCGGCACCAGGTGCAGCATGTTGTCGGTGGTACGCACCACCACCGGAATCGCGATCAGCGACAGCGCCAGGGTGCCGGCATAGCCCGAGAAGTGGCCCATGCGCGGCACCAGCATCGCGTAGACGAACAGGCCGACCACGATCGAGGGCGCCGACAGCATGATGTCGGTGACGAAGCGGGTGACGGCGGCGAACTTGTTGTTCTGGCCGTACTCGGCCAGGTAGATGCCGGCCAGGATCCCGATCGGGGTGCTGACCAGGGCGGACAGGCCGACCATCAGCAGGCTGCCGACGATGGCGTTGCGGATGCCGCCCTCGCTGCCGGGGGCCGGCGTATCCAGCGAAAACAGGGTGTGCGACAGTGCACCAAAACCGTGCACCAGCAGGGTGAACAGGATCCAGGCCAGGAAGCCCAGGCCGACGGCCATCGCCAGCACCGACAGCGCGATGCCGATGCGGTGGCCCAGCAGGCGGCGGCGGTAGACCGGATTCATGACGCCTTCCATTTATTTTGCTCCTTCTTTGCGGGACATACCCAGCAACATCAGTTTGGCGGCCGACAGCACGATGAAGGTGATCGCGAACAGGATCAGGCCCAGCGCGAACAGCGAGGACACGTGCAGCGGCGAGCTGGCTTCGGCGAACTCGTTCGCCAGGGTCGACGAGATCGAGTTACCGGCGGCGAACAGCGACCAGGAGATCTCGTTGGCGTTGCCGATCACGAAGGTGACGGCCATGGTCTCGCCGAGCGCACGGCCGAGGCCCAGCATGACGCCGCCGACCACGCCGGTACGGGTATAGGGCAGCACGATCTTGCGCACCACTTCCCACTTGGTGCAGCCGAGGCCGTACGCCGATTCCTTCAGCACCGCGGGGACGATCTCGAACACGTCGCGCATCACGGAAGCGATGAAGGGGATGATCATGACGGCCAGGATGATGCCGGCGGTGAGGATGCCCAGGCCCATGGTCGGGCCCTGGAACATCTTGCCGACGAAAGGCAGCAGGCCGAGGGTCTTTTTCAGCAGCGGCTGGATGTGGTCGCCGAAGAAAGGCGCGAACACGAACAGGCCCCACATGCCGTAGATGATGGAGGGGACGCCGGCCAGCAGCTCGACCGCGGTACCCATCGGGCGGCGCAGCCAGGCCGGGCAGATCTCGGTCAGGAACAGGGCGATGCCGAAGCTGATCGGCACCGCCACCAGCAGCGCGATGACCGAGGTGGCCAGGGTGCCGGTGATGGCGATCAGGGCGCCGAACTGGTCGTTGACCGGATCCCACTCGTTGGTGACGATGAAACGCGCGCCGAATTCGCGGAAGGCCGGCGCCGCGCCGATCGCCAGCGAGACGATGATCCCGACCAGCACCAGCAGCACGGAAGCCGCGAACAGCAGGGTGACTTTATGGAAGAAGAAGTCCTGGATGCGCTGGTTGCGCATGGTGTTGCGCAGGCGGGCAGCGCTGGCGTCGTCCAGGGCTGCCTGATCTGCTGCGATCGCGGTTTGTGCGCTCATGTGTTTATTCAAGTTTTTGAACCGTTTGCACGTCGCCCCCGCGAAAGCGGGAACGACGTGGTCAATCCTTACCAGATCGCCTTGCCCGAAGCATCCTTCAGATTGGCTTTCCAGGCGTCCTGCACCAGCTTGTTCACGCTGTCCGGCATCGGCACGTAGTCCAGGTCGGCCGCTGCGGCGCCGCCGTGCTTGAAGGCGTAGTCGAAGAACTTCAGCACTTCCTTGCCCTTGGCGGCATCTTCCTGGGTCTTGTGCACCAGGATGTAGGACACGCCGGTGATCGGCCAGGCTGCCTTGCCCGGCTGGTCGGTCAGGACCACAGAGAAGCCCGGGGTCTTGGCCCATTCGGCGTTGGCGGCGGCGGCCTTGAAGGCGTCGTCGTCCGGCTGCAGGAACACGCCGTCGCGGTTCTTCAGCTGGGTATGGCTCATCTTGTTCTTCTTCGAGTAGGCCCACTCGACGTAGCCGATCGAGCCCTTGATGCGCTGGACGTTGGCGGCGACGCCGTCATTGCCCTTGCCGCCCACGCCGGTGGCCCACTTCACCGCGGTGCCGGCGCCGATCTTGGCCTTGAATTCCGGGTTGGTCTTCGACAGGTAGTCGGTGAACAGGAAGGAGGTGCCCGAGCTGTCGGCGCGGTGCACGACGGTGATGTCTTCGGCCGGCAGCTTGACGCCCGGGTTCAGGGCGGCGATGGCCTGGTCGTTCCACTTGGTGATCTTGCCGAGGAAGATGTCGGCGACGACCGGGCCGGTCAGCTTCAGCTGGCCCGGGGCGATGCCGTCCAGGTTCACCACGGTCACCACGCCGCCCATGATGGCCGGGAACTGGAACAGGCCGGCCTGGTTCAGCTCGTCGGCTGCCAGCGGCATGTCGGATGCGCCGAAATCGACGGTCTTGGCCTTGATCTGCTTGATGCCGGCGCCCGAGCCGACGGATTGGTAGTTGAGGCCGTTGCCGGAGGCCTTCTTGTACATCTCCGCCCACTTGGCGTAGATCGGGTACGGGAAGGTAGCGCCCGCACCGGTGATGTCCGCTGCCAGGGTCGCGGTGCTCGCGAAGGCGGCCGAGGTGCCGATGATCAGGGTTGCCAGCATTTGCTTCATGCGCATATCAAGTCCTTGGTTACTTGGTTAAGGGTGGTGACGCCGTGCTAATGCTGCGCAGTGTATTCGGCGAATATGACGGCTTTATGACATGGCCGTCACGGATGTCATACAAGGCGGACCTCACTATGCGGAACACCGGAAATCGCCCCTTGAAAATGCCCTATTCTCTGCTACCGTGAAGGTGTAGGTATTGCATGGAGGGTTTGGTCAGCGTGTGTACGCCACGCCAGCCGAGCGTGCGGAATCATCGGGGAGGACTCGCCAAACGGCGTTTATGTCCATGTTGGCGTTGATTGCAGTCGGAGCAGTATTGGCAGGGATCGCCGGACTGGTGCTCTACGAAGCCATCTGCGAAGGCCAGGGATGTTCAGGGAAGTTGACGGACCGCTATCACGAATAGCAGCGAAGGCTAGATAGCCTGAAAAACAAAGCGGCGAGGCCCGATGGGCGCTCGCCGCTTTTATTCTTGCTGGAGGAAGCCTCAGCGCAGGAAGCGCGAGAGCTGGGTCATGGCGTTCAGATCCAGGTTCAGGAACTGGAACCCGACCTTGAAATCGCCGCCGCTGAAGATGCAATAGATGACTTTGGCGCGCGCCGCGATCGGCGCCAGCTTGCCGTCGACCAGCAGGTCGAAGCTGACCTGCCCCGCCTGCCCGACCTGCAGCGGATGGTCCACCGCGATGCTGACGCCGTTGGCGCCGACGTCCGAGGTCCGTCCCGGGATCGGCCCCATGCCCTCCATCGCGACGACCGCCTTCACCTTCACGATCTTGCGTCCCGACTGCCTTTGATCTTTCATTACCTTTACCTTGACTGCGCATATCAAACAAGCCAGGCATTATAAAGGTTCAGTCCAGTTCGCGGAGCTTGCTGAAGGCCTCGTCGATGCGTTCGACCGCGACGATGGTCATGCCTTCGATCTTCTGCTTCGGCACGTTCGATTTCGGGATCACGGCAATCGAGAAGCCCAGCTTGGCGGCTTCGCGCAGGCGTTCCTGGCCGCGCGGGGCCGGACGGATTTCGCCCGCCAGGCCGACTTCGCCGAACACCACCAGGCCGCGCGGCAGCGGTTTGTTACGCATCGATGAATTAATGGCAAGCAGCACCGCGAGGTCGGCCGCCGGTTCGGCGATCTTCACGCCGCCGACCGCGTTGATGAACACGTCCTGGTCGAAGGCGGCGATGCCGGCATGCCGGTGCAGCACCGCCAGCAGCATCGCCAGGCGGTTCTGTTCGAGGCCAACCGACAGCCGGCGCGCATTCGGCAGGTGGCTGGCGTCCACCAGGGCCTGGATCTCGACCAGCAGCGGCCGCGTGCCTTCCTGGGTCACCATCACGCAGGATCCCGGCACCTGGCTGTCGTGCTGGGACAGGAACAGCGCCGAGGGATTCGACACGCCCTTCAGGCCCTTTTCCGTCATCGCGAACACGCCCAGCTCGTTGACGGCGCCGAAGCGGTTCTTGATCGCCCGCACCAGGCGGAAGCTGCTTTGCGTGTCGCCCTCGAAGTACAGCACGGTGTCGACGATGTGCTCGAGCACGCGCGGGCCGGCCAGCGCGCCCTCTTTCGTGACGTGGCCGACCAGGATGATGGTGATGCCGGTCTGCTTGGCCACCCGGGTCAGCTGGGCCGCGCATTCGCGCACCTGGGAGACCGAACCCGGCGCCGAGGTCAGCGCGTCCGAGTACAAGGTCTGGATCGAGTCGATCACGGCCACTTCCGGCTTGACGTCGGCCAGGGTGCCGAGGATCTTCTCGAGCTGGATCTCGGCCTGCAGCTTCAGGTCCTTGGCCTCGACCTGCAGGCGCTTGGCGCGCAGGGCGATCTGGGCGCCGGATTCCTCGCCCGATACATACAGGGTGTTGCGGCTCGCGGCCAGGTTGGACAAGGCCTGCAGCAGCAGGGTCGACTTGCCGATGCCGGGATCGCCGCCGATCAGCACCACGCCGCCGGCCACCAGGCCGCCGCCCAGCACGCGGTCGAATTCCTCGATGCCGGTGCCGAAGCGCGGCACGTCGATCGCCTCGATGTCCTTGAGCGACAGCACCGGCGCGGTCTGCGCCAGGCTCTTGTGCATCTGGGGCGTCTGCGACATCCGGTTCAGGCCGGCGGTCTCGACCTGCTCGGTCATGGTATTCCAGGCCTTGCAGTCCGTGCACTGGCCGGTCCAGCGGCTCGCCACGGAGCCGCAATCGCTGCAGACGAAACTGGTACGGGATTTTGCCATTGCTTGTTCTATATATGGTTAATCGGTGCCGAGGCGGCCTTCGGCCACGCGTACGCGCGGCGCCAGGGCGCACATCAATTCATAGCCGATCGTCCCGGCGCTGGCCGCGACTTCGTCGATGGGCAGGCCGTCGCCCCACAGGACGACCCTGCTGCCGACCCGCGCGTTGGCGACCGGGGTCAGGTCGACCGTCATCATGTCCATCGACACCCGGCCCACGAGACGGGTGCGGACGCCGCCCACCAGCACCGGGGTGCCGTGCTCGGCGTGGCGCGGATAGCCGTCCGCGTAGCCGCAGGCGACCACCCCGATCGTCATCGGCGCTTCCGCCACGAAGCGGCTGCCGTAGCCGACCGTGTCGCCGGCCTCGATCCGCTGGATCGCGATCAGCTCCGATTTCAGGGTCATGGTCGGCAGCAGGCCGTAGTCGCGCGCCGAAGCGCCGCCCGGGGTGCCGCCGTACAGCATCACGCCGGGACGGACCCAGTCGTTGTGCAATTCCTTGGCCAGTTCCGCCTGGTGCAGCACGCCGCCGGAATTCGACAGGCTGCGCTGCCCTTCCAGGCCGGCCGCCCCTTCGCGGAAGCGGCGCACCTGCTCGGTCATCGACAGGCGCGGGTGTTCCAGCTCGTCGGCGTTGGCGAAATGGGTCATCAGGGTAATGTTGCGGATGCCGGGAATCGCCCGCAGGCGTTTATAGGCGGCCGCGTACTCGTCCGGGCGGAAGCCGAGCCGGTTCATCCCCGTGTTCATCTTGAGGTGGACGTCGATTGGGCGGTAGAGCTGGGTATATTCCAGCATCTGGATCTGTTCCAGGCAGTGCACCGCGCTATTGATATTGTGCTCGGCCAGCAGCGGCACGTCGGAGGCGTCAAAAATCCCCTCCAGCAGCAGGATCGGCTTGACCCAGCCCATTTCGCGCAGGCGCAGGGCATTCTCGGTCTCGATCAGGGCCAGGCCGTCGGCCTGGGCGAAACCGCGCATGCCGCGCTCCAGGCCGTGACCGTAGGCATTTGCCTTGACCACCGCCCAGACCCTGGCGGTCGGTGCGCAGGCGCGGGCGCGGGCCAGGTTGTGCTGCATGGAATCGAGATGAATGAGGGCGTGAATCGGACGTGGCATAGGGCGGAAATGGGGTCGAAACCGGCGAACGGAAGGGCTATTTTAGCGCCAACCGGCACCCCTGCTGTTGAAATGGCCTGTTGTCGATTTCTTTGGCCCGGCGGTCTTTCATGGTATAAAGCAACCCACACTAGTTTTTAGAACGTCTCGAATGAATCGTGGTTTTTATACCATCATGGCGGCGCAGTTTTTTTCGTCGCTCGCAGATAGTGCGCTGTTGTTCGTCGCCATCGATCTGCTTGCAGCGATGCACGCACCGCCGTCGCTGATTCCGCTGCTCAAACTCTCATTCGTGCTGTTCTACGTCCTGCTGGCTCCTTTCGTCGGTGCATTTGCCGATTCGATGCTCAAGGGCCGGGTGATGTTCATCGCCAATCTCATCAAGATTTTCGGCTGTGCCCTCGTGTTCACCGGCATTCATCCGCTGCTCGCTTATGCCGTGGTCGGCTTCGGCGCGGCCGTGTACTCGCCTGCCAAATACGGCATCCTGACCGAACTGCTGCCGCCGGAAAGACTCGTCGTCGCGAACGGCTGGATCGAAGGCTTGACGGTGCTGTCGATCATCCTCGGCACCGCGTTCGGCGGCGCCCTCGTCAGCCCGATGGGCGGCGCCTGGCTCGTGGGCCTGCACCTGCCGGTCGTCCAGAGCATCGTCACGACGCCGAGCCAGGCCTCGCTGGCCGTGCTGATCGGCGTGTACATCCTGGCGGCCATTTTCAACCTCGGCGTTCCGGACACCGGCGCGCGCTACGATCACCAGGAGCGCAACCCGACCAGGCTGATTGCGGACTTCGCCAACTGCTCGGCCACGCTGTGGAAGGACAAGCTGGGCCAGATCTCGCTGGCGGTGACCACGCTGTTCTGGGGCGCCGGCGCGACGCTGCAGCTGATCGTCATCAAGTGGGCCGAACGCTCGCTGAAAATGCCGCTGGATAAGTCGACCTTCCTGATCGGCACCTTCGCACTGGGCGTCGCCGCCGGTGCCGCGGCCGCGGCCAAGATCATCCCGCTGAAGAAATCGCTGACCGTGATTCCGCTGGGCGTCGTCATGGGCCTGGTCGTCACCAGCATGACCCTGGTGCATTCGGTGACGGTCGCCGTGCCCCTGCTGATGATCATCGGCCTGCTGTCCGGCTTCTTCGTGGTGCCGATGAACGCCCTGCTGCAGCACCGCGGCCACGTGCTGATGAGCGCCGGCCACTCGATCGCGGTACAGAACTTCAACGAGAACCTGTCGATCCTGACCATGCTGGCGGTGTACGCGATCATGCTGACGCTGAACCTGGACCTGAACATCATCATCGTCCTGTTCGGCTGCATGCTCGCCGGCCTGATGTACATCATCGGCCGCCGCCACGCCGCCAACCAGCGCGAGCATGACTCGCTGGCGCTGATCGGCGAGCACAAGCACTAAAAATTCGGGGTCAGAGCACTTTTCCGCTTTAATTCGGGGTCAGAGCACTTTTTTGGACAATTGCTCCAAAGAGTGACGCTGCCCCGCCATATGAAATATTCTTTCAATTTTTTTTTAAAAATGAAAGAATATTTCATCCTCACCCCACACCCCTTGCGTGCGCGTTCCGCGCAGCCATGTTCCCAAAAATCGCTCTGACCCCGAATTTACAAAAATCGCTCTGACCCCGAATTTAGGGACGGGTGATGGCGCGTTCGCGCCAGTCGTCGGGGACGATGAAGCCGCGCCCGGTTTCGATGATGGCGCCCTGGCCATTGGTGCGGTCGTCGCGGACCAGCGCCACCAGCACCGGCGTGCCCGAGCTGGCGAAGTGGTCGGCGAGTTCGGCGACCAGCTGGGCGCGGTCCAGCATCCAGGTGGCGGACGAGGCGCGGAACGGCGGCAGCCATTGCAGGCGCGGCAGGATCAGGAAGCGGTCGGCGTCCATCCGCTCGAGCTCGGACAGCGCGCACCAGAAGCCGCGGCAGTGGCCGGCGCTGATGCCGTCCATGGCGAAATAGGTCCCGGCCGGATAGAACAGCCAGCCTTTCACCAGCGCCTTGGCGCTGGTCACAGGGCGCGGCAGCACTTCCTGGGCGGCCGGATGGCTTCCAAGCTGCAGCTGGCGATCGAAGACCTTGCGCATCTTGCGGCCCAGGCTGTCGGCCAGGTTGGGGCCGACGAAGTCGTCGAAGCTGGCCGCGAGGCCCTCGTGCGTCTCGCCCTGCAGCAGATAGAACTTGGTGGCGAACTCGATGTGCTCGACGCCATCCGGGCCGGCATCGAGCAGGAAGTCGAATTCGCCGATGGTGGCGTCGCGCCCGGCGCGCACCTGCACGCCATGGGCCACCAGCCTGCCCTGCTGCGCGAAATAGAAGGCCATCAGCTTTTCGGCGTACAGGCCGAGCCGGGTGGTCATCTTGGCGCCGAGCGCTTCGTCGAGCGCGGACGGATCCTGGTCCAGGGCGGCCAGCCAGCGCTCGGTGTCCAGCGTCATCGGGCCCAGGGTGGCGATCCGGCCTCCCCAGTGCGGGTCGTGGATGTCGAGCAGGTCGGGCGCGTCCAGCAGCCAGGCCAGGGCCCTTACCCTGGCGCGCCGCAGATGGCCCCAGCGGCGCTCGAAATACGCCTGGTAGTTGTCAGCCGCGCCGCGCACGGGTTGCCCTTGCCGTGCACAGGTCGGCCCAGGCCAGCGCCTTGTCGCCGCCGCGCCGCAGCAGCTCGCCCGGATGCAGGGTCGCGACCAGGGTCGCCTCGCCATCCCGCAGCGGGTAGGGCTTGCCGCGCACGCCGGCCAGCGGCTCCGCCAGCGGACGCCCGAGCAGGGTATTGGCGGCGATCTGGCCCAGGGTCAGCACAGTGCCGGCGCCGCTCAAGGCCAACTCGCGTTCCAGGTAGGGACGGCAGGCCGCCGCCTCCTCGGACGTCGGCGCGCGATCGCCGCCGGCGGAGGTGGTCGGGCGGCACTTGATCAGGTTGGTGATGTAGACATCGCGCTCGCGCGTCAGCTCGACCGCGGCCAGCATATTGTCGAGCAGCTTGCCCGGATCGCCGGCCAGCGGCAGGCGGGCCTTTTCGTCGGCCGCCGTGGTCGCCCCGGCCGCCACCAGCCAGCGCGCCTTCTTCGATCCCGTGCCCGGCACCGGCGCACGGCCGTCGCGGCAGGCGCTGCAGCGGCGGCAGGCGGCGATCGCCAGCTGCAGCTGGTCCCAGTCCATCTGCGCGATTTCTTCGGGTGTGGCGTCAAGCGGCAGCGCGGCATCGTCCCAGGCCAGGTCTTCGGGCGCGACCGGCGCCAGCGCCGACACCGACTGCGCGACCGGCTGCAGCGGACGCGGGCCCCGCTCCGCCGGCCGCGCCGACGGTGCAGGCGCTGGCGCCGCCACTGGCGCAGGAGCAGGAGCAGGCGCGGCAAACGCATCCTCGGCCGCATCCGGCGGCGCAGGCGGCGCAGGCGGCGCAACCGCCACCACCGGCACAGCTTCCGCCACCACCGCCTCCGCGGCCGGCTCCAAGGCAGCCGCCTCCTCAACCGGCGCCGCCGGCGCATCCCGCAGATGCCACAGCGGCGTGATTCCCATCTCCGCCAGGAAGACGGCGTCGCGCTCGGCGAATCCGTTCATAGTACATACCTCATCACGATCGCATCCTCGCGGCGTCCCTCATGGGCGGGATAATACCCCTTGCGGCGCCCGATCTGCGTGTAGCCGTAGCGTTCGTAGACCTGCAGCGCGCGTTCGTTCGACGGCCTCACCTCGAGCAGGATCGAGGCCATGCCCATCTCCCGCGAACGCGCCGCGATCCGGTCCAGCAGATGGCGGCCCAGGCCGGTGCCATGGCGCGCGCCGCACACGGCGACGTCCAGCAGGTGGGCTTCGTCCACCGCATACATCAGCAGGAAGTAGCCGGCCAGCGGACCGTCGTCCGGTTCGTGCAGCACCCAGGCATCGTAGCCGCTGGCCAGCGAATCGGCGAAGTTGGCGCGGCTCCAGGGATGCGGGAACACGCTCTGTTCGAGGGCGAGGACCTCGTCGATGTCCGCCGCCGTCATCGGCCGCAATGCCAGGGTCTGCTGCGCGCGAAGATCCATCAGCCGCCCGCCTTGGCCGCGTTGATCGCCTGGCGCTCGGCGCTGGTATAGGCGACCTTGTTGCGCAGGTAGAGGGGCTGGGCCTGGTCGGCCGGCACCGCCAGGCCGGCGGCCAGCGCGCCCACGCCCAGCACGGCCATCTCGCGCGCATGCGGCAGCATGTCGCCGATGGCGTTCGCGGCGAAGTCCTTACCGGCGAAAGCGTCCGGATAGGCCGCGAAGCCGTTGCCGCAGGCGGCCAGGCCGGCGGCCGGCAGCGGCGCGACGTCCTGGGGCGCGCACAGGGCCGGCGCCGACACTTCGCTCCAGCCGCCATCCCGATAACGGTACTGGGCCCAGTAGACTTCGCCCATGCGCGCATCCAGCACCGCCAGCACCTCGGTGGCGCCGGTGCGGGCGCGGCAGGCTTCGGCCATCGCTTCCAGGGTCACCAGCGGCAGCACCGGCAGGCCGGCGCCGAAAGCCAGGCCCTGGGCGACGCCGCAGGCGGTACGCACGCCGGTGAAGGAGCCGGGGCCGGCGCCGAAAGCGACGGCGTCGCAGTCCGCCAGCGCCACGCCGGCTTCGCGCAGCAGTTCCTGCACCATCGGCAGCACGGATTGCGAGTGGGTGCGGACCCCGGAGGATTCGCGGGCGAGGACGGTGTGCGGCAGCGCGTCGCTATTGAACAGCGCGCAGGAAGCCAGTTCGGACGAGGTTTCGATGGCAAGGATGATAGGCATGCCGTATTTTAACCCGTGGCGCCTGTCGGCCAAAAGCCGTAAAATCCGGCCCATGCATAGCCTGACTCTCGAGCCCGACAATCGCGACCAGCTCGCCGCCGCCCTCGACGGCGAAGGCTGGGTCGTCGCCTGCCTGTGCGCCGCCTGGTGCGGCACCTGCTCGTCCTACCGCGCCGCCTTCGATGGCCTGGCCGCGCGCCACCCGGACAAGACCTTCGTCTGGATCGACATCGAAGACCAGGCCGACGTGGTCGGCGACCTCGACGTCGAGAACTTCCCTACCCTGTTGCTGCAACGCCGCGGCATGGTCGCCTTCTTCGGCACCATGCTGCCGGATGCGAACGTGGCCGACCGCCTGGTGCAGTCCCAGGCCGAACTGCCCGACGAGGAGCTGGCGCGCCTGGCAAGCTCGAGCGAGGAGCGGCGCGTGTGGCAGCGGGATGCCAATTTGCGCGTCTTATTGAACAACGCTGAATAAATCACATCGTGGGCTCGGGGAGCCCACCCTACGGTCGTCGCACATGCAGGGTGGGCTCCCCGTGCCCACGTTCGTCCGCCGATCCGTCACGCCAAACGCAAGGGCAGACTCCGCAAACGCTGCCCCGTCAATTTGAACACCGCAGCCGCCACCGCCGGCGCCACCGGCGGCGTGGCCGGCTCGCCCATCCCCTCGGGCGGCTCCGCGCTCGGCACGATCACGGTCTCGACCAGCGGCGCATCCATCATCCTCAGCACCGGATAATCGCCGAAATTGCCCTGCTGGACGCGGCCGTCCTTCAGCGTGATCTCGCCGCCGAGCGCCGCCGACAGGCCGAACACCACCGCCGACTCGACCTGCTGGGCCAGGATGTTCGGATTCACCACGATGCCGCAATCGACCGCGCACACCACGCGGTGCACGCGGATCCGCTTGTCCAGCACCGACACCTCGGCCACCTGGGCCACGATGCTGCCGAAGGACTGGTGCACCGCCACGCCGTGCGCGCGCCCTTCCGGCGCGGTGCCGGCCTTCGCCAGCGCCGCCTCCAGCACCGCCAGGTGGCGCGGATGCCCGCGCAGCAGTTCCCGCCGCAGCTGCACGGGATCCTTGCCGGCCGCATGCGCGACTTCGTCCAGGAAGCCCTCCTTGAAGAAGGCATTGTGGGAGTGGCCGACCGAGCGCCAGTAGCCGATCGGCACCGCGCTGTCGGCGATCACGTGGGCGATGCGGCGGTTCGGGATCGCGTACTGCATGTCGTACTCACCCTCGGCCGTGGTCTTGTCCGGGCCGATGCCCGGCAAACCCAGGTTGCGCGGGAAGTACTGGTGGCCGATCGCGCCGCTGACCGACTTGTTATCCCAGGCCAGCACCTTGCCCTCCGCATCCAGCCTGGCCGAGAAGCGCGCCAGCGCCTGCGGCCGGTAGACGTCGTGGGTGATGTCGTCCTCGCGGGTCCAGATCAGCTGCACCGGCTGGCCTTTCGTTACTTTGGCGATCGCCGCCGCCTGCGCCACCATGTCGGTTTCCAGGCGCCGCCCGAAGCCGCCGCCCAGCAGCATCAGGTCGAGCGAGACGTCGGCGCGGTCGACGCCGGCCACCCTGGCCGCGACCTCGACCGCCACGCTCGGCACCTGGGTCGAGCTCCACAGTTTGAGCTTGCCGTCCTTGAGCTGGGCCGTGCAGTTGATCGGCTCCATGGTGGCGTGGGCCAGGAAGGGCGCACGGTATTCGGCCTCGATCGTCTTCGCCGATCCCTGCACCTCCTGGCTGCCGCTCTCGAAATAGGTGAAGCCGGCTTCGCTGTCGAGCAGCTTCGCGAAATCCGCGAAGATCGCCTCGCTGGACAGGCCCGCGTGCGGGCTGGCGCTCCATTCCACCGGCAGGCTTGCCGCAGCCTGCCTGGCCTGCCACCAGGTCTTCGCCACCACCGCCACGCCGGCGCCGGCGCCGGAGAACGCCGGCAGCGCGGACGAGACGTCGACCACGCTCACCACGCCCGGCATCGCCATCGCCTTGGCGGCATCGAAGGAAGCGACGCCGGCGCCGACCACCGGCGCCATGCGCACGGCCGCGTACAGCATGCCGGGCACGCGGGCGTCGATGCCGAACAGCGCGCTTCCGTTCACCTTGGCCGGGCTGTCGCGGCGCGGCACGGGCTGGCCGATCAGGCGGAACTCCGCAGGGGTCCTCAGGCGCACGTCGCCCGCTTCGATGCCGGCGCCGACCACCGCTGCGCGCGCCGCCAGTTCGCCGTAGCCTAGGCGCCGGCCGTCCGGGTGCAGGACGTAGCCGTCGCGGGTCGACAGGCGCGCCGCATCGAGCTTCCATTGCTCGGCCGCCGCCCGCAGCAGCATCGCGCGCGCCACGGCACCGGCCTCGCGCATCGGCATCCAGGCATCCTTCACGCTGGTCGAGCCGCCGGTGAACATCAGGCCCAGCTCGCGGCCGACCTTCCCCATCACCCACTGCACGCCCTGCCTGATGCTGCCGCGGTCGTCGGGGTGGAAAGGCAGGTTCTCGCGCAGGACGGTGAGGTTGCCGAAGATCTTGTCGATCGGCGCCTGCGAGATCCGCACCCTGGACAGCGGCGCATCGAGCTCCTCGGCCAGCAGCATCGGCAGCGCGGTGTTCACGCCCTGTCCCATCTCGCTGCGCGGGACGACCACCGAGACGGTGCCGTCGGCCGCGATCGCGACCCAGCCGTTGAGGGCCACCGCGCCCGCCTCCACCGCCAGCGGGCCGGCCGTGCGCAGGCGCTGGCGCGGCGGCGTGAAGCCCCAGCCGACCAGCAGCGCGCCGCCGGCCGCCAGTCCGCCCAGCAGGAAACGGCGCCTGCCGCGCGCAGGCCCGCCTGTTTCAGTCCGGTCCTGCTCCTGCGTATTCGAGTCTCGCATTCGTGTTCTGTCCCCATTGTGCCAGCAGCTGCTCCGGCGGCAAGGGCCGGGCATACAGGTATCCTTGCGCGCGCCGGCAGCCGTGCCGCAGCAGGAAGGCGGCCTGCTCGACGGTTTCGACGCCCTCGGCGATCACCGCCAGGTTCATGCTCTTGCCGAGCTGGATGATGGCGATCGCGATCGCCTCCTCATTTTCCTTGTTAGTGGAATCGGTCGAGATGTCCCGGATGAAGCTGCGGTCGATCTTCAGGGTCTGCACCGGCAGCTGCTTCAGGTAGGCCAGCGACGAGTAGCCGGTGCCGAAATCGTCGATCGCCAGCTCGACGCCGATCGCATGCAGCTCATTAATATACTGCATCGCGTCGCCGGTGTTCATGATCACCGATTCGGTCACCTCCAGCTGCAGGCGCTGCGCAGGCAGGCCGGTCTCGCGCAGGACCCGCTCGACACTGGCGGCCAGGCCGCCGCGGTCGAACTGGCGCGCCGACAGGTTGACCGCGATCTTCGGCACCACCAGGCCGGCCTGGTCCCAGCGCCGCATCTGGCGGCAGGCCTGTTCCAGCACCCAGCCGCCGAGCTGGTTGATGAAGCCGATGTCCTCGGCCAGCGGGATGAAGCGGTCCGGCCCCAGCTGGCCCAGCTCCGGGCTGCTCCAGCGCACCAGGGCCTCGACCCCGATCAGGCGCCCGCTGTCGATCTCGACCTGGGGCTGGTAGGCCAGCCAGATCTCGTTCTTCTCGATCGCGCGGCGCAGCAGGGCTTCCAGGCGCAGGCGCTCGACGCCCTCGCCATCCATCGACGGCGCATAGAAGGCATAGCCGTTGCGGCCGCGCGCCTTGGCCTGGTACATGGCGACGTCGGCGTTGCGGATCAGGACATTCAGGTCGCCGGCATCCTGGGGGAACAGGCTGATGCCGACGCTGCCGGTGACGAACAGCTCGTAATCCGACACCAGCACCGGCTGCTCGAACAGGCGCATCAGCTTTTCCGCCACCATGCGCGCGCCGCGCTCGCCGTCGACATCCTCGAGCAGCACGATGAATTCGTCGCCGCCCAGGCGCGCCAGGGTGTCGCCGTCGCGCAGGCAGCCGGACAGGGTCGCCGCGACCTGCTTGAGCAGCTCGTCGCCGATGTGGTGGCCGAGGGTGTCGTTGACGTTCTTGAAGCGGTCCAGGTCGATGAAGATCACGGCCAGCTGCTCGTCCCCGCGCGCCGCGCGCGCCATCGCGTGCTGCAGGCGGTCGTGGAACAGCAGGCGGTTCGGCAGGCCGGTGAGCGGATCGTGGTGGGCCAGGTGGTCGAGCTTTTCCTGCGATTCCTTCAGCTTGGTGATGTCGCTGAACACGCAGACGTAATGGCTCACCGTATCGCAGTCGTCGCGCACCGCCGACACCGTCAGCCACTCGAGATAGACTTCGCCGTTCTTGCGGGTGCTCCAGATCTCGCCGCGCCAGAAGCCGGTCTCGGCGAGGTCGCGCCACAGGGCATCGTAGAATTCCGGCGCATGGCCCGCGCTGCTGGCCAGGCTGGCGCGGATCAGGCCCGATTCCCTGCCCAGCGCCTCGCTTTCGGTGTAGCCGGTGATCTGGGTATAGGCCGGGTTGACGGCCACGATCCGCCCGTGCATGTCGATCACCATCACACCGTCGGCGATGTGCTCGAGCACGGTGGCGGCCAGGCGCAGCTTTTCCTCGGCCTGGCGGCGCTCGGTGACGTCGGCATAGACCCAGATGCTGTCGCCCTGCGGACGCTCGGGATCGACCGCGCGGCCGCTGACCTGGCACATGAACAGGCTGCCGTCGCGGCGGCGGTACAGGTGCTCGGTGCTGAACTCCTTGCCGCTGGCGAGGACGGTCTCGCTGGCGGCGATGCCGCGCTCGTAGGCCTCGATATCCTGGAACAGCACCGCGATCGATTCGCCGACCAGCTCCCCCTCCTCGTAGCCGAACAGCTCGTCGAAGCGGCGGTTGGTCGAGACGATGCGCAGGTCGCGCTCCTGGACGATGCCGAACACCACGTTGTCGAGCACCGCTTCCTGCTCCGCCAGCAGGGCTTCGATGCGCATCTCGTTGTGTTTGCGCTCGCTGATGTCGGAGATGATGCCGTCGATCCAGAAGGCGGCGTCGCCGTTCTGGCCCACCGGCTGGCCGCTCTCCAGTACCCAGCGCTCGACGCCGTGGGCATCGACGATCCGGTATTCGATCTCGTAGGGCAGCGCGGCCAGCACCGCTTCCTTGGCCAGGCGGCGCCGCATGCGCCGGTCTTCGGGCGCGACGATGTCGGACCAGCGGTCGGTGTTGGCGCTCATGAACAGGCGCGCCGGATAACCGGAGATATCCTTGATGGCGTCGCTGACGAAATCGATGCTGCCGCCCGGACGGGCGCGGAACACGGCGCCCGGCACCTGGGTCACGATGGTGCGGAAGCGCTCCTCGCGGCGGCCGATGTCGGCGAACAGTTCGCGGATCGCGAGCCGCATGGTGTCCATCTGCGCACCCAGGCGTCCCAGCTCGTCGCGCGAGGCCGGCACCAGCGGGGTGTCGAAGTCGCCGCGCGCGAGGCGGTCGGAAAAACCGGTCAGGCTGCGCAGCGGCGCCAGCAGGCGGCGCTTGAGCAGCATGACGATCAGCAGCAGCGAAAGGGCCAGCTGCACCGCCAGCACGCCGGCATAGCGCCACTGCTTGAGGCGCAGCTCGTGCTGGCTGCGGCTGTCGTCCATCTCGACCAGCACATGGCCGATCGGCTGGCCGTGCACGATCACGGTCCGCTCGGTGCGGAACACATGGCCCTCGGCCGCGGCGGCGGCGCGCTGGTCGATGAAATCCTCGTCGGCCTGGGCCCGCACCTGCACGTGCAGCACGGCCGGATCGCGCATTACCGATTCGACCAGCGAACCGGCGGCGTCGGCGTTCATGTTCCACAGCGATTCCTGCATGCCGAGGGCGAGGATGTCGGCATTGCGCTGCAGGGTCTCGTCCAGCAGGGTGCGCGCGGCCTGGCGCTCCTGCACCACGACCAGGAAATAGCTGCCCACCAGGGCCGGCACCACCAGCCCGCCGAGCACCATCAGCAGCAGCGCGCCGTACAGCGAACGCCCATACAGCTGCAGCGGCCGCAGGGGCAGCACGCGCTTGGCGACTCTGGACATGAACCTGGAAGCAAACATGGCAGACAGGACGGCAGCGCCCGGAGGCGCCGGCGGATAAGTGTGGATTTGCTTGTTTAGTGTTGGCAGATTATGCACACAAAGTTGCCACAAGTCAGCAAATTGTCACGGCCGCAAGATGTATGGACGCGAAGCGTGACCGTGCAGCCACGTTTCGGTATTGCTATGATGCGTCACCACACTATATATAGAAGGAGATGAACGATGAGCTTGTCGATGTATTCCGCATCGGTGCCGGTGTTCCGGCAGGTGCTGGGCAGCCTGTCGGCGATCCTGGACAAGGCCGAATCCCATGCCGACCTGAAGAAGATCGAGCCGCAGGCCCTGCTGCAGGCGCGCCTGTTCCCGGACATGTTCCCGCTGCTGCGCCAGGTGCAGGTGGCGGCCGATTTCGCCAAGGGCACGGTGGCACGCCTGGGCGGCGTCGAGGTGCCGCGCTACGAGGACGTCGAAACCGACTTCGCCGGCCTGCGCGAGCGCATCGAGAAGACCCTGGCCTTCATCGACAGCGTGCCGCGCGAAGCAATCGATGCCGGCGAAGGCCGCGAGATCACGGTGGGCACGGGCACCAACCAGCGCCAGTTCAGCAGCGGCCAGCCCTACCTGGTGCACTACGCCCTGCCGAACTTCTACTTCCACGCGACGACCGCGTACGACATCCTGCGCCATAACGGGCTGGAGATCGGGAAGCGGGATTTTATTGGGAGCTTTTGAAGCCGAGTTGGCTTTAGCCCGTCGTCCCCGCGCAGGCGGGGACCCAAGTTCTGTTTGAGCAGGGACGCAAGAAACCTTGGGTCCCCGCCTTCGCGGGGACGACGTTTACGAGTGCGTGCTTTGTACTATATTGCTCAGGTATTCCTGCGCGGATAACCCTGCGACAGGATCCGCTGCCACACGATTTCCTTCTGCTCCGCCGTCATCGACACCCAGTGCGCCACCTCGACCACGGTACGGCCGCAACCGCGGCAGATTTCGTCGAAAGTGGTCGAGCAGACCGCCACGCACGGTGTGTCCGGACGTTCCGGCAGTGCGGCGCCCATCGGATCAGCGGGCCGGGCCGACATCGAGCTTGTCCCAGCCCTCATGGCCCAGCGCTTCCATGGTCTCGATATTCTTCTCGAAGATCGCTTCGGCCTCCGGGAAGGCTTCCACCGCGCGGTCGATGCTTTCCTCGCGCAGCAGCTGCAGGATCGGGTAAGGCGCGCGGTTGGTGTAGTTCGAGATGTCGTTCTGGTCGGTGTCCGCGAACTGGTAGTCCGGGTGGAAGCTCGCGACCTGCAGCTCGCCATCCAGGTGCATGTCCTCGACCGCGGCATCGGCCACGTCCAGGAATTCGTTGAAGTCCAGGAAGTCGTCCAGCACGAAGGGGTGGATCAGCAGGGTCGTGTCGATCTTTTCCGGATCGGTATCGGACAGTTCCTGCAGCTCGTTCATCAGGGTTTCGAGCAGCTCTTCGGGCGTGCGCGCCGGCGACACCACGTAGCGCACCTGCTCCTTCACGTACACCGCCTTGGCGAAGGGACACAGGTTCAGGCCGATGACGGCGCGTTCCAGCCAGCGGCGGGTGGCGGCGATGATCTCGTCATCGTCCGCGTTGAGGTTGGCAGTACTCATGATCTTTCTCAAATTGCAAAAAGCGCGGCGCGCAGAGACCGCATTGTACGCGCACTTTGCGTGCCCTCATAGATGGACTGGCAAGCCGGGGTACCTTGGCAGGCACGGCAAACGGCTCTGGTATTAGCCTCCGGCACCGATTTTTTCCTTGTTCATATGATCATAGAAACTCTCGACAGGAAAATTATTTGCCTGGATATTTCCAGGATACACCCCGGGGTATTACTTTATTGCCGGAAAATTTCCTGCGAAAACACTTCCAAATAGGCACATACTCCCAAGCAAATTGCAAGAATACAAGTACTTGTTATCAAATTTAATAGCCAAAAAATTTTGTAACCGAGAAGACTTAATTCTTGACTGCCGCGCGGACTGGTCCGTACACTCCCCGTTTACTCGTCAGTCCTAACCGTTCCTGGACGCAACACTGGAAAGCTATGTACGAAACGACTCGCACCACCCAAGCCCTGGCCTTCGCGATCCTGCTGGCTCCCGCGATCAGCCAAGCCGCCGACAGTGCCCCGAGCACGATCACGCAAAGCCCCTCCGGCATCAGCAGCGCCGCGATTGCCAGGACGGCCCTGCCCGCCTCCCTGACGGCCGTCAAGGCCGACGACTATAAAGACCCCGACCTCTGGGCGCGCATCCGCAGCGGCTACGCGATTCCGGACGTCGACAACGCCCTGGTCGCCAAGCACGTCCAGTGGTACGCCAGCCGCCCGGACTACCTGGCACGCACCTCGGGCCGCGCCTCGCTCTACCTCTACCACGTGGTGCAGGAGCTGGAAAAGCGCGGCATGCCGACCGAACTGGCGCTGCTGCCGGTGATCGAATCCGCCTTCAATCCGCAAGCCCTGTCGACCGCCGACGCGTCCGGCCTGTGGCAGTTCGTGCCGGGCACGGGCAAGGATTTCAACCTCAAGCAGAACATGTTCAAGGACGAGCGCCGCGGCGTGCTGGCCTCGACCGACGCCGCCCTCACCTACCTGCAGCGCCTGTACACCATGTTCGGCGACTGGCAACTGGCCCTGGCTGCGTATAACTGGGGCGAAGGCAATGTTCAGAAGGCGATCCAGAAGAACCGCGCGGCCGGCAAGCCGACCGACTTCGAGAGCCTGGCCGAGCTGATGCCGGCCGAGACCCGCAACTACGTGCCGAAACTGCAGGCGGTCAAGAACATCATCGCGAATCCGGGCCAGTACGGCGTGAGCCTGCCGGTGATCGACAACCAGCCCTATTTCACCACCGTCGACAAGACCTCGGACATCGACCTGGCCGTGGCCGCCCAGCTGGCCGAGATGTCGATCGACGAGTTCAAGGCCCTGAATCCGCAGTTCAAGAAACCGGTCATCACCGGCGAATCGACCAAGATCCTGCTGCCGAAGGAAAACGCCGAGAAGTTCCACCTGAACCTGGCCCAGTGGGGCCACGCGCTGTCGTCCTGGACTACCCACAAGATCACCGGCGCCCGCGAAACGATCGCCTCGCTGGCCTCGAAGTTCGGCACCACGCCGGAAGTCATCCGCCAGGCCAACAACATCCCGCCGCAGATGCGCCTGAAGGCCGGTTCGACCATCCTGGTGCCGAAGACCAGCGCCTCGACCGGGTCGGACATCGCCGAGAACATCATCGACAACGCCCAGATCGCCCTCGAGGCCGACCGCGGCGACAGCAAGCGCAAGGGCCAGAAGCTCAGCGGCGCCCAGCGCATCAAGGCCAGCGCGGCGAATGCCGTGGCCGAGATCAAGGCCCGCGTCTCGCGCGGCAACAAGCCGGCGGTCAACTCGCACGGCCGCAAGCACCGCTAAGCCCCCACGCCGCCTTCCAGCGCACCGCTGCACTGCGGCATGAACCTCTCCGCAAGCCGGCCTGCACGATACGCGCAGGCCGTGCACTCTTTGTGAAAATACGGTATAGTGTCGTTTGTGCGTTGCAAAACGCGTTCGCGTACATTCCGCCGCGGCGATGCACCGGTAATACCGTAGTAAGACAACTAGCAAGCTTCGCAAGCCCAGGTATCGTAGAAAGATACCTTTCCATAAAGCCCCCCCGCCCTGTGTGCCGTTTGTTAAAAAGGCACCGCTCCGGCGCAAAGCTTTTGTGCCGAAATTTCTTTCGTTTCTGAGTCATTTCGTATTGTTGGCTCGCGTTGCTATTTCGCGTTCCGCTGTTGAATAGCGTAGCGCTCACCGATTTATACCGAGAGTAAAGAACACATGAGTTTTGAAGCACTAGGCTTACACACGTCCATCGTCAAAGCAGTGTCGGTTGCCGGCTATGAAAAGCCGACCCCGGTGCAGGAGCAGGCTGTGCCCGCCGGCATCGCCGGCCGCGACCTGCTGGTCTCGTCGCAGACCGGTTCGGGCAAGACCGCGGCATTCATGCTGCCGGCCCTGAACAAATTCGCCAACCAGGAAGCGGCCCCGATCGGCCGTACCCCGGCCCAGGAAGCGCAAGCGGCCAAGGCACGTGGCGAGCGCGTCCGTTTCAAGCCGGCCCAGCCGAAGATGCTGGTCCTGACCCCGACCCGCGAACTGGCCCTGCAGGTCACCAGCGCCACCGAGCAGTACACGGCCTTCATGCGCCGCATCCGCGCCGTTTCGATCCTGGGCGGCATGCCCTACCCGAAACAGATGCAGCTGCTGTCGAAGAATCCTGAAATCCTGGTCGCGACCCCGGGCCGCCTGATCGACCACATGGAGTCCGGCAAGATCGACTTCTCCCAGCTCGAGATCCTGGTGCTGGACGAAGCCGACCGCATGCTCGACATGGGCTTCATCGAAGACATCGAGAAGATCGTCGCCGCGACCCCGGAATCGCGCCAGACCATGCTGTTCTCGGCCACCCTGGATGGCGTGGTCGGCAACATGGCCCGCCGCATCACCAAGGACCCGATGGTGATCCAGATCGCCAGCGGCACCAAGCGCCACGAGAACATCGTGCAGAAGGTGCACTTCGTCGACGACCTGTCGCACAAGAACCGCCTGCTCGACCACCTGCTGCGCGACGAAACGCTCGACCAGGCCGTGGTGTTCACCGCCACCAAGCGTGACGCCGACATGATCGCCGACCGCCTGAACATCGCCGGTTTCGCGGCCGCCGCCCTGCACGGCGACATGCACCAGGGCGCGCGCAACCGCACCCTGGACGGCATGCGCCGCGGCCAGGTGAAGGTGCTGGTCGCCACCGACGTCGCCGCCCGCGGCATCGACGTGCCGACGATCACCCACGTGGTGAACTACGACCTGCCGAAGTTCCCGGAAGACTACGTGCACCGCATCGGCCGTACCGGCCGTGCCGGCCGCAACGGTATCGCGGTCTCGCTGGTGAACCACGCGGAAGGCGTCAACGTCAAGCGCATCGAACGCTTCACCAAGCAGACCATCCCGGTCGACGTGGTCGAAGGCTTCGAGCCGAAGCGTTCGGCACCGGCACGTTCGGGCAACCGTCCGGGCTGGAAACCGGGCGACGGCCGCAACAGTTCGGGCAAACCAGGCCAGCGCAGCTTCCACAAGCCGGGCTCCGGTCCGCGTGAAGGCGGCTTCCGCAGCGAAGGCGGCGGCTTCCGCAGCGAAGGCGGCGGCTTCCGCGCCGAGGGCGAAGGCCAGCGCCGCGAAGGCGGCTACAACCGCGAAAGCCGCCCGGCCGGCGCCTACAACCGTGAAGGCGGCCCGCGCCGCGAAAGCGCCCCGCGCGAAGGCGGCTTCCGCTCCTCGCACCCGCGTTCGGCGGACAACGCCCGCCGCACCTTCGGCGATCGCTGATCGTTTGTAGGACGTGCACAAGAGGGCTGCTTCGGCAGCCCTTCGGGAAAAGCTGCTTCGGCAGCTTTTTTTTCGTCCCTGGCTACAGCGCGCAGGTACGGAAGCCTGCGAAGATATCGTCGCGCTCAGGGGTATAGAAATTGCGGAAATGCGGACTGCGCAGCCGCGCCGGCGTAGCGAAGGATGCGCCGCGCAGCACCTGTCGGCTGCCGAACCAGGGTGCCGAATAGTCGAGGTAGCGGTCCGGCGTAAAGCCCGGAAAAGGCAGGAAGGGAGACGCCGTCCATTCCCACACGCTGCCCCAGGCGAACTGCGGATGGCCCGACAGCGCCGCGAACTCCCATTCGTCCTCGGTCGGCAGGCGCCGCCCGCTCCAGCGGCAAAAGGCCTGGGCTTCGTACAGGTTCAGGTGGCGCACCGCGGCCTCCGGGGCGAGCGCCACGCGACGGCCGAAGCGCAGCTGCTGCCAGCCGCCGTCACCGCCACTCTCGCGCCGCCAGTAGCGCGGCGCCGAACGCGCCGACTCCGCCAGCCACGCGCGGCCCGCCTCGCTCCAGTGCCGCCCGTCCCGGTAGCCGCCATCCTCGACGAAAACCAGGTAGCGGGCGTTCGTCACCGGTGCGGCGTCGATCGCGAACGGAGCCACGCGGCATCGCGCGGCCGCCCTCTCGTTGTCGAACACGAAGCCGCGCGACTGGTCGCCGCCACGCAGAAAAATGCCGCCCCCGAAGCCGATCTCGCCGGCCGGCGGCGGCGCCGGCATGGTCCCGCTCATCTCGCTGCGCAGGCCCAGGCCGAGGGTCTGCATCGTGTACAGCAGGGCTTCGCCGTGCATGTCCTCGTGCGCCAGCGCCAGGCGATAGGGATAGAGCGCGGCATCGTCGACCGGCTCGCCGGCCAGGCCTTCCAGGATCCGCTCCAGCACTTCGGCGCAATAGGTCTGGATCGCGCCCGTGCCCGGCAGGTCGAGCGCCCAGCGCGTGCGGTGGGCCACCAGGCTGGAATCGAACCAGTCGTCGCCGCGCGCCAGCAGGCTGTGGCCGTCGGCATCCCCTGGGCGGCTGCTGGCGGCGCGGCGCAGCACGAACCATTCGGCAAACCAGGCCGTATGGCCCAGTTCCCACAGGGGTGGATTGATGATGCCGAGGCGCGGCACGCGGGCGCTGTCGGCATAGCCGGCGTCCGCCAGGGTATCGAACAGCGCGAGCGTATAATGCCGGGCATCCCGCAGCATGCTGGCCAGGCGGTCGGGTCCGGCGTGCCGGAACGATGGGTCGTGTTGGTCCATGCGGCATTCTACGATCGTTTTGCAGAATTTATCCTGAGCCGATGGCGCGTCCCCACCTCCTGATCGTCAGCCCCGCCTCCGCCCGCGAGAACAACGGCAACTGGCAGACCGCCAGCCGCTGGATGCGCTTCCTCGGCGCTCGCGGCAAGGTGACGGTGGCGCGCGGCTGGGACAGCGGCCAGCGGGCCCCCGACCTGTTGGTGGCACTGCATGCACGCCGCTCCGCCGGCGCCCTGGCCGCGTTCGCCGAGGCGCATCCGGACCGCCCAAGCCTGCTGGTCCTGACCGGCACCGACCTCTATCGCGACATCCACCAGGACGCCGCCGCGCGCGCCTCGCTCGCGCGCGCCGACGCCCTGGTGGTGCTGCAGCCGCGCGGCCTCGACGAACTGGACGCTTCCTCCCGCGCCAAGGCCCATGTGATCTATCAGTCGGCGCCGGCGCTGCACCCGGCACGCTTGCACAGGGGCACCGCCGACATCGCCATGATCGGCCACCTGCGCGAAGAAAAAGACCCGCTCACCTTCATGCGCGCGGCCGCACTGGTGCGCAGCCCCGGCGTGCGCCTGCTGCACGTGGGCGGCGCCCTCGATCCGCAGCTTGCCGACGCCGCCCTCGCGGCGCAGGCGGACACGCCGCGCTACCGCTGGCTGGGCGCCCTGCCCCACATGCCGGCGCGGCGCGTACTGCGACGCTGCCGCGCGATGGCGATCTGCTCGCGCATGGAGGGCGGCGCCAACGTGATCATCGAAGCGGTGACCAGCGGCGTGCCGGTGCTGGCCTCCAATATCCCGGGCAACCGCGGCATGCTGGGCGAAGACTACGCCGGCTTGTTCCCGCTCGGGGACGCCGCCGCGCTGGCCGGCCTGATCGACCGCGTCAGCCTCGACCAGCGCTTCCATGCGAGACTGCTGCGCCAGTGCGCGGCGCGGCGCCGGCTGTTTGCCCCGGCCAGGGAACGAGCGGCGCTGCTCGACCTGGTGGATAATCTCCTTTTACGCAATCCTTGACGAGCCATCCATGACTACTCCTGACCAAGCCATCAAACTGACCTCCTTCTCGCACGGCGGCGGCTGCGGCTGCAAGATCGCCCCCGGCGTGCTGTCCGAGATCCTGAAGAAGTCGAGCGGTTTCCCGGTGCCGAAAGAACTGATGGTCGGGATCGAGACGGCCGACGACGCCGCCGTCTACAAGCTGAACGACGAGCAGGCCCTGATCGCCACCACCGACTTCTTCATGCCGATCGTCGACGATCCCTTCGACTTCGGCCGCATCGCCGCCACCAACGCGATCTCCGACGTGTATGCGATGGGCGGCACGCCGATCATGGCCCTGGCCCTGGTCGGCATGCCGGTCAACAAGCTGCCGCTGGAGACGATCGGCAAGATCATCCAGGGCGGCGAATCGATCTGCGCCGAAGCCGGCATCCCGATCGCCGGCGGCCACACGATCGACTCGGTCGAGCCGATCTACGGCCTGGTGGTGATGGGCCTGGTGCATCCGTCGAAGGTCAAGCGCAACGCCGATGCGCGCGCGGGCGACGTCCTCGTGCTCGGCAAGCCGTTGGGCGTGGGCGTGCTGTCGGCGGCGCTGAAGAAGGACAAGCTGGATGCCGAAGGCTATGCGGCCATGATCGCCAACACCACCAAACTCAACAAGCCGGGCAAGGCGCTGGCGGACCTGCCGGGCGTGCACGCGCTGACTGACGTCACCGGCTTCGGCCTGCTGGGGCACCTGCTGGAACTGGCGCGCGGCGCCAACTTGAGCGCGCAGCTGGACATGGCGAAGATCCCGCTGCTGCCTGGTGTCGAGCAGCTGGCCCACGACGGCTACTTCACGGGCGCCTCCGGCCGCAACTGGGACGCCTACGGCATGGACGTCGAGCTCGGCGCAGGCGTCGGCGACACCCAGCGCGTGCTGCTGACCGACCCGCAGACCTCGGGCGGCCTGCTGGTGTCCTGCGACCCGGACAGCGTCGACGAAGTGCTGGCCCTGTTCGCGCGCGAAGGCTTCGGCCATGCCGCCGTGATCGGCCGCATGGAAGCGGGTGCTGCGCGCGTGAAGGTGGCTTGAGCGGCCAGACGCTCGACAGCCCGGCGCCGCGCTCCGCTGAGCGGCGCCGGGATCAATGCCCTCGGTTCCTTCGGGCCCATTTTGGCGTCCAAAGACTTTGAGTGTTCTCAACAATCTTTTGAGAAACTTTTGCGTGGTAGCCAAACGACAAGCCAATAAACGCTTGACAGACCAAACAATATTCACATAGAGTGAAGAAATGTTCTCCCAACTGCCTCTGTCGACCCTCCTACCGCTGACCGGCTCCCTACTGCCGGCTGGCCTGCTACTACGCGCCTGAAAAGCCGCCGTACCCGTACCCGGCCACCCTCCGCCGGAACCCGTAGCCCCAAGGAAGTCGTACCGATGCACTCCGAAACCACGTTCACCTCTCACCCGATCCGCACCAGCCATGTGCCGTTCCGCTCGCGCTCGAAGCGTAGAGCGGCGCTAAAGCTAGCGATCGGTTGCCGGGCCTCGCGTCATGTGGCCCGTCCGGCAGCCAGCGCCACACCGCCGACCCAGGCACCCCGCTTCAGCTGAACAATTCGCGATAGATCCAGGAGTATGACCATGTTGACCAATCCCGCCGCCAAATACCGTCCCTTCCCCGCCGTCCAGCTGGCCGACCGCCAGTGGCCCAGCCGCGTCATCACCCAGCCGCCGGTCTGGATGAGCACCGACCTGCGCGACGGCAACCAGGCGCTGATCGAACCCATGAGCCCCGAGAAGAAGCTGCGTTTCTTCGAAAAGCTGGTGGCGATCGGGATCAAGGAGATCGAAGTCGGCTTTCCCTCGGCTTCCCAGACCGATTTCGACTTCGTGCGCATGCTGGTCGAAGAGAAGCGCATTCCGGACGACGTCAGCATCATCGTGCTCACCCAGGCCCGCGATGAGCTGATCCGCCGCACCGTGGAATCCTGCATCGGCGCCAAGCGCGCCATCGTCCACGTCTACAACTCGGTGGCGCCGGTGTTCCGCCGCGTGGTGTTCGGCATGGACCAGGACGAGATCGTGCAGATCGCCGTCAACGGCACCCGCCTGATCAAGGAGCTGGTGTCCCAGCATCCGGAAACCCGGTGGGGCTTCGAGTATTCGCCGGAATCCTTCTCGACCACCGAGCTGGATTTCGCCAAGCGCATCGTCGACGCCGTCAGCGCAACCTGGCAGCCGACGCCGGACGCTCCGATGATCGTCAACCTGCCCTCGACCGTCGAGGCCAGCACCCCGAACGTCTACGCCGACCAGATCGAATGGATGTCGCGCCACCTCGAGCGCCGCGACAGCCTGGTCATCAGCGTGCACCCGCATAACGACCGCGGCACCGCCGTCGCTGCCGCCGAGCTGGCCGTGATGGCCGGCGCCGACCGCGTCGAAGGCTGCCTGTTCGGCAACGGCGAACGCACCGGCAACGTCGACCTGGTGACCCTGGCGCTGAACCTCTACACCCAGGGCGTGCACCCTGGCCTGGACTTCTCGGACATCGATTCGGTGCGCCAGCTGGTCGAGGAATGCAACCAGATCCCGGTCCATCCGCGCCACCCGTATGTGGGCGACCTCGTGTTCACCGCCTTCTCCGGCTCGCACCAGGACGCGATCAAGAAGGGCTTCGCGGTGCAGAAGAGCGACGCGGTCTGGGAAGTGCCCTACCTGCCGATCGACCCGGCGGATCTCGGCCGCAGCTACGATGCCGTCATCCGCGTCAACAGCCAGTCCGGCAAGGGCGGCATGGCCTACCTGCTCGAGCAGGAATACGGCCTCGAGCTGCCGCGCCGCCTGCAGATCGAATTCTCGCGCGTGGTCCAGCGCCATGCCGACGCCACCGGCACCGAGGTCGCGGCATCCAGCATCCACGCCCTGTTCGCACGCGAATACTTCGACCAGGAGAATCCGGCCTACCGCTACGTCTCGCACCGCATGGCCGAGGACAGCGAAGGCGAACACCGCGTCGACATCGATGTCTCGGTCGAGCACGACCGCGTGACCGCCAGCCACCACGGCCAGGGCAACGGCCCGATCGACGCCTTCGTGGCAGCGCTCGGCCTCGACATCCGCCTGATGGACTACCACGAGCACGCGATCGGCTCGGGCGCCGATGCGAAGGCGGCCTGCTACGTCGAGCTGCGCGTCGGCAACGGCCCGACCCTGTTCGGCGCCGCCATCGACAGCAATATCGTGACCGCCTCCTTCAAGGCCGTGCTGTCGGCCGTGAACCGCCACATCGCTTCGGCCGGCGAGCAGCCGGTGGCCCGCGCGGCCTGATGGCTTCGGAGGCGACTGCCAGACGCCTGCCGCCGCGGCTGGATCTGCAGCCGGCGGCGGTGCGCGTGCAGAAGGCCGCGCAGGTGCGCGGCGTAGCGTCGATCCAGGCGATGCGCGAAGCGATCCGCGCGGCCTCGCGCGCCCTGCCTGTCATCCGTGAAGCGCCGCGCGTCGGCAGGCTCGATAACGCGGGCTTCCGCGCCCGCGCCGCCGAGGGCCTGCCCTTCCTGATCGCCGGCGCCGTCAAGCGCTGGCCCCTGTGCGCCCTGGGCCCGGATGCGCTGCGCGAGCGCTTCGGCGACGTGCCGGTGCGTGCAAGAGTCGGCGACTACGTGGCCACCGCCTTTGCACCAGACCGGGCGATGCGGGACATGTCCTTGCGCGACTACCTCGACCTCGGTGCGGCGCCCGACGGCGAGCTGCCGCCCTACGTCGGCAACCTGGAACTGCGCGAACTGAACGCCATGTGCCACTGGCCGTCCTGGTTCGAGCGCATGGGACCGCCGCGCTTCTGGCTCGGCCCGGCGCGCACCGTGACGCCGCTGCACTGCGACTACGACGACAATATCTTCGCCCAGGTCTGGGGCAGCAAGCGCATCTTCCTGGCGCCGCCGCACCACGACGAATTCCTCTACACCCGGGAAGCCAACCCGGTGCTGTTCGGCTCCCCCTTCGATCCGGAAGCGCCGGATTTCGACGCCTTCCCGCTGGCGCGCCAGGCCGCCATCATCGAGGTGGTGGTCGAGCCAGGCGACATGCTGTACGTGCCGGCCGGCTGGTACCACCAGGTGCGGGCGCTGAGCTTCTCCTTGTCGTCGAACCGCTGGGCGCGCGGCGTGCCGCTGGTCCTCAAGGAAGGCGCCTGAGGACACGGCCTCCGGCAAGGCCTGAGCGGCGCGGGAGCGCCGACGGTCAGCCGGGGCTGCCCGGCCTGCCGGCGAAGCGCAGCCGGTACCAGGCGATGCCCAGCAGCTCATACGCCGCATACCAGGAGCGCCGCATGCCCTCGGCGCTGGGCACCCATGAACCGAGCGAGCGTGCCTGGTCGCCGAAGAACATGGTCGGTGCGCTGACCACTTCCAGGCCTTCGCGCTCGAAGGCGGCGCGGGAACGCGGCATGTGCATCGCATCGGTCACGAGGAGGATGCGCTTGACGCCGCCCTCGCGCAGCATCGCGGCGCTGTAGGCCGCGTTCTCGAAGGTGTCGCGCGAGCGCGGCTCGATCCACCTGACCGGCACGCCGAAATCCTCGCGCAGCGCGATCGCCATGGCATCCGCCAGCGCCTCCGCGCCGGCCTTGCCCTCGGGCTGGACCGCCTTGGCGCCGAGGCCGCCGCTGACGAGCAGCGGCAATCCGGTACGCCGCTGCAGGTGGGCCGCATAGCGCAGGCGCGCCAGGGCCAGGTAGTCGGGGATGTCGCGGCCGCCGTATTCGGGCGCATCCTGCAGGCGGCCGGCCGCCAGCACGACGATCGCCTGGGCGCCGGCGCGCTCGGGCGCCTGCAGCGGCGCCGTCATCCCTTCCAGCGGCCTGACCAGCAGCGAAGCGCCGGCGGTGGTCGACAGGAAGGCCAGCAGCGCCAGGCCGGTGCCGGCGACGATGCGTCCGGCGCGCGGCCAGCGGTGCCAGATCGCCAGTCCGGTCAGGATCAGCAGGAACAGGTTGGCCGGCGGCAGGATCAGGTCGCGCGGAACTTGATTGATCAGGTCGAAGACCGGCTGAAACGTCATGAAGTTGAATCCGTATGTGACGAACGCTGGATGATAACCGGATTCAGACGGCTGAACTCAAGCACTGCCGCCGTGAGACGATCGTACACATCCTCGTCGACACAAGGGAGCAAGGCATCTTGGCTGCGATCCTGGAGCTGGTCTGGCGTAATGAAATGACGCAGGCGGCCGAGGTCGAGGAGCACATCGGCCTTTATGCCCTCCGCTAGTGCCGACTGCTCGATCAGCTGTCCGTACAGGAAATCGATCAGGCATTCGTAGCGCTCGTCCCAATTGATGTTGCCGTTATGGATGGCCTCCCACCGCAGCTTCTCGACAGCCCTGAGCAACTCGCCCTGGACGGTCGAGGACTCTCCCTCGCGCGGCACCAGGTTCTTCCAGATCCAGGATGCCATCGCATGGTCATCGTCCTGACATGGTATGGTCTGGCCGCCTGCAGGTCGGCTTGCGACCTGCGCCGACAGGTCGGCGGGGGCCGGCGGATTCATGGCCTTTGCCTCCTTCAGCAAGCGAAGCAAAAGCAGCAAGATCGCGGCGACACACAAGATGATCGCTGATATGCCTGTCATCGCGACAGTCTAGCCGGTCCGGCGTGCGGAAAACGCGCGCATTCTCACGCTGCCGGACGAGTCTCCATGTCCTTCGGCTCGCCCCTCGCCCCGCCCTGCTGTCCGACCCGCTCGTACTCGGCAATCACCTGCGCCCCGAACAGCAGCAGCGCGGCCCCGATCTCGAGGCTGAACATGACTACGATGGCGGTGCTCATCGACCCGTACACCACGTTCACCTTGGACAGCGTGGTGAAGTACCAGACCAGCACATGGCGCGCGATCTCCCACAGCAGGGCCGCGGTCACGCCGCCCACCAGCGCGTGCGACAGCGACAGCCGTCCCACCGGCATCACCATGTAGATCGAGGTCAGCACGAGGATTTCGCCGGCAAGTCCCAGCAGGTAGAGCAAGGCGCCCGACACGCCGTGCAGCGACCAGCTGTAGCCGAACAGGTTGACGCTTTCGGTACCGATCACCTGCAGGGTGCCGGCGACCAGGGTCACGATCATCACGCCGAAACCCAGCGCCAGGATGTAGCAGTAAGGGAGCAGCGCCGATATCAGGAAGTGGCGACGCCGCACAGCCACGCGGTGCACGAAGATCACGCTCATGGCGTTTTCCAGCACCGTGAAGGCGAAGGAGCTGAAGAACAGCATGGTGGCGACCAGCACCCAGGTGATCAGGTCGCGCTCGTCGAGGAAGTGGGCGACCTCGGTGACGATCGCACCCGACTGGCCGGGAATCAGCAGCTCGAGGTAGCGGCGCATGGTCAGCAGCAGTTCGGCCTCGTTCAGGAAGTGCGAGAGCACCACCACCACCAGCATCAGGAAGGGCACGATCGACAGCAGCGCGTAATAGGCGACGGCGCCGGCCAGCAGCAGGCCCTGGTTGGCGCGGAAGCATTTCAGGACACCGAGGGCGAATTCCAGCGGATGGCCCAGGATGTAGAGGTTCGCGCGCCGGTTCAGGAGCCGCAGGCGCAGGCCGCGCGTCACCTTCATCGGGCCAGCCTGATCCCGGTGAACTGCCAGCGCGCGCCCGCCGGGAAGAAGTTGCGGTAGCTGGCGCGCGCGTGGCCGTGCGGGGTGGCGCAGGACGAACCGCGCAGCACGTACTGGTTGACCATGAACTTGCCGTTGTACTCGCCCAGCGCGCCGGCCGCCGGCGCATAGCCCGGATACGGCGCGTAGCTGCTGGCGGTCCACTGCCAGCATTCGCCGAACATCTGCGCCAGGCCATCGCTGCCGGCCGCGCGCGGATGCAGGTCGCCGCAGGCGATGGCGACGTCGCGCGCCGCGAATTCCCATTCGGCCTCAAGCGGCAGGCGGGCGCCGCGCCAGCGCGCGTAGGCGTCGGCCTCGTACAGCGAGACGTGGGTGACCGGACGCGCCAGATCGAGCGGTTGCATGCCATGCAGCGTAAACTCCATCCAGCCACCCTCTTCCCGGCGCCAGTAGAGCGGCTGTTCGATCTCGCCGCCGCAGACCCGGTCCCAGCCATCCGACAGCCACAGAGCCGGGTCGCGGTAGCCGCCGGCCTCGACGAACTCGAGGTATTCGCCGTTGGTCGCCAGGCGCGAGGCCAGCTGGAAGGGCGCCAGGTACTGGCGGTGGCGCGGCAGTTCGTTGTCGAAGCTGAAGCCGGCGCCGCGGTGGCCGATCTCGGCCAGGCCGCCGTCGAAGTCCAGCCAGGAGAGCGGTCCCGCCGGACAGGATTCCGGCAGCGGCGAGGCCAGGTAGGCCGGCGCCAGCGGGTTCTGGGCCAGCAGGTGCTTGACGTCGGTGAGCATCAGTTCCTGGTGCTGCTGCTCGTGCTGCATGCCCAGTTCCACCAGCGCCGCGAGCTTGCGGGCCGGCTCGCCGTCCTGCGGCGCGGCCTGCAGCAGGCAGGCGATGCGGGCGTCGACGTCACTCCTCCATGCCAGCACCTCGTCGTAGGCGGGACGCGTCAGCAGGCCGCGCTGCGCCCGCGGGTGGCGGGCGCCGACGCCGTTGTAATACGAATTGAACAGCACCCGGAAGGCCGGGTGGAAGGGGCGGAAGCCCGGCTCGTGCGGCTCCAGGATGAAGGTCTCGAAAAACCAGGTGGTATGGGCCAGATGCCATTTGATCGGGCTGGCGTCCGGCATCGACTGCGCACAGCAGTCTTCGCCCGACAAGGGTTCGGCCAGGTGCAGCGAGCGTTGGCGCACCTGTTCGAATTCGCGGGCCTGGCGGTGTTCGTTGGCTCCCATGATTTCCTCCGTCTCCGGGGATCAGTGCATGGCGCCCGGGCGGATCGCGCGCGCGTGGATCACGGCAAACCAGGCGCGCGCATCGGTCCAGATGCCGGAGGCGGCAAAGCCGGCCTGCTCCAGCAGTTCGACCGCGGCGGCCGGGCGGTACTTGTAGCTGTTCTCGGTGTGGATGCATTCGCCGGCTTCGAAGCGGCGGCAGGCGCCCTGCCAGCTCACCAGCTGGGTAGACCTGGCTTCCAGGTGCATCTCGACCCTGCCCATGCGTTCGTTGTAGAAGCCCTGGTGGCGCCAGGCGCGGATGTCGAAGTCGGCGCCCAGCAGGCGGTTCGCGTGGCGCAGCACGTTCAGGTTGAAGGCGGCGGTCACGCCGAGGGCGTCGTCGTAGGCGGCATCCAGCACCGCGCGGTCCTTGGCGAGGTCGATCCCGATCAGGATGCCGCCGTCCGGCCCGCACTGGGCGCGCACGCGGCGCAGGAAGGCCAGTGCCTCGTGCGGGGTGAAATTGCCGATCGAGGACCCGGGATAGAAGAACAGGCGGCGCTCGCGGCGCACGCTGTCCGGCAGCTGCCAGTCGCCGCCCGAGAAATCCATGCCGAGGGCGCTCATCTCGATGTGGCGGAAGCGCTGGCGCAGGCGCTCGACGGCGTCCTGCAGGAAGTCGGCCGAGATATCGACCGGCACGTACTGGGCCGGATGCAGCAGCGGGAACAGGCGCGCGGCCTTGGCGCAGTTGCCGGCGCCGAGGTCGATCAGGGTGCTGCTCTGGCCGATTGCGCGCGCGATCTCGGCGCCGTGGCGCTCGAAGATCAGGGCCTCGGTGCGGGTCGGGTAGTACTCGGGCAGTTCGCAGATCGCCTCGAACAGCTTGGAACCGAGTGCGTCATACAGGAACTTGGGCGAGATGCAGGCTTCGCGGGCGCGCAGCCCGGCGTCCAGTTCGGCGCGCAGGCGCAGGGCCCCGGCCGAGGTGTCGGAAGCGGTATCCGCGGCCGGCGTGGGCGCGTCGTCCGCATGGTCCAGCGTCGGGTGGTTCGACATCGGTGAGCCCCTGAAATGTTGACGATTTTCCATCATACGCGAATTACGTCATTCCCCGCGCATGCTACAGTAGCAGTCTATGCTCGAACTCGTCGACCTTAACAAATCCTACGGCGGCCGCACCGTGCTGGCCAATCTCTCTTACCGCTTCGCAGCCGGCGAGTTCGTCGCCGTGATGGGGGAATCCGGGGTCGGCAAGTCCACCCTGCTGAACCTGATCGCCGGCCTCGATGCGCCCGACAGCGGCCAGGTCGTGGTCGACGGCATGCCGATGTCGGCGCTCGACGACGATGCCGCCACCAGATTGCGCCGCAGCCGCATGGGCTTCATCTTCCAGGCCTTCCACGTGCTGCCGCATTTGACCCTGGAACAGAACGTGGCCCTGCCGCTGCTGCTGAACGGGAGCGCCGACACCACCCGCGCACGGGCCATGCTGGACGCCGTCGGGCTGAAGGGACGCGGCGCCGATTTCCCGCGCCAGCTGTCCGGCGGCGAGCTGCAGCGGGTGGCGATCGCACGCGCCCTGGTGCACCGCCCCGCCCTGCTGCTGGCCGACGAACCGACCGGCAACCTCGACCCGGAGACGGCGGACGGCATCCTGCACCTGCTGCGCGCCGAGATCCGCGAAAGCGGTGCCGGCGCCATCATGGTCACCCACTCGCACGCCGCCGCCGCGATGGCCGATCGCATCCTCGTTTTGACACGTTCCGGGCTGAAATTAATGTAAGTTCCGAGCAGAAAGCCAGAAGTTATGGGCTTTTATTCATGAACAGTGCGTCAAGATTGACAAAATCGTAGTAGCATTCCAACAAACCCACCCAGCATAAGCCAGCACAATACGGTCGGGCAGGAGCGTTCAACAACGGGCTCAGGGCCAAGGCCGTCATGAGCCTGTTGTTCATCGCTCCACTCCAAAACAGTCGGTGAGTCTTGAATGTTCATCCATCACGGAGGAGTTCATGAGCGTACGACAGAAAAAACAGGAGCTGCTCGAGGCGATGCATCGTGCCCGGGCAATGGAGCCGTCGAGTTTTGTTCCGAATCCCCTGCTCGACACCCTGATTCAACGCATGCAGCTGAAGAACGACGCGGAACTGTGCCGCGTCCTCGAAGTGCAGCCGCCCATCATCAGCAAGATCCGGCACCGCAAGCTGAACGTCGGCGCCACCATCCTGCTGAGGATGCACGAGAAGTCGAATATCCCGATCCGCGAGCTGAAGGAACTGACGGCCGAGGCGCGGGAGCAGACGCCGGGGCGGACCACGCACTGAGCGGATGGGGGAGCGGCGTTGCCGGTCCATGCAGCAGGACGCTGCCGGGCCGGTGCGGCACTCTCTTATTCGCCGGGCGGGCGCCCGGTCTTGAGCTGAGGCAGGCCGGAGAGGACGGCGCGCAGGCTCGTCACGTCGAGCTGGCCCAGCAGGGCCACGCCGATGCGCAGCAGTTCGCTCTTCTTGACCTCGAAGCCGGCCTTCAGGCAGGCCTGCTTGACGGCACCGAGCACGGCGTATTCCTGCTCGGGCATGGTGAAGCTGTCGCGCACCAGGGTCGGACGCGCCTGCCTGGCCGCTTCCGGGCGGACCACCTCGGCGCCGCGGCCGGCGCGCGCCTTGGCGGCCGGCTTTGCGGCCGGCTTTGCGGCGGGCTTTGCGGCGGGCTTTGCGGCCGGTTTGGCGACCGCTTTCGCCGCCGCCCTGGCCGCCTTTGCGGCCGGCGTGGCGGCGCTCCTTGCGGCTGCCGGCTTCCTGGCCGCCGTGGCGTCCGTCTTCGGCGCGGCCGTCTTGCGCGCGCCCGCGACGGGCTTCACGGCCGCGGCCCTGGCGGTGCCGGCGGTCTTCGCGGCAGTCTTCGCCGTCGCCCTGGCCGGCGCCTTGACCGCCTTCGATGCTGTCGCGCGCGCCGTTTTCGCGGCGGCGCCGGCGGCTGTTGTCCTCGCCATCCCCTACTCCATCGTCAAACAAACCAAACAATATAGTCGATTTGCTGCCGATCCGGAAGGGCGGCACGCACGCCGTCCGTGCCGGCTCAAGCCTGGTCGGCGAAGGCGTCGGCGATCGGGATGGTCGGCCGCACGTCCTGGTTGTTCTGGCTGGTGGTGACGGTCATGAAGTTTCCGCTGTGTCGGGAGGCGACGCCGCCGGCTGCGGCAGCAGTTGGTGCGCCTCCTCGAATTCGTAACGCGACAGATGCTGCTCCAGGCGCGCCAGCACCTGGGGATCCAGCACGGCCGCCAGTTGCGCGCGTACCGATTCGAAGTAATCGGTGGCCTCGCCCGAGAACTCGGCCAGCAGGCGGCCCAGCTGGGCCACGGCTTCCTGCGCATCGGCCGGCGCCGCGCCGTTCTCCTGCTGCGCGCCCGGGGCCGGCGGGTTGAGCACATGCACGGCGTGGGAGGCGAAATAAGCGTCCAGCGAGTGCATGGTGGCGTCCACGCCGGCCTCGAGGGCGCGCACGCCGGCCGCCAGGCGCGTACGGTCGCTTGATGCCATGGACAGGCCCTCCTCCACCGCCTGGGCCAGGGTCTGCAGCTCGCGCGCGCCGATATTGCCGGCCACCCCGCGCAGGGTATGGGCGCGGCTGGCCGCTTCCATCCGGCGTCCGGCTTCGAAGTCGGCGCGGATCGCGGCGCCGGCGTCGCGCTGGGTGGCGCGGAAGCGGTCCAGCAGCTGCACGTAGAGCGCGAGATTGCCGGCCACGTGGCGCAGGCCGAAAGCCGAGTCGATCCCGGACAGGCTGGACAGGCCCGGCAGCGAGGGCCCGTCGGCCACCTCCGGCGCGAGCGTGCGCGGCAGCGGCGGCGGCAACTGCGAACCGATCCAGCGCGCCAGGGTCGCGTACAGCTTCTCCGGCTCCACCGGCTTGCACACATAATCCTGCATGCCTTCGCGCAGGCAGCGCTCGCGGATCTCGGCCAGCGCGTGGGCGGTCATGGCGATCACGGGCAGCTTGTCGAAGCGCGCATCCTTGCGCAGTTCGACGGTGGCGGCATGGCCGTCCAGCTGCGGCATCTCGAGGTCCATCAGCACCAGGTCGTAGGCCTCCGGACCGCCCCTCATCAGCAGGTCGAGCGCCTCGTGGCCGGTGCAGGCGACGTCCACCGCGATGTTCTGGACCTGCAGCAGTTCCAGCGCGATCTGCTGGTTGACCAGGTTGTCCTCCACCAGCAGCACGCGCGCCACGCAGTCGCCGGTCTCTTCGCAACGGTTGTGCGCATTCGCCGCGTGAGGCGGCGCGAACAGCGCCACCAGGGTATCGACCAGGGCCGACTGCCCGATCGGCTTGGTCAGGAAGCCGCGGATGCCGGCGCTTTCCGCCTCCAGCTGCACCTCTTCGCGGCCGAAGGCGGTCACCAGCACCGTCGACGGCGGATGCCGCAAGGCCGGATTACCGGCGATGCGGCGCGCCAGGGTGATGCCGTCCATGCCCGGCATCTGCCAGTCGGTCAGCACCACGCGGTAAGGGTCGCCGGCGGCGTCGGCCGCCAGCAGCGCGGCCTCGGCTTCCAGCCCGCTGGCGGCGGTGACGACCCGCAGCGGCAGGGCCTGCAGGGCCTCGCACATGACGTCGCGCGCGACCTCGCTGTCGTCCACCAGCAACAGGCGCGCGCCGTCCAGTTCGGGCGGCGCCACCGCCACCCGTTCAGGCTCGCCGGACAGCGGGAATTCGAGGTCGAAGTGGAAGGTGGCGCCCTTGCCCGGGCTGCTCCTGACCACGATCCGGCCGCCCATCAGGCCCACCAGCTGCTGCGAGATCGACAGCCCGAGACCGGTGCCGCCGAATTCGCGGGTGGTCGAGCCGTTGGCCTGGTGGAAGGCGCGGAACAGCTTGCCCTGCTGCTGCTCGCTCATGCCGATGCCGGTATCGCGCACCGCGAAGCGCAGCTTCACGCGGTCCGCCCGGGCCGCGATCGGCTGCATCGCGTTCGACACCGGGTCGAGCCGCATGCAGGACAATTCCAGCTCGCCGGCCGGGGTAAACTTGACGGCGTTGTTGACCAGGTTGATCAGCACCTGGCCCAAACGCAGCGGGTCGCCGACCAGCATGCGCGGGATCGAGTGCGGCACGTGGAACAGGTATTCGAGCTGCTTGTCGGCGGCCTTCTGGCCGGTCACGCTGGCGACGTTGGCCAACACGTCGTCGAGGCAGAACGGGATCCGCTCGACGTCCAGCTTGCCGGCCTCGATCTTGGAGAAATCGAGGATGTCGTTGATGATCCCCAGCAGCGACAGCGCGGCGCGGTGGATCTTGCCCACGTAATCCTGCTGCTTGGGCGAGAGTTCGGTGCGCAGCGCCAGGTAGGCCATGCCGATGATGGCGCTCATCGGGGTGCGGATCTCGTGGCTCATGTTCGCCAGGAACTCGGACTTGGCCACATTGGCCGCCTCGGCGCGCACGTTGGCCGCCACCAGCGATTGCTCGCGCTCGCGGCGTTCCGAGATGTCGCGGATGAAGGAACAGAATTCGTAGTCCTCGCTATCGGCCAGCTGCACCCGCGTGATCGCCAGCTCGATCGGGAATTCCATGCCGTCGCGGCGCAGCGCATAGGTCTCGATGCGGGTGTCGAGCACCCCGCCGACCCCGCTGCGCTCGTAGCGCGCCAGGCCGTTGCGGTGGGCCTCGCGGTGGCGCTCGGGCACGATGCACTGGTCGAGGTCCAGGCCCAGCACCTCGTCGCGCCGCCAGCCGAAGATCTTCTCGGCCTGGGTGTTCCAGCCGACGATGCGACCCTGGCGGTCCATCCGCACCACCGCGTCGAGGGCGGTGTCGACGATGGCCTGCAGCTTTTCCTGGCTGTCGCGCGCGATCCGGATCGAGTTCAGCAGCTCGCGCGTGCGCGCCGCGATCTTCTGCTCGAGGTCTTCGTTCAGTTCGCGCAGCTGCTGCTCGATGACGCTCTTCTCGCGCAGCAGGCCGTTGGTCACCTGCTCGGCGCGGCGCAGCCGGTTGAGCGTATCGCGGAAGCTGCGCACCGCCGAGGACAGGCGGCCGATCTGGTCGCGCCGGCCGATGCCGGACAGGTAGATGTCGGTCTCGCCGCGCGCCAGCTTCTCCAGCGCTTGCTGGATGTCGGTGAAGGGCTGGGTCATGCGCCTACCGACCAGCAGCACGCAGACGACGATGGCCAGGGTGAGCAGGAAGGCCGCGGTAATGGTCTGCACCGTCTGGCGGCGCAGGTCTTCGTCGATCTGGCGCCGCGAGAATGCCAGGTCGATGCTGCCGACGTGGTAGTCGCGGGCGCCGTCGCGGTAGACGATCTTGCGGGCCACGCGGATCGTTCCCGGCGCCTCCTCGTTGCCGCCGAGGGCAGCCAGCACGGCGCCGTTGGGCGCCAGCACGTGCAGCATCGCGATCTCGGGGGTGGCGCCGAGCGAATCGACGACCGAGGAAACTGCCGCGCTGTTGATGTCGAACAGCGGCCTCGCCAGCGCCTGCGACAGCACCGCGGCCTGGCGCTCGACGCGCTCCTGCAGGCGCGCATCGGCTTCCTCGCGCTGGGTCTGCATCACATAGGTGGTGTAGACCCCGGTCGACAGCGCGACCGCCAGCACGATGCCGGCGCCCAGCCGGAACACGACGTTCTGGCGCCAGCTTTCGCCGAGCCGGCGCGCCAGCGCACCCAGGCCACGTGCGCGGTGCAGGCGGCGGTCCATGCCGTCGTTGCTGCGCTCGATGCCGGGGTCCGCCATGCGCGTGTCACCTTCCGGATTGCGGGACGACGCTCAGCTCGCGCTCGCGCTTGCGGTAGGCCGGGCTGTTGCGCACCTCGGCGACCGCCTTCCAGATCCGCTCCGCGAGCGCCGGCTGGCGGGCCACGAAATCGTGCGACAGCATCAGGTAATATGGTTTCTCGACCAGCGGCACCGGCCTCACCTCGAGCTGTTCTGCCATCGGGCCGCGCACCAGGCGCGCCGCATCGGCACCGCCCAGCGCCGCCGCAGGGATGCGGCCGGAAACCAGTTTCTGCAGCAGCTCGTCGGCACGCTGGCTGCCCTCGTCCACCTGCACGCCCTGGGCGCGCAGGAAGTCGCCCACCGAATAGCCGAGCTGGAAGCCGATCCGCCCGTCGAGGTTCCGGAAGCTTTTGCCATCCCAGTCGACGCGGCTGCCCTTGCGCCGCACCAGCAGGTAGCGGTCGACATGCATGCGGCGTTCCTTGTCGGCCTGTTGCCCGCCCGGAAAGGCGCCCAGCGCCAGCCGCTCCTGCGAGAAGCTGACCGCGAAGGCGCCGCCGACCTGGTTGGCCTTGAGCTGGGCCAGGCAGCGCTTCCAGGGCATGCTCTGGTAATCGAATTCGACCCCGGTGCGGCGCGCCACCTCGTTCAGCAGTTCGATATTCAGGCCGCCGCCGTCGAGGGTCCGCCAGGGCAGCACTTCCTGGCGCTCGAAGCAGAGCGGAATGCTGGGCTTGCCCGCAGCCGCCGCCGGACCGCCGGCCAGCAGGCTGGAAACGAGGAATCCGATGGTGAACAAACGCTGCATGGCGGTGGTGCCGGCACTGATGTCGTTGGAAACAGAACGGCAAGTATGCCAGAGCTTGTTGAAATTTAGGAAATTTTTGACCGCAAACCCCCGGCAGTCGTCGCCGCGCCGCCACGACCGGCGTAGATGCCATGCTCAGGCCCGCGCCTATGCTTGAGTGCCCACAAGATTGCCCTCCTGGCCCCTGTCTACATTTGCTGGATCGGTCAGTCCTGACCGAACGGACAAGTAAAGGATGCGATGATCAAGCGATACCACATCACCCTGGGAGCCACCACGAACGCGGGCGGCACCGTCACTTCGGCAAGTTCCCCGATTTCCGTCGACGGAGCGAAGATCGCACTCGAAGGCGACACCGTGTCTTGCACGGCGTGCGGCTCGGACGGCGTGATCAGGCCCGATGGGCCGCGCCTGGACGAGCGTTTCGACAACCGCCAGGTGGCGCTCCACGATGACTTGTGCATCTGCAAGTGCGCTACGCCGCCGAGGCTGGTGAACAGTCAGCTGTGCAGGGCCCAGTCGATCGACGTCGGCTGACACGCCAGCCAGGCAAGCGCGGCCAGGCCCGACACCCCGGGACTCAAGCCGCCTGCACCTGCCGCTGCCGGTGCAAGTCATGCAGCAGCCCGCAGCGCAGGCCGGCATCGGTTTCCAGCAGCGCGCGGATTTCCAGCTCCTCCATCAGCGCCAGCAGGATCGCCAGCGCGGCGGCGACGTCGCGCAGCAGCAGGCGGCCGAGTCCGGCCAGCGGGCGTCCGCCGCCGGCATGCTCCAGAACCCGTGCGCCGAGCTGCTCGAGGTCGGCGCGGCTGACACCCTCGGCGCCGGCGTGGTCGCCGTGGTCGCCATGCGTGCCGTTTTCGCGCGCCAGCCGGGCCAGGGTGCGGACCGTGCCGGAGGCGCCATACACGCAGTCGCGGGTGCCGGGTGCGTAGTCGGCGGCATGGTCGGCCATGCGCACGCGCGCCGAGGCCACCGCGGCCGCGAAGGACACGGCGTCGATGCGGCCGTTGCCGAAGAAGGTCAGGGCCTGGCGCACCGTGCCCAGCGCCACCGAGCCGGCGCGCCGCACGCGCATGCCCTGCCCCAGCGCGAACTGGGTCGAGCCGCCGCCGATGCCCAGCACCAGCGTACGTGCGCCGGCCGGGGCGGCGCCGGCCACGCCCATCCAGGTGAAGATGGCTTCTTCCTCGCCGGACAGGACCCGCACTTCATGGCCGAGGGCCTGCTGGGCCGCCGGCAGGAACAGATGGGCATTGCGCGCCATCCGCAAGGTGGAGGTGGCGACCGCGCGTACGGCTTCGAGCGGACGCGCGCGCAGGCGTTCGCGCAGGCGCGCCACGCACTCGAGGGCGTCGCGCATCGCGTCCTGGCTCAGGCAGCCGCTGGCATCGAGGCCTGCCGCCAGGCGCAGCGGCACGTGCGCGCTCTCCAGTTCCAGCGGGACGCCGTCGCGGTAGCTGGCCACCAGCAGGCGGAAACTGTCGGAGCCGAGCACCAGGGCGGCATAGCTTGGCGCGGATGGGTCGGGATAATGGTCGTTCATGGCTGCTCCGGCGAATTGTTCGGCGAGACGATAGCGGGCCTGGATGACGGTTCGATGACAGGCCCGGTCCGCATCGCCTTACACCTCGGCGGGAACGGCGGACGCCGGCGGCGCCAGCTCGACGCGGTTGCGTCCCGCCGCCTTGGCGGTGCGCAGGGCTTCGTCGGCGCGCGCGAGCAGGGTCACGCTGCTGTCGTCGGCACGGATCGTGGTCACGCCGAAGCTCGCGCTCAGGGTGATCATGGCCCGCTCGGTCTTGACCGGGGTGGCGGCGATCGCGGCGCGCATGCGCTCGGCGACCATGGCGGCGTCCTGCTCGCTGGTGCGCGGCAGCAGGATCGCGAATTCGACGCCGACCAGGCGCGCCAGCTGGTCGCTGTCGCGCAGCTGGCGCTTGCAGACGTCGAGCAGGCTGCGCAGGACGACATCGCCGGCCGGGTGGCCATAGCTGTCGTTGACGCGCTTGAACTGGTCGAAGTCGAACAGCACCAGCGCGGTCGGGGCGCCGGGCCGGCGCGCCAGCGACATCCACGGCGCCAGCACCTGGAAGAAGCCGCGCCGGTTGGTGACGTCGGTCAGCGGATCGACCACTTCCAGGCGCGCCAGCCGGTCCTCCAGGCGTTCGCGGCCCAGCAGCAGCCAGCCGAAGCCGCCCAGCAGCATCAGCAGGTACAACGCGGCCGAGTACAGCTGGCGCAGCAGCTCGTTGCTCATCCAGCCCCAGCCGGACGGCGCCAGCAGCACCAGGGCGCCGCGCAGGCCCACCACCAGGGCCAGCAGCGCGGTCGCCAGCGCCAGGAAGCGGCGCAGCATCGAGGCCCCGGCCCAGCCGCGCGCCAGGGCGGCGGCCGCGGACAGGTAAAACCCGCCGAGGATCAGAGAGGACGCCAGTGCGCGCAGGCCGATCTCGTCGATCCAGTAGCACAGCAGGAAGACCACCAGCGCCAGTCCCAGCGCCGGGGTGGTGAAGCTGCGCCAGCGCCGCCCGCCGGCGCGCTCCCACAGCGCCCCCGCCTCCCAGGCCACGCCGGCGATCACCAGGGCGTAGGCCACCGGCATGGCCAGCCGCTCGGGCACCACGTTGGCGCCGCCGATCGCCAGCAGCAGCCAGCCGGCCGCCTGCATCTGGCGCGACCAGCCCCAGGCCGACAAGGCCGCCGGACGGCCATTCCCATGTTCGAAGAAAAACAGGGCGGCGCAGATGGCCAGGTTGCCGAGGGCCAGGGCGAGGACGATGGTGGTCGGATCCATGGCCGCCTCAGAACTCGTGGACCACGGCGGTGGTGCCGTCGCCGACCTTGCTGGTCCAGGCCCGCGCCCAGTACTGCATCTGGGTTTCGCTCGGGGCCTCGTGCCAGAACACGATCAGGGTGCCCTTGTGGTCATGCAGCTGGTTCAGCTTCTCGACGAAGCCGCCGTCGCCATCGACATCGGCCAGCGCCATCGCATAGCCATAGACGCGGTCGAGCCGCTCGATGCGGTCGAGCTCGGTCTGGCTGTTGGTGGCGGTGATGGTGGGATGGTCCAGGAACATGAGGTCTCCGTGAGGCTGCGGCGGCCAGCTTATCAGAAACTTATCCTCTGCAACAAGCCGGACCGGACTCGCCGCGATCCGCATCGTATACTGCCGGCCATGCCGAATCATTCGAAGCCGCTGGTCCGCACCGAGGGCGACCGCCGTACGCTGGAGTTCACGCCGGGCGACATCCAGAGCGCGATGCGGCTGTCGCGCCCGCACGCGCTGGTGCTCTCGTATGCGCGCGCCATGATGTGCTTTCCGCTGTTCGTGCCCCACCCCGGCCACATCCTGATGGTCGGCCTGGGCGGCGGTTCGATGGCCAAGTTCTGCCGGCGCCGGTTTCCGGCCTGCCGCATCAGCGTGCTCGAACTGCGCGCCGACGTGATCGCCCTGCGCGAACAGTTCCTGGTGCCGCCCGACGACGAGCGCTTCCGCGTGATCCATGCCGATGCCGCCGAATGGATGGCCGCCGCGGCCCGCGCCGGCGGCGCGATCGCCGACGTGATCGTGGTCGACGGCTTCGACGCCGCCGGGCTGCCGCCGGCCCTGTCCAGCCGCGCGTTCTACGAGGATTGCCGGCGCCTCCTGCGCCCGGACGGGGTACTGGTGGCGAACGTCTTCAGCTACGACCCGCGCCGCGCCGACGTGCTGGACGCGTTGGACCGGGCCTTCGACGAGCGCACCTGCCGGTTCGACAAGGTGGCCGGCAACAACCACATCCTGTTCGCCGCCGCCGGCGCCGCCGGATATGCGGCGCGGGTGCTGCGGCGCCCGCCATTATTGAACCGGCTATGCATACGCCTGAACCTTATCCGGATGGCATGGCGCAGTGTTTTGGGCTAGCCACATCCGGGTCCGCTACTTGCTTCTGAGAGACAATTTGTTTGCGGAAACAAGCCTTTCTGTGACAAACTTGGCCCCGCCCACATGCCTTTGAGCAAGTAATTTCACTATAGGATTCTGGATGCCGCGTCGACGACTGCAGCTTTCGCTTACGCTTGCGGCGGCCCTCACGCTTGGGGGAGGCCTCGTCACGACCGCCGTGCTGACGGCCGCGGTCAACCAGCTCGAGATCGATAACCAGACCCTCGCCTTCGAACAGGGCGCGGCCGTGCGCGTGGCCGCCCTGCGCCAGGGCATGGACGAAGCGGTCGAAGTGCTGAACGTCACCAACCAGCTGTTCGCCACGGTGCAGCCGGTAACGCGCTCGCAGTTCCGCGATTTCACCAATCCGCTGTTGCTGCGCAATCCCTACATCAAGGCCTTCAACTTCCACCGCGCGCTCGAGGACAGCGAACGCGCCGCCTTCGAAGCCGAGCTGCAGCGGGTGCGCCCCGGCACCGTCCTGCACGAGATGCAGGACGGCCGCCTGGTGCCGGCGCCGCGCCGGCTGCGCTACAACGTGGTCGACTACCTCGAGCCGATGCGCGGCAACGAGCCCGCCTTCGGCCTGAACGTGGGCGTGAACAACGAAGTGGCGCGGGCCCTGGCGCGCGCCCATGCCAGCGGGCACGCGGCGGCCACCGGCCTGCTGAACCTGGCCCAGGACCCGGGCGGCAAGCCCAGCTTCGAGGTCGTGATGCCGGTCTTCGGCCCGGCCGGCCGCCTGCTGGGCGACACCGCCGCCGTGGTCGACGTGCAGACCCTGGCGCGCTCCACCCTGGCGCGCGCCGGCCTGCTGGAAGACCGCAGCATGCTGCTCAAGCTGTATATCGGCACCCGCACCGCCCCCGCCGCGATGGTGTACGCCAACCACGACGAGCGCGAGGCCGCCGCGCCCGAGCTGCCGCCGATGCGCTGGCTGGCGCGCGCCGGCGCGCGCTCGCTCGACCACTTCGTGGCCGCCGGCCAGACCTGGACCGTGGAAGCCGCCGCCGCGCCCAAGCCCTACCTGACCGACCACCTGGCCTCGTCGCTGCTGCTGGCCGGCGGGCTGCTGTCGACCCTGTTGCTGACCGCCTTCGTGCAGGCCGCCGGCCAGCGCGCGCGCAAGGTGCAGGAACTGGTGCGCGAGCGCACCGCCGACCTCAAGCTGACCAACCAGCGCCTGATCGACGACGTGCTGGCCAGGAAGCGCACCGAAAAGGCGCTGCAGGAGAGCGAGCAGCGTTTCCGCCAGCTGGTGGCGATGTCCTCCGACTGGTACTGGGAACAGGACGAGCAGCTGCGCTTCGTCGCCATGACCGGGCACTTCACGGAAAAATCCGGCATCGCCGTCGATCGCATCCTGGGCAAGACCCGCTGGGAATTCGTCGGCAACATGGGCGACAGCGAGGCGGGACGCGAGCACCTCGCCGCCGTGCAGGCGCGCGAGCCCTTCAAGAACCTGGAATACCGCGCCTACGACGACAACGGCGAGGAGCGCTGGTTCTGCGTCAGCGGCCAGCCGATGTTCGACGACAGCGGCCGCTTCACGGGCTACCGCGGCACCGGCAGCGACATCACGGCGCGCAAGATCACCGAGCAGCGCGTGCACCACGTGGCCCAGCACGACGTGCTGACCGGCCTGCCCAACCGCTCGCTGCTGCAGGACCGCCTGAGCCAGGCGGTGGCCTATGCGACCCGCAGCGGCCATCCTGTCTGGGTGATGCTGATCGACCTGGACCGCTTCAAGTTCGTCAACGACAGCATGGGCCACAAGGCCGGCGACGTGCTCCTGATGACGGTGGCGGCGCGCCTGCGCGGCTCGCTGCGCGACACCGACACCGTGGCCCGCCTGTCGGGCGACGAATTCGTCGTGATCCTGTCGCAGCACGAAGACCAGCCGCTGACCAGCGACATCGTGCAGCGGGTGATGGATTCGGTGGCCCAGCCGGTGATGCTGGGGCCGAAGGAATTCTTCGTCACCTGCAGCATCGGGGTGGCCGCCTATCCGAGCGACGGCACCCCGGCCGAGAACCTGATCGAGCACGCCGACATCGCGATGTACCGCGCCAAGAAGCTGGGCCGCAACAACTTCCAGTTCTATACGCCGGCGATGAACGAGGAATCACTGGAACGGGTACGCATCGAGAGCGCGCTGCGCAATGCGCTGGAGCGCAACGAATTCGTGCTGCACTACCAGCCGCAGGTGGACCTGAAGACCGGCCAGATCGTCGGCATGGAGGCACTGATCCGCTGGAAGCATCCGGAGCTGGGCATGGTGCCGCCGTCGCGCTTCGTCGGCGTGGCCGAGGACACCGGCCTGATCGTGCCGATCGGCGCCTGGGTGATGCGCACCGCGGCTGCCCAGAACAAGATCTGGCAGGACGCGAGCCTGGGCAAGCTGAGGGTGGCGGTCAACCTGTCGGCGCGCCAGTTCAGTGCCACCGACCTGGTGCCGGGCATCGAACAGGTGCTGATCGATACCGGACTGGATCCCGCCTGCCTCGAGCTGGAGCTGACCGAAAGCCTGTTCATGAGCGACGTCACGCCGGCGGTGGAACTGCTGCACCGCATGAAGGCGCTGGGCGTGAAGCTCTCCATCGACGACTTCGGCACCGGCTATTCGAGCTTCTCCTACCTGTCGCGCTTCCCGATCGACGTGCTGAAGATCGACCGCTCCTTCGTGAACGACATCAGCCACGACGCCAACGACGCCGCGATCGTCGCCTCCATCATCACGCTGGCGCACAACCTGCGCCTGTCGGTGATCGCCGAGGGTGTGGAGACGGCCGAGCAGCTCGACTACCTGCGCCACCAGGGCTGCGACGAAATGCAGGGGTATTATTTCTCGCGTCCGCTGCCGGCCCACGAATTCGAACAATTGCTGCGCCAGCGCCGCGGCCTGGCGTCCTTCGAAGACGAGCCGCAAGCCGCGGTGGCCTGACGATTACATCACGATTGCATGGTTTTGCATGAACAAAGGCCGCTAAGGCCTTGTATTCTTTGTTTTATCTGAAATATTTTGTGGCAGAAATAATATCGTTCCCCTACAATACAATTTGAACATAAGGCAATAATGCCGTTCGCATAATAACGAGGGATGATATGAACTACGAGACTGGTGGACTGGGTACCATCGAGAGCGTGGCCGACCGCAGGCCGCGTACCGACATGCGTACCCGCGACCTGGTCAACCAGGCGGTAGCATCGATCCCGACCCTGGGCCTGCAGCGCGCCGCCGAATTCCTGGCGGCGATGAACGTGCCGGCGGAAGTTGCGGTGCGCACCCTGGTGTATCCGCACCGCCGCCGTTCGAACTGATTCGCCGCGCTTATTTGCGCGCTTATTTGCGTGGATCCTGGGCGCTGATGTCGGCCAGCGATTCGCGGCCGCGTTCGGTGAGTTCGTAGCCGCCGCCTTCCAGTGCGGCGATGTGCGATTTGCGGCTCAGGAACTGCACCACATCCTCATCCAGTGCGCTCGCGGGATTCTGCTGCAGCGCACGCAGCGCTTCGATACAGCGCTTCAGAAACAGCACTTCCTGCCCCTTCGGGCTCAAGGAAAGGCTGCCGTTCTTCCCATACTGCACCAGTTTCAGGCCGGACAGGCGTTTGGCGTTGCGGCCGACGCAAGCGTTCACCCGGTCGTTGCGGGCGCCGCGCCGGATGAATTCGAGGGCGTCGTATTCGTCGCCCGTCAGTTTCTCATTCTTCATTCAGACTTTCATTGGAAGCAAAGGTCGCCATGGTAAGGCGCCCCGGGTTCTCCCGCAACTTCCGCTTGGTTTACCCGAGCACGCGCACGGCCGCCCACACCAGGCCGGCCCCGGCCAGCGCCACCAGCGCCAGCGCCGCCTGCATGCGCCGCGAGCCCAGCAGCGAGCTTCGTCCGAGATAGATCTTGTTGTACAAGGTGCTGCCCATGCTGTCCTCCCCGAGAGTGGTCGACCGATGGACCATTATAGAAAGTTTCCTCAGGGCACTATGTGCGCCCGCGTACACAGTGTTGATTTTGTATCGATAAAGCAACACGTCATGGGCGCCTATCGGGCGCCGGAAGGTGCGGCTGGCTGTTAGGATCATCTCGACATGACAACCGCCAACACAAGGAGAGCACCATGAATACGTCCATCCCCAAGCCGGATCCAGCCGCAAAAGGACCGCCGATGATGCACGAAGGCGATATCGGCAGCGGCGAAATCTCGCCGGGCCAGCACGAAACCAATGAGATGATCAAGGAGATCCCGCCGCTGCCGCAGCGCGGCAGCCGGCAGGATGCCGGCGAGGCCGGCAATCAGCAGGGCAAGCCGGGCAAGCCCTGATACGGGACGCCTTAGTCCGCCTTGATCGGCGGCTGGGGCATCCCGGGTTCTTCGACCGGCGCGCGGGACGGCGCCGGCACGTCGTCAGGATCCGGACTCGGCTGCGGAGGCGGCTGTTCCGGGTCGGTCGGATCCGGCGTGGTGTGGGCGCGCAGGTCCGGCATCAGCTCGCGTTCCACCATGGTTATCTACCTTCCTTTTGCTTCGCACCGCCGCCGGCGCCCTTCCCTTTGCCGGCCTTGACGGTGGTTTTCTCGTTATGGCTGCTCTTGTCCGGATTCACGCCGGCACGGCGCTTGGCCAGATCCTCTTCCGAATCATTGGCCGACTGCTTGTTCTGGTTGCCGCTGGATTTCGATTGGGTCATAGCAATTCTCCTCGAGTGAAAACGTGATGAACGGTTGACGTTTTCGCGCAGCCTAGCACGTTGGAACGGGACCGGCTTTCAATCGTGCGCGGTGTTGGTATGATGGCGTTCTTGCCGTTTTTACACTGGATGACCGCTCCCATGCTGCGCCTGCTTCCCGCCGCCTTCGCCCTCGTCTGCGCCGCCGCCGGCGCGGCGCCGCCGAAACCGATGACCCTGGCCGACTACATGGCCCTGACGGGTCCGGTCCCCAACGCCACCTTCGCCTACGGCAGCGCGCCTTCGCAGTATGCCGAACTCTACGTGCCCGGCGGACCCGGCCCCTTCCCGGTGGCGGTGCTGGTACACGGCGGCTGCTGGACCAAGGAATTCGGCGGCATCAAGCAGCTGCGCAACCTGGCGGCGGCGCTGGCCGAGCGCGGCATCGCTTCCTGGAACGTGGAGTACCGGCGCGTCGACGAGGCCGGCGGCGGCTATCCGGGCACCTACCAGGACATGAACGCGGCCCTGGCCATGCTGGCCCAGCAGGCGCGCCGCTATCCGCTCGACCTGAACCGCCTGGTCGCGGTCGGCCACTCGGCCGGCGGCCAGCTGGTGCAATGGATGGCGGGCCGGCCGCGCATCCCCGACACCAGCCCCCTCTACCAGCCCGATCCGCTGCCGGTGAAGCAGGTGGTGAGCCTGGGCGGCCTGGCCGACCTGCGCCGCGAGCAGGCCCTGATCAAGTCGAGCTGCGACCGCGAGATCGGCCAGCTGACCGGCGCGCCCAGCGACAAGCGGCCCGACGTCTTCGCCGACACCAATGCCGGCGACCTGCTGCCCAACGGCAGCCGCACCATCCTCGTGACGGGCGAGCTGGACCGCATATCGCCGCCGCGCGTGGCGAAGGACTTCGCGGCCCGCGCCCGCGCCGCCGGCGACGCCGCCGAGGTCGTCATCCTGCCCGGCGCCAGCCACTACGACGAGGTCGCGGCCAGCTCGCATGCCTGGCCGCTGGTGCTGCGGGCGATCGAGTCGGCGCTGGGGCGCTAGTCCCTGAGCAGTCGTTTGGCCAGGCGCTGGTCGACTGTGACGTCGCCCACCGGCACGGCGACGCACGGCAGGATGTAGCCTTCCCTCTTCTCGTCGAAAGACAGGCCCGGCCATTCGACCAGGTAGCGCACGCTGCCGCTCGCCAGGCGGCAGATGCAGGTGCGGCAGGTGCCGTTGCGGCAGGAGCTGGGCAAGTCGATGCCGGCCTGTTCGGCGGCGTGCAGGATGGTCGTGTCTTCCGGTGCGGGGACGGTCCAGCCGGCTGGCTGGAAGGTGATCGTGGCGTCGCTCATGATGCTGCCGATTGTACCCGCCCGCAAGGCGGCTTACTCGGCCGCACGATGAGTTCGTTCGCGCACAGACCCTTGCCCTGAGCGGCACTACGCTGAGGTTTCCATATGCAAGTAATGCAGGAAGCCAATGAAATACTTTACCGCCCCCGTCCTGGCCGCCCTCCTTGGCAGCGTCTGCGCTGCCGCCGGCGCCCAGCAGGCCTATCTCGTCAAGAACAAGCCGGCTGTCCCTCAACAGACCGCGCAGCCGGCACAAACGTCCTCACAAACGCCTGCGCAGGCGCCCGCACAAACACCGGTGCAAACGCCCGTGCAGGCGCCTGCGCCGCAAGCCCCCGTCGGCGCCGCCGAAGGCGCGGCGCCGGCCGGCGTGACCACCGAATTCGAGCGCCTGCTGCGCGCCCAGGTCCTGCTCGACCGCGTCCACTTCTCGCCGGGCGAGATCGACGGCGCCTTCGGTTCCAACATGAAGCAGGCGCTGTCCGGCTTCCAGAAGGCGCGCAACCTGCCGGTGACGGGCAAGCTAGACGATGCCACCTGGCAGGCCCTGAACGCCGACACCGCGCCCACCGTGGTCGCCTACACGCTGGCGGACGCCGACGTCGCCGGCCCTTTCCGTCCGGTCCCCGAAGACATGATGGAAAAGGCCAAGCTGCCCACCCTCGGCTACGCCAGCGTGCAGGAAGAGCTGGGCGAGAAATTCCACGCCAGCCCGGCCCTGATCGAAAAGCTGAACAAGGGCAGGAACCTCAGCCGCGCCGGCGAACAGATCATGGTGCCGAACGTGATGGGCACCCCGGCCCTGCCGCCGGCGGCGCGGGTCGTGGTCTCGCGCGACGCCCGCATCCTGACCCTCCAAGACGCCAGCGGCCAGCCGATCGCCCAGTATCCGGCGTCGACCGGCAGCGAGCACGACCCGCTCCCGATCGGCGACTGGAAGATCACGGGCGTGGCGCGCAACCCGGTCTACAACTACAACCCCAAGCTGTTCTGGGACGCCAAGCCCGGCGACGGCAAGGCGAAGGTCGCGGCCGGCCCCAACAATCCGGTGGGCGTGGTCTGGATCGACCTGTCGATTCCCCACTACGGCATCCACGGCACGCCGGTACCCGGCCTGGTCGGCAAGACCGAATCGCACGGCTGCATCCGCCTGACCAACTGGAGCGCGGCCGAGGTCGCCGGACTGGTGCAGAAGGGGACGGAAGTCGTATTAACCGAATAAATACTTAACTGAAGCAGTATCACGGCGGAAAATACCAACAACAAGGAGATCGCGATGAGATGGCTGTTGACCTTCCTGCTCGGCGTGGTGGTGGGCGCGGGCGGCCTGTTTGCCTGGCTGCGCCAGGTGCCGCACGAAGCGCCGGCGACGACGCAGGCGCAAGCCCAGGCAAACACGGGCTCCCTGCCCGCCCCGGCCGGGCCGGACATCGAGAGCAGGCTGCCGCCGGCGCCCAAGGTCACGCCCGACCTCACCGAACTCGACCTGCCGCTGCGTCCCTCGGTCACCGCACTGCCTGCCGATACCGGCGTCTCCTCCACGGCCGCCCCTGCCGGCAAGCTGATGGTGCCGGTCGAGGGCATGAGCCTGGCCAGCATCAAGGACAACTTCGACCAGCCGCGTGGCACAGAGCGTCACCACGAAGCGCTCGACATCATGGCGCCCAAGGGCACGAAGGTGCTGGCCACGGCCGACGGCAAGATCGCCAAGCTGTTCACCAGCAAGCCGGGCGGCCTGACCGTCTACGAGTTCGATCCCACCGAAAAGTACGCCTATTACTACGCCCACCTGGACCGCTACGCCGAGGGGCTGAAGGAAGGCATGGACGTCAAGCGCGGCGACCTGATCGGCTATGTGGGCAGCACCGGCAATGCGGATCCGAACGCGCCCCACCTGCACTTTGCCGTGTTCGAGCTGACGCCGGAGAAGCAGTGGTGGAAAGGGACCCCGGTGAATCCCTATCCGCTGCTGGGCGAGTGAGCGAAGGTCCCCTTACTCGTCCACGTCCGCCCCGACGTTGATCGCCGCATAGGCCCGCTGCACGGCGATGGCCTCGCGGCTGCCCTTGCCGTACAACTCCTCGGCCGACTCGATCATCTTGGCGCGCGCATCGGCGTAATTGGTGCTCGAGGTGAACTTGGTGGTGTTCGCCTTGAACCAGATCCGGTAGGCCTTGTCGAGGCCGATGCCGGTCATTGCCGCCGGGTTCTTGAGCAGGTATTTGCTGTAGTAGTCGCGGGCCTTGTCCGCGTTCGAACCTTGCGAGAGGAAGTAGAACATGCGGTTGTTCGGGCCGCTGCTGTAATGCACGTCGATGCGCCTGAGCGAGGTGCTCCAGGCGTCCGGGCTGCTGCCGTCCTTGCTCGGCTTGTACATCCAGCGCAGCGGCGTGCCGCTCTTGCTGATCTCCTTGCCCAGCACCCAGTCGTTGCCCTCGCCCGGTATCGTCTCGCCCTTGCCGCCGGCGCGCGCATAGGCTTCGACCACTTCGCCGTTGATGTCGGAGGCCGACTCGTTCAGGCCGCCCGATTCGCCCGAGTAGATCAGGTTCGAGGTGGCGGCGGTGACGCCGTGGCCCATCTCGTGGCCGATCACGTCGATCGAACCGAGGCTGTAGAAGCTGGCGCCGTCGCCGATGAACATGCAGCGGCAGGTGTCGCTGTAATAGGCGTTGTCGTAGGCGGTGTTGACGTGGGCGGCGATATAGGTGGCCGTGTTGTGGCCGTCCAGCGACTGCCAGCCGAACACGTTTTTCAGCGTGTCGTAGGTGTTCATCAGGCCCCACATGGCGTTCACCGCCGCGGTCTGGCCGTTGGCATTCGTGGTCGAGCCGCCGCTGATGTAGTTCTTGCCGTCGCCCCAGGTATTGCTGTCGTTGACGTAGACCTCGCCGGCCTTGGTGCCGTGGTTGGCGTTGGTGATCGCCATCGCGCCGAACATGCCGCCGGTGCCGCGCGTATCGTCGATCATCCTGTACTTGCCGTCGACCAGGGTGGTGTTGATCGGCACCTCGCCGTTGTACTGGCTCTTGCCGACGCCGACCACGGTCTGTAGCATGTTCCACTGGTCGAGGATGCTGCCGTCGCGCGCGCTGACCACGGTGTCGTGGTAGACCGGCTTCTCGCCGACGTGCATGCGGGTGTGGACCAGGTAGGCCAGCTCGTAGTGGTCGACGACATCCTCGACGTCGAGGGCGTTCAGCTCGTATTCCGGCTTGTCGCGCGCGGCGGCGGTGCGCTCGGTGCGCAGCACCGGATAGATGATCAGTTCGGCGCTCGGCGGCGCCACATGGCTGGCGTTGGCGCCGAGCGAGCCGAGGGCGGCATCGATCGCCTGCTTCGGCGAGATCGCCGGCACCACGCTGAAGTCGCTGCCCGGACCGCTGCCCGCCGCGGCGCCCGGAGCGCTCTTGCCGAGACCGGCCCGGCGCTCGGACGCCGACTCGGACTGGATCTTCCCGTTCGGGCCGAGCACCACCACAGATTCCGAGCCGAAGATGGGCACGCCCTTCCAGGTGTGGGCGACGCGCGCGACCTGGGTGCCCTGCATGCCCGGATGCTGGCTCAGCACCACGAAGCCGTGGCGCGCGTCCAGGCCGCGCTGGGCCCGGCGCGTCTCGAGCTGGGCGACGATGCCGGCGCTGGCCTGCGGCGTGGCCTTGACCGGCGCGCTCATCATCGTCAGCGGAAGCGGCGCTGCCGCCAGCGGCAGGCAGGCCAGGCAGATCACACAAGAAACGGCGCCGATCGACGCCGCCAGCAGTTTGCGGGAAGGGTATTTCATCTCGCCTCCATTCGGTTGGACAGCCCGTAAGCAAGCTCTGCTTTGGGCACCATCAGAGTGTGGACGAGGTTCCGTTCAAGGATTTGCTCGAACGCAAAAAGCCCCACGGCGCGCGGGGGCGCTGTGGGGCGTATCGTTGGGCGGTACTTTGGGTACTTGTGCGTCGCCCCCGCGAAGGCGGGGACGACGGTTCAACGATCCCGACGCCGCATCAAATACATCGCCGTACCAACAACGGCGGTAGCAATCGCCGCCTTCTTCACCAGGCCAGCCTTGTTGTGCTGCCATTCGGCCTTGATGCCCATCTCCGCCAGCACGTTCGGCACCTTGCCCCTGGCCAGGTCTTCGCCGACCCCTTCGACCACGTTGACGCGGTCGGCGGCCAGCAGGATCAGCCAGTGGCGCATGTCGTTCTCGGACCAGCGGAAGGCCAGGCGGCGCAGCATGCCGGACAGGCCCTTCGGCGGCTGGGCGGTGCCGAAGATCGGGGTGATGCCGGGGCGCTCGGTCGAGACCAGGATCTCGACGTTTTCCGGCTGCTGCGGCAGCTTGCCCTCATGGGCGTGGATGAAGCGCGGCGGGGTGCGCTCCATCGGCACCGCCGGGCGGTTCTTGCGGTCCAGGTCGGCGCCCCAGCCGTGGATGTGGGACAGCTGTTCGCGGGTCGGCCGCTGCGGCACCATCGGGTAGTCGTTCTGGTGCTCGTCGGCGTGGCCGTTGTGGTGGTGCTGGTGCGAATGCGGATCGACTTGATCGGAAGTTTGCATGGGGGCTCCTTAATGCAGTGCGCTGGCCTGGACGGCGCGGACCTCGTGGGCGCGCGGCGGGATCAGGACGGTCTTGATACAGTCGTCGAGCTTGCTCGAGAAGATGTGGTAGGCATCCGCCACCTCTTCCAGCGGCACCCGGTGCGTGATGATGTCCTTCGGGCTCAGGCGGCCTTCGCGGATGTGCTCGATCAGGCGCGGCAGGTGGCGCTTCACGCTGGCCTGGTTGGCGCGGATCGTCAGGCCCTTGTTCAGCACGTTGCCCATCGGGACCATGTTGAAGGTCGGCCCATACACGCCGACGATCGAGACGTTGCCGCCCTTGCGCACCGAGTTGATGGCCCAGTGCAGCACGGTCGAGGAGCCGGCCTGCATCTTCATCAGGCGGCCGGTCAGGGTCTGGGCGATCGAGCCGGCGGCGTCGCCGCCCACGCAGTCGATGCAGACGTCGGCGCCCATCCAGTCCGTCATCTTCTTGATGTGCTCGGCCATGTCGTTGACTTCGCGGAAGTTCACCACTTCGCACTGGGCCCAGCGCTTGGCGAATTCGAGGCGGTACTCGAGCTCGTCGACCACGATCACGCGCCCCGCCCCCATCAGCCAGGACGACTTGGCGGCCAGCAGGCCGATCGGGCCGGCGCCGAAGATGACCACGGTGTCGCCTTCGCTGATGTCGCCCATCTCGGCGGCCTGGTAGCCGGTCGGCGTGACGTCGGTCAGCAGCACCGCGTCATCGTCGTGGATGTCGTCCGGGATCAGCATCGGGCCGACGTCGGCCATCGGCACCCGCACGTACTCGGCCTGGCCGCCGTCGTAGCCGCCGGCGGTGTGCGAGTAACCATAGATGGCGCCGACCGCGGTGGCTTCCGGGTTCGTGTTGTGGCAGTTGCCGAACAATTCGTGCTGGCAGTAGAAGCAGGAGCCGCAGAACAGGTTAAACGGCACCATCACGCGGTCACCGGGCTTCAGCGTCTGCACTTCCGAACCGACGTCCTCGACCACGCCGATGAACTCGTGGCCGAAGGTATGGCCGACGCGGGTATCGGGCACCATGCCATGGTACAGGTGCAGGTCGGAACCGCAGATACAGGTACGCGTCACGCGCACGATGGCGTCGCCAGGATGCTCGATGACGGGATCGGGCTTGTGGTCGGCACGGACGCGATAGGGCCCCCGGTAATTCATTGCCAGCATATGTCCTCCTCGGGATTGGTTGACGGCCCACAGCTCAAGCATGGGCACTTGGACAAGAAGTTATGTCAAAACGCCAAGGAAGGCGATACGCGCACGGAAACGAACGCGGGTTTCTGGACAATTTTTTTGTTTCAGCTAGTTCTTTGTTTTTAAAAGGAAATTTCTTTGTTTCCTAAAGAAAACGGCCGCGCTTGGCGGCCGTCACGACGTCAGGACCTTCGGTTCAAAGCTGTCTGGCGTCGAAGGTATTGCATTGATTGACCGAGCCGGTCTCCAGGCCGCGCTTGAACCAGCGCACCCGCTGCGCCGAGGTGCCGTGGGTGAAGGAATCCGGCACGACCTCGCCGCGCGACTGGCGCTGCAGGGCGTCGTCGCCGATCGCGCTGGCCGCGGCCAGGGCCGACTCGACGTCGCCCTGCTCGATGATCTGCTTGGCTTCGTTGGTGTGGTAGGCCCACACGCCGGCGAAGCAGTCGGCCTGCAGCTCGACCCGCACCGACAGCGCGTTCGCCTCGGTCTCGGACAGGCGCTGGCGCATGCCGTCGACCTTGCCCGAGATGCCCAGCAGGTTCTGCACGTGGTGGCCAACCTCGTGCGCGATCACGTAGGCCTGGGTGAATTCGCCGCCCACGTGGAAGCGCTGCTGCATCATGCGGAAGAAGGTCAGGTCGATATAGACCTTGCGGTCCGCCGGGCAGTAGAAGGGGCCGACCGCGGCCTGGCCGGTGCCGCAGCCTCCGGTCGTCGTGCGCTCGTCGTACAGCACGAGTACCGGCGGCGTGTAGGTGGCGCCGTTGGCCTTGAAGATCTGGGTCCAGGTGGTTTCGGTGTAGCGCAGCACCGTGCGGACGAACTGGGTCTCGCGGTCGGTGGCGGGCGGATGGGATGGCGCCTGCTGCACCTGCGCGGGCGAGCCGCCGCCGGACAGCAGGCTCAGGATGGTGCCCGGCGACACCCCGAAGAACCAGGAACCGAGCAGCGCGATGACGATCGTGCCGATCCCCAGCGTGCCGCCGCCGATGCCGAAACCGCCGCCGCCACTGCCGCGGCGATCTTCCACATTACTGCTCTGTTCGTCGCCTTCCCAACGCATATCGTTCTCCTTGCTTTACTTTCCGATGGGCCGCCTCTGGCCCACCACGCCCGCCTGTTCGCGGACATCCTTGTTCCGGAATTCCTCGTCGACCGCCAGCCCGGCACGCCGCTCGTCGTGCAGATGGCGCTCATGGCGCTCGCGTTCGACTTCGCGCTCGATGCGGTCGCGGGTGGAGGCATTCGGCAGTTTCGTACTCATGGCTATCCTTGGTGGAGTCGGCCGGCGCCATCGCCCAGCCCGTTGCCGCAGTATGCGCGGAGGTGCCGGCCGGGTATGTACGAGCCTTCACATAGTGCATCGAGTTTTCCCTGGTTCAGGATTTTAGCCGATGGCGCCACTATGTACGCTAACGCACGGAGACGCGTGTGCGCCGACGCCATGCTGACGCAATGAACTTGCATCTGCGCTCCCCGTCCGCCCTCGTCGCCCTCGGCCGCCAGCTGCGCGCCCGGGATTACCGCTTCGTCACCGTCACCCCGGCCACCCACAGGCGCGTCAACCGCCGCGCGGAGAATGCCTGGGCCCACGACCTGCGTGGCGTGCTCGGCTGGAGCCGGCCCTGGCGGGCCGGTGCCGTGCCCGACGAGATCGAGTCCCGGCTGGTCGAGGCCGGCCTGTGCGAACAGATCGAAAAGGACGGCGAGCCCGGCCGTCGTGCGCGGGTGCGCGCCTCGACCATCGGCCGCCAGCTGGTCTTCCATTCCGCCTGGCCGACCGACGACGAGGACGCCGTCTTCTTCGGCCCCGACACCTACCGCTACGTGGCCGCGCTGCGGCGCTCGCTGACGTCGGAACTGCTGCGGCGGCCGGTGCGCCGCGCGGTCGACGTCGGCTGCGGGGCCGGCCCCGGCGCCATCGAACTGGCCTTGTGCTGCCCCGACGCCACCGTCTACGGCACCGACATCAACGACGACGCGCTGGCCCTCACCGCCGTCAACGCCGAGCTCAACGGGGCCGCAAAGCTCATTCCCTGCCGCAGCAACCTGCTGGACGGCGTCGACGGCCACTTCGACGTGGTGATGTCGAACCCGCCCTACATCCTCGACGCCGACGAGCTTCCCTACCGCCACGGCGGCGGCGAACATGGCGCCGAACTGTCGATCCGGATCGTGAAGGCCGGCCTGGCGCGCCTGCATCCGGGCGGCAGCCTGCTGCTCTACACCGGCGTCGCGATCGTGGACGGCGAGGACCGCTTCCTGTCCGCGATCCGTCCGCTGCTGGAGGCGTCCTGCGAGGAGTGGCGCTATGAGGAACTGGATCCGGACATCTTCGGCGGCCAGCTGGAGTGCGACGGGTATGAGCGGGTGGAGCGGATTGCGGCGGTGTGGCTGCATGCGGTGAAGCGTCGGGAAAGCGCCACGGAATGATTATTCAATTTTAACTTTTGCCTGGGCCGGATCGTCGACAGCCGCGCCGCCGCGGTCGACGTGGTGACGAAGATGACGGCGCTGGTCAAGGCCGGCGAGCGCGAGCAGTCGAACCGCGTGCTGCTGAATGAACTGCAGCCGCTGCAGACCAGAACCATCGTCGCAATGGACGAGATGGTCCTGCACCTCGAACAACAGCTGAACGCCGCCGCCGCCGAGGCCGCGGACGCACACCAGGCGGCGCGGCGCCACACCCTGCTGATCACCCTCGCCGCGATCCTGATCGGCGGCGCCATGGCCTGGGCGATCACACGCAGCCTGCTGCGCCAGCTGGGCGGCGAACCCGGCTACGCAGCCGAGATCGCCGGCCGCATCGCCAAGGGCAAACTGGATGTGCAGGTCGACCTGCGCGACGGCGACCGCGACAGCCTGCTGTTCGCGATGGAAACCATGCGTGCAAGGCTGGCCGACCTGGTCGGCCACGTGCGTGAAGCGACCCACCACATCGCCCACGCCTCCAGCGACATCGCGAGCGGCAACGCCGACCTCTCGGCCCGCACCGAAGTACAGGCCGGCTCGCTGGAAGAGACCGCGTCGACGATGGAAGAACTGACCTCGACCGTGAAGCAGAATGCCGCCCACGCCCGCACGGCCAACGAACTGGCGCGCACCGCGTCCGGCGTCGCCGCGCGCGGCGGCGAGGTGGTGGCCCAGGTGGTGGACACCATGGGTTCGATCCACGACGCCTCGAAGAAGATCGTCGACATCATCGCGGTCATCGACGGCATCGCATTCCAGACCAACATCCTGGCGCTGAACGCGGCGGTGGAAGCGGCGCGCGCCGGCGAACAGGGCCGCGGCTTCGCGGTCGTGGCGGGCGAGGTCCGCACCCTGGCCCAGCGTTCGGCCGCGGCGGCCAAGGAAATCAAGGAGCTGATCGACGATTCGGTCGGCAAGGTCGAGAACGGCAGCAGGCTGGTCGACCAGGCCGGTAAGACCATGAGCGAGGTCGTCGACAGCATCGGCAAGGTGAGCGGCATCATGGCCGAGATCAGCGCCGCCACCACCGAGCAGACCCACGGCATCGAGCAGGCCAGCCGCGCGATCATCGACATGGATGGCGTGACCCAGCAGAATGCGGCCCTGGTCGAGGAAGCGGCAGCGGCGGCGCAGGCGATGCAGGAACAGGCGGCGGAGCTCGCCAAGCTGGTCAGCGTGTTCCGGACCGGGAAGCGGGCGCCGGCCGCGGCGGTGGCGCCTGCGCGGCGGGTAGCGCTGGCGGGATGACCGGCACCCGGAATGAAAAAAGGCTCCCCGAAGGGAGCCTTTTTCGTTCTGGCGGAGAGGGTGGGATTCGAACCCACGGTACGGTCACCCGTACGCCTGATTTCGAGTCAGGTACATTCGACCACTCTGCCACCTCTCCTGGTAACCGGTCGCTGTATTCGCGAGAGCACGCATTATAGGGGGTGCCGGAGCTTACCGCAAGTCATGACTAAAGAAACGTTCAGCAAGCCTCAAAAATAGTTGCTACTATGTAATTTTCTCGCTATTTTAAACGCGTTAGTTAAGACCTCTACTACAGCAATCATTTCTCAACGGCGTTTTCATGCTCGACTTGGACACAATCACGAAGATAGGTGCGCTCATCGGCGTCGTCACCGGCGTAAAGACTGCCGCAGAAAATCTTTCTGCAATGCGGCATAAAAAACTTAAGGAAGACTACGAACTTGCAAAAGCATTCTTGAGCGAAGGCTTTGATGAGATGAATAAAGAATTCGTGGCTGAGCGAGGGTTTCAAGCTCTCGCAGGGACCTCCGGAATAAAAGGCGCCGAAGCCCGGCAACTTATTGCACTCGACAGTAGCGGAACACTTCTTCGCGCCTACAAACAGGCAAGAGATTTTATTGAAGTGGACCAGCAAGACTCTAATCTGATATTCAAGTACCGATCGAAATACCTAAAAAAGCAGAGTCGCCGCTTACACCAGCTCTTTTGGGCGATGATATTCATCACAGGTGCAATTGGTGTGATTGGTTCTATCCTCTTGCCAGTGCTGCTGATCAATCAGGGACCAGATCCAAACACTTCGACCTTCATTATAGGTTTGCTCGGCTATACGACCTTGGCGCTATTTGCGATACGAAAAGGCGAAGGAATGACAAAAGCCGCAGAAATCGTAAACTCGCAAGCTGAAGTGCAACGATAAAATATTCGAGCTGAAGTAGGCTTACAGTCTACGAAATGCGAAAAGTCAGAATGACGAACGCGCGCCCTCGGCGCGCGGCGCAGTTTCTTGCGCGCGCAGCGCGCAAGAAACTGCAGATGGGCGATTCGGGCGGGCTGGGCTTGCAAGCCCAGCCCTTCGAATCCCAACGGGAAGCGCGCAGGCGCTTCCCTCCCTCTTCGCCAAAAGAAAAAGGCTCCCGGTGGGAGCCTTTTTCTTTGTTTTGGCGGAGAGGGTGGGATTCGAACCCACGGTACGGTCACCCGTACGCCTGATTTCGAGTCAGGTACATTCGACCACTCTGCCACCTCTCCTGGTAACCGGTCGCTGTATTCGCGAGAGGCCACATTATAGCAGCCCCATGCGAAAACGGAAGAGCTATTTATGCAGTGAAACTCAAGCAGCCGGGATCAGGCGCTCGATGCCGCCCATGTACGGACGCAGCACTTCCGGGATCACCACGCTGCCGTCGGCCTGCTGGTAGTTTTCCAGCACGGCGACCAGGGTGCGGCCGACTGCCAGGCCGGAGCCGTTCAGGGTGTGCAGCAGTTCCGGCTTGCCCTGGGCATTGCGGAAGCGGGCGTGCATGCGGCGGGCCTGGAAGGCTTCGGTGTTCGACAGCGACGAGATCTCGCGGTAGGTGTTCTGGGCCGGCAGCCACACTTCGAGGTCGTAGGTCTTGGCGGCGCCGAAGCCCATGTCGCCGGTGCACAGGGACATGACGCGGTAAGGCAGGCCCAGGCTCTTCAGGATGAACTCGGCCTGGCCGACCATCTCTTCCAGCGCTTCGTACGATTTTTCCGGGTGCACGGCCTGCACGAGCTCGACCTTGTCGAACTGGTGCTGGCGGATCATGCCGCGGGTGTCGCGGCCGTAGCTGCCGGCTTCCGAACGGAAGCACGGGGTGTGGGCGGTGACCTTGAACGGGAGCGAGTCCAGCGCCACGATCTCGTCACGCACCATATTGGTCAGCGAGACTTCCGAGGTCGGGATCAGGTAGAAGTTCTCGCCCTCGCCTTCCGCGCCGCCCTTCTTCACGGCGAACAGGTCTTCCTCGAACTTCGGCAGCTGGCCGGTGCCGCGCAGCGAATCCGCGTTGACCATGTAGGGGGTGTAGCACTCGGTATAGCCGTGCTGGCCGGTGTGGGTGTCCAGCATGAACTGGGCCAGCGCGCGGTGCAATCTGGCGATGCCGCCCTTCATGACCGAGAAGCGCGAGCCGGTCAGCTTGGTCGCGGTGTCGAAGTCCAGGCCCAGCGCGGCGCCGACGTCGACGTGGTCCTTCACTTCGAAATCGAAGGTGCGCGGCGTGCCGACCTTGCGCACTTCGACGTTGCCCGACTCGTCCTGGCCGACCGGCACGGACTCGTGCGGCAGGTTCGGGATCGCTTCCATGAAGCGCGCCACCTTCTCCTGCACCTGGGCCAGGGCCACTTCGTTGGCCTTCAGTTCGTCGCCGATGCCGGCCACTTCCGCCATCACGGCGCTGGTGTCTTCGCCTTTGCCCTTCAGCATGCCGATCTGCTTGGACAGGCTGTTGCGCTTGCCTTGCAGTTCTTCGGTGCGCGTCTGGATCGCCTTGCGCTCGGCTTCGAGGGCATTGAAGCCGGCGACGTCGAGCTGGAATTTGCGGGTCGCGAGGCGCGCTGCAACGTTGTCGATGTCTTTGCGGAGAAGTTGGATGTCAATCATGTCGGGGTTTGCGTTGCGATTGGTTTTATCGAATGCGCAATTGTACCAAGCCGACAGCTCCAGGTCCGCGTGTTTCGTCGATCGATTCCCCGATCGGCCCAGCGTTTGCTCTGGTGCGGCTTAGTTGAGTGCCGCTTTTTCGGCGGCGCTCAGGCGCTGGGCCTTGACCACGACCACCGGCACCTTCGGATTGACTTCGGCCTTGACGGCCTGGCTGACCACGGCGGCGGCCGGGGCGGCGCGCAACGCTTCCGGTGCCTGTGCCGAGGCGACGGCGTAGCTGGCGAAGTTGGTCACGACGGCGGCGACGAGGAAGGTGGCTTCGAGGTTTTTGAGCAGTTTCATGATGGTGTCCTTCGGGTTTTGTTCGGTTGAGAATTGCTTTGGTATGGTGGTACTGTAGCCATTCCCTTCCCCCGACTCCATCGAGATGCGACGAAGCGCACGAAATGCGGGATGAAACGCGAAAAAGCAGCTCTTTCGGGATTCGGCGCCTCCCGGCGCCTGCCGTTCAGCTCGCCTCGCCGCCGCCGTCGCGCGCCTCGTCGTCCAGGCTGCGCAGCCAGGCCATCTTCTCGGCGATCTTGGCCTCGATCCCGCGCGGCACCGGCTGGTACCAGCCCGGTTCCGGCATGCCGTCCGGCAGATAGGTTTCGCCGGCCGCGTAGGCATGCGGCTCGTCGTGGGCATAGCGGTAGGCGTGGCCGTAGCCGAGTTCCTTCATCAGCTTGGTCGGCGCATTGCGCAGGTGGACCGGCACCTCGCGCGACTTGTCCTTCCTGACGAAGGCCATGGCGGCGTTGAAGGCGTTGTAGCCGGCATTGCTCTTGGCCGCGATCGCCAGGTAGATCACGGCCTGGCCCAGCGCCAGTTCGCCCTCGGGCGAGCCGAGGCGCTCGAAGGTCTCGGCGGCGTCGTTGGCGAGCTGGATCGCGCGCGGGTCGGCGATGCCGATGTCTTCCCAGGCCATGCGCACGATGCGGCGCGACAGGTACTTGGGATCGGCGCCGCCGTCCAGCATGCGGCACAGCCAGTACAGGGCGGCGTCCGGATGCGAGCCGCGCACCGATTTATGCAAGGCGGATATCTGGTCGTAGAAGTTGTCGCCGCCCTTGTCGAAGCGGCGCGCGTTCAGGGTCAGCGCGTTCTCGACGAACTCGCGCGTGATCTGCGTGACGCCGGCGGTGTCGGCCGAGGTCTTGGTCTGCTCCAGCAGGTTGAGGAAGCGGCGGGCGTCGCCGTCCGCGTAGCCGACCAGCGTGTCGACCGCCACCTCGTCGAACTGCAGGTTCTGCAGCACCCGCTCCCGGGCGCGCGCCAGCAGCTGGCGCATCTCGTCGTCGTTCAGCGCCTTCAGCACATACACCTGGGAGCGCGACAGCAGCGCCGAATTGACTTCGAAGGACGGGTTCTCGGTGGTGGCGCCGATCAGCGTCACGAGACCGCTCTCGACGAACGGCAGCAAGGCGTCCTGCTGCGACTTGTTGAAGCGATGGATCTCGTCGATGAAGAGGATGGTGTGCTTGCCGCCGGCCAGGTAGTGCTCGGCCTGTTCGATGGACGCGCGGATGTCCTTCACGCCGGACAGCACCGCCGACAGCGCGATGAATTCGCAGTCGAAGGCGTTCGCGGTCAGGCGCGCCAGGGTGGTCTTGCCGACGCCCGGCGGCCCCCACAGGATCATGGAGTGCGGGCGGCCCGACTGGAACACCAGGTTCAGCGGCTTGCCCGGCCCCAGCAGATGGCTTTGACCGATGACCTCGGCAATGGTTTTGGGCCGCAGGGCTTCGGCCAGCGGGGGCGAAGGTTCGGCCTTGAATAAATCGTGGTTGTCCATTTGCTTAGTGTAGCCGATGGACGCGCGGCCGGTAGCCGCTGCGGCGGCTCAGCGGAACAGGACCCGGCCGTAGGCGGTATCGGTGCGCTCGCCCTTGAGCGCCGGATCGAAGCCGAAGCGGCAGCTTTCGACATAGCCGGCCAGCGCGGCGGTGGTCTCCGGCGGCAGGCTGGCGCCTTCCGGCTTCACGCCGCGCGCGTGGCCGGCGCCGTCGACGAGGAAGCGCACCTTGACCCCGTCCGCGCCGCTGGACGCGTTCTCGTAGGGCTGGAAGGCGGCGAAGCGGCCGCTGGCCGGGCAACTGCCGGGCACCAGGTGGGGACGCAGGACGCCGCCGCCGTTCAGGCGCCAGACGTACTGCACCGGCAACGCCGCGCCTTGCGCGCGTGCGGTGTCCGCGGGCGCGAACCTGCAGGAGCGGATGCTGCGGATGGCGGCATCGTCGAGCAGCGCCCAGCCGCTCGACCTGGCGATCCGGACTTCGCTCACGCGGCCGTCCGCGGCCAGCTGGTAGCGCAGGGTCGTGATGCCTTCGAGTTCGTAGCGCACCGCTTCGCGCGGGTATTCGGCGGCGGCGCAGGCCTTGGGCGGCGGCGGTATCTGGGCGGCGGCCGGCGCTGCGTGGACGGCAGCCAGCGCCGCCGTCAGCAGCGCAAGGCCGGGTTTCACTGGTTCACCACGTCGGCGCCCTTCGGCACCTCGAACTTGAACTGCTGGGCGCCCAGCTGCGGGTTGCGCTGGAAGTTCGTGAACTTCAGCACCGAGGTCTGGCCGAAGGAATCCTTCAGCTCCATCGCCTGCGGCACGCCGTCCTTCAGGCCGATGCCGATCTGCTCGAAGGTGGTGTCCTTGGCTTTCGGCGTCGCCGTCATCCATTCCAGGCCGTCGCGGGTGCCGGCTTCGACCAGGGTGAAGTTCTTTTCCAGGTCGTTGCTGCCGAACAGGATCGCGGCCGGCGAGCTGCCCAGGGCGTTGCCGAGCTTGCGGGTGGTGACCTGGTTCAGGTCCTTGTCGTAGACGTAGAGGGTCTCGCCGTCGGCCTGCAGCACCTGCTCGTAGGGCTTCTGGTAAGTCCAGATGAACTTGCCGGGGCGGGCGAACACGAAGCTCCCGCTTGAAGGCGGCTGGGCCTTGCCGCTGGCGGCCTTGCTGCGGACCTGGGTCTGGACGAAGTCGCCGCGGGCCGACTTGGTGCCGGAGACGAAGCTCTTGAACTGTTCGAGGGCGCTGGCGGAGGCGGTGGCGCTCAGGGCCAGGGAGCTTGCGGCCAGCAGGGTGGCCAGGGAAAATTTCAGCGTCATATTCTTCATCGATATGTTCCTTGCAAACGCGACGTACATTATTCGGCGCTGGTCGCAGGCACCAGGATGTCGCGGTTGCCGTTCGACTGCATCGGCGACACCAGGCCGCTCTGCTCCATCTGCTCGATCAGGCGCGCCGCGCGGTTGTAGCCGATCCGCAGGTGGCGCTGCACCAGCGAGATCGAGGCCTTGCGGTTCTTCAGCACGACCTGCACGGCCTGGTCGTAGAGGGCGTCGGATTCGCCGCCGCCCTCGCCCGCCGCGACGCCGTCGGCGCCGCCTTCCTCGGCCACGCCGCCTTCGAGGATGCCTTCAATGTAATTCGGTTCGCCCGTCGATTGCAGATGTTTTACAACTCGATGCACTTCGTCGTCGGAGACGAAGGCGCCGTGCACGCGGACCGGCAGGCCGGTACCCGGCGGCATGTAGAGCATGTCGCCCATGCCCAGCAGGGTCTCGGCGCCCATCTGGTCGAGAATGGTGCGCGAGTCGATTTTCGACGACACCTGGAACGCGATGCGGGTCGGGATGTTCGCCTTGATCAGGCCCGTGATCACGTCCACCGACGGCCGCTGGGTGGCCAGGATCAGGTGGATACCGGCGGCACGCGCCTTCTGCGCGATACGGGCGATCAGTTCCTCGACCTTCTTGCCGACCACCATCATGAGGTCGGCCAGCTCGTCGATGATGATGACGATGGTCGGCAGCTTGTCGAGCGGTTCCGGCGCGTCCGGCGTCAGCGAGAACGGGTTCGGGATGTGCTCTTCGCGCTTGGCCGCTTCCAGGATCTTGCCGTTGTAGCCGGCCAGGTTACGCACGCCCAGCTTGGACATCAATTTGTAGCGGCGTTCCATCTCGTTCACCGCCCAGTTCAGGGCGTGGCCGGCCTGGCGCATGTCGGTCACGACCGGCGCCAGCAGGTGCGGAATGCCTTCGTAGACCGACATCTCCAGCATCTTCGGGTCGATGAGAATCAAGCGCACATCGTCCGGGTCGGCTTTATATAACAGCGAGAGGATCGTCGCGTTGATGCCGACCGACTTGCCGGAACCGGTGGTGCCCGCCACCAGCAGGTGGGGCATCTTGGCCAGGTCGGCGATCACCGGCTTGCCGGCGATGTCCTTGCCCAGCGCGACGGTGAGGCTCGAAGCGCTGTCGCCGTAGACCTTGGAGCCGAGGATCTCGGTCAGGCGCACGATCTGGCGTTTCGGGTTCGGCAGCTCCAGCGCCATGTAGTTCTTGCCGGGGATGGTCTCGACCACGCGGATGGAGGTCAGCGACAGCGAACGCGCCAGGTCGCGCGCCAGGTTGACGATCTGGCTGCCCTTGACGCCGGTGGCCGGCTCGATCTCGTAGCGGGTCACGACCGGCCCCGGATAGGCGGCCACCACCTTGGCTTCGACGCCGAAGTCGGACAGCTTTTTCTCAATTAAGCGGCTGGTGAATTCCAGGGTTTCGATGGCCACCGATTCCTGGGCCGGCGGCGCATCGTCCAGCAGGCCGAGCGGCGGCAGGGTCGAATCGCCCGGCATGCCTTCGAACAGCTTGTTCTGCCTTTCCTTCTCGGCGCGTTCGGAGCGCGGCACGCTGGTCACCTGGGGCTCGATCTTGATCGGCGCCGGCGCGGCGGCCGATGCGGACGCCGGGGCGCGCGGCGCAGGCTCGGCGGCCAGCGTCGCGGGCGGCGCGAACGCGGGTTCGCGCGGCGCCGGGGCCCGCGGCGTCACCACGCCATCCTCGTCGACCTCGTCTTCCAGCATCGGCTCGGCGCGCGGCTCGAGCTTGGCGTCGCCCTTGGTCTCCGCCTTCTCGGCCTTGCCCTTGCCGACCTTGGACATCATCTTGGCCAGGAAGCCCGGCGCCGGGGCGTTCCCGGACTCGTCGTCCGGCTCCGGCAAGGCCTTCGGGGCCGGCGGCGGCGCATGCTTCTCGACGTACTTGGCGCGCTCGTTCACCACCACTTCGTCGCGGCGGCTGGCCGCAACCTCGCCCTGGCGACGGTCTTCGCGGTCTTCGTAGCGCAGGCGGAACCATGCGAGGCTGGTCTCGACCGATTCGCCGATGCGCTCGGCCACCCCCAGCCAGGACACCTGGAAGTACCAGGAAAAGCCGAGGCCGAACAGCAGCAGCAGGAGCAGGGTCGCGCCGGTGAAGCCGAAGGCGGTGTGGGCCGAATGGCCGATCAGCTGGCCCAGCACGCCGCCGGGGGAGCGCGGCAGCTCCACCTTGAGCGACCACATACGCAGGTATTCGAGGCCGACACTGCCGGCGAACATCAGGGCAAAGCCGATCCAGCGGATCACCGTCTCGCCCTGGTGCTCCGGCTCCGGCTCGGCGGCTTCGATCACGAAGCGGTTGTGCAGGCGCCGGTAACCCTTCCACACGGCGCGCGCGAAGCAGACGCACAGCCACCAGGCGGAAAAGCCGAAGATGAACAGCAGCAGGTCGGCCAGCCAGGCGCCGGCGCGGCCGCCCAGGTTGACCACGTGGGGCACCGCATTCTCGTGCGACCAGCCCGGGTCCGCCTTGTTATAGCTGAGCAGGATGAGGACGAAATACAGCAGTGCCACGGCGGTGGCCAGCCAGCGCGCTTCCGACAGCAAGCGCACCAGCCGGTTGGGCATCGGCTGCCGGGGCGGCGCAGGCTTGCGGGTATAGGTCGAAGTTGTCGATTGACTATTCTTACTCATGCTGATTGAAACCGATGCTGCTGGGAACTTACAAAGATCGACCATTCTAAGCGATATATTGCCGGGCGGGCCCACGATTCATGCTCGTGTGCATCATCGACTATAATGTGAGCCACATATCCCCTTGATAAAGTGGCTTTTCAGCCCCAGTTCCCTTCCCTTACCAATAAGACGAATTCCTGCAATGACCACTCGCAAACACGCCAAAGTCCTGATTCTCGGTTCCGGCCCCGCCGGCTACAGCGCCGCCGTCTACGCCGCACGCGCCAACCTGAGCCCGATGCTGGTGACCGGCGTCGAGCAGGGTGGCCAGCTGATGACCACGACCGACGTCGAGAACTGGCCGGGCGATCCGCTGGGCGTCCAGGGTCCGGAACTGATGCAGCGCCTGCTGCAGCACGCCGAGCGCTTCAATACCGAGATCGTGTTCGACCACATCCACACGACTTTCCTGAACGAGAAGCCGATCCGCCTGGTGGGCGATTCGCATGAGTTCACCTGCGACGCCCTGATCATCGCGACCGGCGCCTCGGCCCAGTACCTCGGCCTGCCGAGCGAGCAGGAATTCATGGGCAAGGGCGTGTCCGCCTGCGCCACCTGCGACGGTTTCTTCTACCGCAACCAGGAAGTGGCGGTGATTGGCGGCGGCAATACCGCGGTCGAGGAAGCGCTGTACCTGTCCAACATCGCCAGCAAGGTGACCCTGATCCACCGCCGCGACAAGTTCCGCGCCGAGCCGATCCTGGTCGACCGCCTGATGCACAAGGTCGAGGAAGGCAAGATCGTGCTGGAGCTGAACCAGACCCTGGACGAGGTGCTGGGCGACGCCAGCGGCGTGACCGGCCTGCGCCTGAAGTCGAGCGCCGGCGACGCCACCAAGGACATCAAGGTGCACGGCCTGTTCGTGGCGATCGGCCACAAGCCGAACACCGGCATCTTCGACGGCCAGCTCGAGATGCACAACGGCTACATCAAGACCCGCAGCGGCACCGAGGGCATGGCCACGGCGACCAGCGTCGAAGGTGTGTTCGCGGCCGGCGACGTGCAGGATCACGTGTATCGCCAGGCGATCACCTCGTCGGGTACCGGCTGCATGGCGGCGCTGGATGCGCAGCGTTACCTGGAAGCGCTGGAGTAATTATTACTTGGGCCCCCGCCTGCGCGGGGGGTCATTTCCGGCAATGCCGGGAATGACATGTTTTTACGAGGGCGATGTGGCGGGCTTGAAAGACTTCTCGGACCTGAAATCCTTGCGCGAACAGCTCAAGGAAGATCAGCGCCAGCGCGCCATCGAAAAGGCCGCGCGCGAACGGCGCGAGCGCATCGACAAGGCGAACGCGGTCGAGTTCCGCGATGCCGTCAAGGACGTCAAGCCGATACCGGAATCGGACCGCTACGTCTGGCGCCCGGTGCTGGAAGCCGAGCGCCGCGCCGCCGGCCCGGGTCCGCAGCGCCCTCCCCTCCACGAAGAAGACATCGAAGCCGTGCTGCGCGAATCGATGCTGTCCGACCAGTTCGACGTCGACGGCCTGCTCGACGAAGATCCCACCCTCAGCTGGTCGGCGCCCGGCGTCGGCCCCGACGTCGTCAAGAAGCTGAGAAAACGCCACTGGCAGGTCGAGGACGAGCTGGACCTGCACGGCTATACCCGCGACCTGGCGCGGCGCCTGGTCGACGCCTTCCTGCGACGCTCGAACAAGAACGGGGTGCGCTGCGTGCGCATCATCCACGGCGTCGGCTATGGCTCCGCCGGCGGCGAGCCGGTGCTGCGCGGCATGGTGCACAGCTGGCTGGTGCAGACCGCCGAGGTGGTCGCCTTCTGCGTGGCCGGCCGCACCGACGGCGGCCATGGCGCCCTCATCGTCCTTCTGCGCCCTGCGCTAAATGACGACTAAGTCTTACATTTGTTCAAATTTTTGGTCTAATTCGGCTAAAAAGCCCTTCACTGTCGCGTTAAGTTGAAAAACGCACGGCATGCCTTCTTTGAAACCTGTAAGATGCACGCTAGGCAGAACCATCGTGGTTTTGCATGAGAAGGGATGATGCGAATTGAAGTCAAGATCACCGGTGCCGATGGGCGCCCCGATGCGTGTCGACCTGCTCAACTGTGCAGATGAACCGATCCACATCCCGGGTTCGATCCAGCCGCACGGAGCACTGATCTTCTTCACCGCCGCCGGCGCGGTCGAAGGCTGGAGCGAAAACGCCCCCGCCGCCCTCGCCGCCCATCTCGAACTCGCCAAGCCCTTCGGCGAACTCGGCCTGCCGGCCGAAGTCACCGAGCTGATCCAGGAATCGCTGGACAGCATGAGCGAGGGCGAGGCCATGCCGATGGTTGCCGCGATTACCGTCGGCGACACCGAATACGACTGCGTCGTGCATGCCCACGAGGGCCGCGTGATCGCCGAGTTCGAGGCGCGCGAGGTCGCCGCCGATACCGTCGCCCAGTTCGCCATCAAGGCCCACTCCTCGATCGACCGCCTGCGCCGCCAGAAGAACGTCGACGCCCTGCTGGACACCGCCGTGCGCCAGGTGCGCGAGTTCACCGGCTTCGACCGCGTGATGGCCTACCGCTTCCGTCCCGACGACAGCGGCGACGTGGTGGCCGAGGCGCGCCGCGACGACCTCACGCCCTACCTCGGCCAGCGCTATCCGGCCGGCGACATCCCGCCGCAGGCGCGCCGCCTGTATGTGCTGAACACCCTGCGCATGATCGCCGACGTCACCTATCACGCCGTGCCCCTGGTCGGCGCACCGGGCGCCGCGCCGCTGGACATGAGCTTCGCGCTGCTGCGCAGCGTCTCGCCGATCCACGTGGAGTACCTGCAGAACATGGGCGTGGGCGCCTCGATGAGCGTGTCGATCGTCATCAACGGCCGCCTGTGGGGCCTGCTCGCCTGCCACCACATGGGCCCGAAGCGCGTACCCTACTCGATCCGCATGGCGGCCGACGTGCTGGCCCAGGTGATCGCCTCGACGATCCAGGGCCTGGAATCGCGCGAGGAAGCCGAACTGGTCGAGCGCGCCGCCAAGGTCCGTACCAGCCTGGTCGAATCGCTGCTGCTGGAAGAAGATCCGCTCGAGGCCCTGATCGAGCACGCCGACGGCATGCTGGTCGCGGCGCGCGCCCAGGCCATGATCGCGACCCAGTTCGACCGCGTGGTCTGCCGCGGCATCGACCAGGCCAGCGGCGAGGCGATCGTCGCCACCCTGCCGGCCGATGCCCACGAATTGCTGGTGCGCCAGTGCGCCGCCGACTGGCCGGAGGCGGCGCACGCCGGCCTCGGCAAATGGGCCGGCATGCTGGGCCTGCCCTACGACCCGCCCAGCAAGGGCTGGTGCCTGCTGCTGCGCCACGAGCAGATCGAGGAAGTCGCCTGGGGCGGCAAGCCGGACAAGAGCGGCCAGGTCGGCCCGATGGGCGAACGCCTGACGCCGCGCGGCTCCTTCGACGCCTGGCACCAGACCGTGCGCGGCTGTGCCCACGAATGGGAAGAAGGCGTCCTGACCCATGCCCGCATGACCCTGGGCGAACTGGCACGCGTGTCGAACGCGCGCCGCGCCCAGCTTGAGACCACCCGCGCCCAGCTGCTGGCGATGCTGGGCCACGACCTGCGCGACCCGCTGCACTCCATCAACATGGCCGGCATCGTGCTGGAAAAGACCGACAGCGCCAGCAAGGGCGGCACCCTGGGACGCCGCATCCAGTCGTCAAGCAACCGCATGCAGCGCATGATCGGCCAGGTGCTGGACATGAGCCGCATCGACCGCGGCATGGGCCTCGGCGTGGCGCTGGAACGGGTCGACCTGGCGGCGCTGGTGGTGGACATGGTCGAGGAAGCCCGCCTGGCCTACCCGACCATCGTCTACGACCTGAAGATCGAAGGCCCGGCCGTGGTGATGGCGGACGGCGGCCGCCTCGGCCAGGTGCTGTCGAACCTGCTGAGCAATGCGCGCCACCACGGCGAGCCGAACCAGCCGATCGGTATCCTGCTGCGCAGCGAAGACGGCCAGGCCGTGGTCAGCGTCGCCAATGCCGGCGCGCCGATCCCGCACGAGATCGAATCCGGCCTGTTCAATGCCTTCAAGCGCAGCTCGCTGAACAATCCGCGCAACCGCACCGGCATGGGCCTGGGCCTCTACATCGCCCAGCAGATCGTGCGCGAGCACCAGGGCGAGATCGCCTACCGTCACCAGCCAGGCGGCCAGGGCGCGGGAACGGTGATATTCGCGGTGCACCTGCCGCTCGCAGCCCAGGAATAAGCCAATGTCGGGCTCGGCATGTTAGTCTAGCAACATCGCCATTTGCCCACATTGCATGAGACTGGTCACCATCATCGAAATCACGGCGGTCCTGGTTGCCGCCTTCTCCGGCTTCATCGAAGCCAGGCGCAAGCGCATGGACCTGGTCGGCGTATTCACGGTCGCCTTCATCGCCGCATTCGGCGGCGGCACCCTGCGCGACATCCTGCTCGACCGAAGACCGCTGTTCTGGGTCCAGCACCAGGAGTACGCGATCCTGATCTTCGTGCTGGCATTGGTGGCCTCGCCGCTGATGCGCACCCTGCGGCACATCGTCTCCGAGCGCCTGATCGTGATCGCCGACGCCTTCGGGCTGGGATTGTTCTCGGTGGCGGGCGCCTCGGCGGCAATGGAAGCGAACATGCCGCTGTTCATCGCCTCGATGATGGGGGTGATCACCGGGATCTTCGGCGGGGTGCTGCGCGACATCGTCTGCAACGAGGTGCCGATGGTCTTCCGCGACGGCAAACCCTATGCGATCTGCGCCTTCCTCGGCAGCTGGATGTTCCTGCTGATGGGGATGTACGGCGTGCCGCGCGAGTTCGCGCTGTGGTCGAGCGCCTTCTTCATCAGCGGCCTGCGCCTGCTGACCTGGAAGTTCGATGTGCAGGTGGGACGGTGAGGCGCCTCAGATGACCCTGCCGATATGCTCGGCCAGGGTCTCCAGCGACACCGGCTTGGGGAAGAACATGACGTGGTCCAGGGTCGGGCCGACTTCGATGGGATTTGCCGAAATCATGACCGCCGGCAAGGCCGGATCGATGGCGCGCAGGCGCAGCAGCAGATCGGCGCCGTTCATGCCGGGCATTTTATAGTCGGTGACGACCAGGTCGGGCTTGTCGGCCCGGTAGCATTCCAGCGCCTGCTCGCCGCTGTACGCCACCGACACCCGGTAACCCTTGATAGCCAGGTAGCGCTCGAACACGTACCCTACCGCTTCTTCATCGTCGACTACCAGGATATGCTTCACCGTACACTCATCCGCATGCTGAATGGCCGCACAGGCCAATGTGACATTTCAAAGGGGGAAATGTAACATAAGCCTGGTCTAAACGACAAGCGGATTTGCGCGAATTGAGTGTCATCGGCTCAGACCGCGTCGGCGCCGGTTTCGCCGGTACGGATCCGGATCACCTGCTCGACTTCCTGCACGAAGATCTTGCCGTCGCCGATCTTGCCGGTGCGCGCGGCCTTGATGATCGCATCCACCACCTGCTCGGTCATGGCATCGTCGACCACCACCTCGATTTTTACCTTTGGCAAAAAATCGACCACGTACTCGGCGCCGCGGTAGAGCTCGGTATGGCCTTTCTGGCGGCCGAAGCCCTTCACCTCGGTCACGGTCAGGCCGGTGACGTTCACTTCCGCCAGTGCCTCGCGCACTTCGTCCAGCTTGAAGGGTTTGATTACGCAGGTAATCTGTTTCATGGGGTTTTCTCCTTTCAGGTTTATTCTTGGTCCGGGATCCGCGCCAGCTGCTCCATCCACACCGTGGCTTCGGAATCGCTTGGTGCCCGCCAGTCGCCGCGCGGCGACAGCGAACCGCCGTTGCCGACCTTCGGCCCGTTCGGCACGCAGGAGCGCTTGAACTGACTGGTCTTGAAGAAGCGCCACAGGAAGATGCCCAGGTTCTTCTTGATCGCCGCCAGTCCATACTCGTTGCGCGCCGGGCTGCCGCCTTCCGGCCACGGACCGGCATCGCGGTCGTGCCAGGCGCTGTACGAGAGGAAGGCCACCTTGGTCGGCGCGAAGCCGTAGCGCAGCGTGTAGTACAGGTTGAAGTCCTGCAGCTCGTAGGGACCGATGAAGTTTTCCGTCACCTGGGCCGGCTTGCCGGCCGGCGCGATTCCGGCCTCTTTGCCGGTACCGGTTTTAGCGGGCACCAGTTCGGGGCTGATCTCGGTTTCCAGCACGTTTATCAGGACCTCGGCGCCGCTCTCGCCGATCTGCTTCGTGTCCGCCACCCAGCGCACCAGGTGGGAAATGAGCGTCTTCGGCACGCTGGCGTTCACGTTGTAGTGCGACATGTGGTCGCCCACGCCGTAGGTGCACCAGCCCAGCGCCAGCTCGGACAGGTCGCCGGTGCCGATCACGATCGCATGGTGGTGGTTCGCCAGCCGGAACAGGTGGCTGGTGCGTTCGCCCGCCTGCACGTTCTCGAAGGTGACGTCGTATTCTTCCTTGCCCTCGGCATAGGGATGGCCGAGGTCCTTCAGCATCTGGATGCAGCTCGGGCGGATGTCGATCTCGTGGGCGGTGGCGCCGACCACTTCCATCAGTTCGCGTGCCTGGCGCAGCGTACGTTCGCTGGTGGCGAAGCCCGGCATCGTATAGGCCAGGATGTTCGAGCGCGGCAGGCCGAGGCGGTCCATGGCCTTGGCGCAGACCAGCAGCGCATGGGTCGAATCCAGGCCGCCGGAAATACCGATCACGACCTTCTGGTGGCCAGACGACTGCAGGCGCTGCAGCAGGGCCTGGACCTGGATGTTGTAGACCTCGGTGCAGCGCTCGTCGCGGCGTTTGCCGTCCGCCGGCACATAGGGGAAGCGCTCGATGGTGCGCGCCAGCGGCAGGTCCTTGTCGAGCGGCAGCTCGAGGGCGAAGCGCGTGGTGCGGAAGCGTTCGACCTCCGCCGCATGCCGGCGCACCGACTGCGCGAAGGTGGTCGTGTGCATGCGGTCCAGCGACAGCCGCTCCAGGTCGACGTCGGCGAGGATCAGGTGCGAGTCCTGCAGGAAGCGCGGCGACTGGGCCAGCAGGTCGCCCTTTTCGTAGATCAGGGACTGGCCGTCCCAGGACATGTCGGTGGTCGACTCGCCCAGGCCGGCCGAGGTGTACAGATAGGCCGCCAGGCAGCGCGCCGACTGCTGGCTGACCAGCTGGTGGCGGTAGCCGCTCTTGCCCACCACCACGTTCGAGGCCGACAGGTTGACCAGCACGGTGGCGCCGGCCAGGGCCGCGAAGGAGGACGGCGGCACCGGCACCCAGACGTCTTCGCAGATCTCGACGTGGAAGCGGAACAGCGGCACCCCCTCGAGTTCGAAGATCTGCTCCGGACCGAAGGGCACGTCCTGGCCCAGCAAGCTAATGCGGTCGGTCGCCGCGTTGTCCGCCGCACTGAACTGCCGGCTTTCGTAAAATTCGCCATAATTGGGCAGGTAGCTTTTCGGCACCACGCCCAGGATGCGGCCGCCGGCCACCACCACCGCGCAATTGAACAGCACGTGGTTCAGGCGCAGTGGCGCACCGACCACCATCGCCAGCGGCAACTCGCGCGAGGCCTCGACCAGCTGCCGCAGGGCGTCGAGTACGGCGTCGAGCAGGGCGCGCTGGTGGAACAGGTCGTCGCAGGTGTAGGCGGACAGGCCCAGTTCCGGGAAGGCGGCCAGCACGGCGCCCTGATCCGCGGCGTCGCGCGCCAGGCGCAGCGTTTCCTGGACGTTGAAAGCGGGGTCGGCCACGCGGCAACGCGGACTGGCGACCGCCACGCGCGCGAAATCGTGCGAGTACAGGTTGAAGAATCGCTTATCCATCGAAGTCAGCTTTTCATATTCGGAAGTCATCTTGAATTATCGCACGCATATCGCTTCCTCTCTGTCCGAGATCGGCCAGCCGGCCTGGGACGGCCTGGTGGCCCGGCAAGACAAACCCAATCCCTTCCTCTCCTACGCCTTCCTGCACGCGCTGCACGAATCCGGCAGCGCCACGCCGGAAACCGGCTGGCAGCCGCAGTTCATCGCCCTCTACGACGATGACGAACTGGCCGCCGCCCTGCCCCTCTACGTGAAGGGACACTCCTACGGCGAATACGTGTTCGACTGGGCCTGGGCCGACGCCTACCAGCGCAACGGCCTGGACTACTATCCCAAGCTGCTGTCGGCGATTCCCTTCACACCGGTGACGGGACCGCGCCTGCTGGCCCGCGACGAGGCCGCCCGCGCGGCCCTGGTCGAGGTTTTACGCGCGACCCAGCAGGCCTCGGATGTGTCTTCGACCCATATCCTGTTCCCGCCGGACGAGCAGGCCAGGCAGCTGGCGGAAGCCGGCTACCTGCTGCGCAGCGGCGTGCAGTTCCACTGGATGAACGCCGGCTACGCGAACTTCGAGGAATTCCTGGCGACGCTGGAGCAGAAGAAGCGCAAGAACATCCGCGCCGAGCGGCGCAAGGTGCTCGAAGCCGGCGTCACGATGCGCCGGGTGCGCGGCGCCGACGCGCTTGACGAGGACTGGCGCTTCTTCACCCGCTGCTACCGCCACACCTATGCCGAGCACTTCTCGAAGCCCTACCTGAACCTGGATTTCTTCCGCCGCATCGGGCGCGAGATGCCGCAGAATTTGCTGCTGGTGATCGCCGAGCGCGACGGCAACCCGATCGCCGCCTCGCTGGTCGTGCACGACGAGACCACGCTGTACGGGCGCTACTGGGGCGCACTGGAACACGTGCCCTGCCTGCACTTCGAGACCGCCTATTACCAGCCGCTCGAATTCTGCATCGAGCAGGGCATCCAGGTATTCGAGGGCGGCGCCCAGGGCGAGCACAAGATGGCGCGCGGCTTCCTGCCGACCCGTACCTGGTCGGCGCACTGGCTGGCGCATCCCTCGTTTGCCGATGCGGTCGAGCGCTTCCTGGAACGGGAAAGCGGCGGGATCGACGACTATATCGATGAGTTGAACGACCGCAATCCCTTCAAGCCTGGAACATTTGCACAAACCTAACGGAGCGCAGCCCCAAAGCGCCCGGTGCTAAGCTTCTCCCTTTCCTGGCAAACGCAAGGAGAGGCAATGCCGGACCGAGCCGCAGAAGTGGTCGTGATCACCGGCGCCAGTGCGGGCATCGGCCGCGCGGCGGTACGGGAGTTTGCCCGCCATGGCGACCATCTTCGCGCCCTTCGCCGAGATCGCTCCCGAGGATTTCCGCCGCGTCAGCGACGTCACCTACCACGGCTTCGTGTGGGGCACGATGGTGGCCTGGCCCAGAAATTCCTGCCCCACCTGCTCGACCGCTACCTGGCCCGCACCGGCATCGCCGGCCAGCAGACCGATGACGCGATTTCGGCCAACCGGCCAAATAAGCTGTGGAAACCGGTGCCGGGACCTTCGCCGCATGGGCCTTTACGGATTGACCCAAAGGACAAAAGGAGGAAAGGATGAGCAAGACCGTCGGTGATTTCGTCGTCGAGCGCCTGTACGACTGGGGCGTGCGCACCATCTTCGGCTATCCCGGGGACGGCATCAACGGGGTGCTGGGCGCCCTCCAGCGGTCCAGGCACAAGATCAGCTTCATCCAGGTGCGGCACGAGGAGATGGCGGCCTTCATGGCGTCCGCCCACGCCAAGTTCACCGGCCAGCCCGGCGTCTGCCTGTCGACCGGCGGTCCCGGCGCGGCCCACATGGTGACCGGCCTGTACGACGCCAAGTGCGATCACATGCCGGTGCTGGCGATCTGCGGCCAGGCGCCGCGCACCGCGCGCGGCGCCCATTACACCCAGGAGCTGAACCTGGACCGGCTGTTCCAGGACGTCGCCGACTACGTGCAGGAAGCCGAGGTACCGTCGCAGGTGCGCCTGCTCGTGGACCGCGCGATGCGCACGGTGCTCGGGCGCAACGGCGTCGGCGTGCTGATCCTTCCCGGCGACCTGCAGGAACTGCCTTACGAAGATCCGCCCCATAAACACGGCTCGGTCCGGTCCGGCATCGGCTACAGCAAGCCGCGCGTGGTGCCGCATGAGGCCGACCTGCGGCGCGCGGCCGAGGTCTTGAACGCCGGCAAGAAGGTGGCGATCCTGGTCGGCGCCGGCGCCCTGGCCGCCACCGACGAAGTCATCGCCGTGGCCGACCGCCTGCAGGCCGGTGCCGCCAAGGCCTTGCTCGGCAAAGGCGTCCTGCCGGACGAATTGCCCTGGGTCACCGGCTCGATCGGCATCCTCGGCACCAAGGCCAGCTGGGACCTGATGACGCATTGCGACACCCTGCTCATGATCGGCAGCGGCTTTCCCTATGCCGAGTTCCTGCCCGAGGAAGGCAAGGCGCGCGCCGTGCAGATCGACATCGACCCGACCATGCTGAGCATCCGCTACCCGGCCGAGGTCAACCTGCACGGCGACAGCGCCGAGACCCTGCGGCTGCTGCTGCCGCTGCTGGAACAGAAGGCCGACGACTGGCGCCGCCACGTCGAGAGCTACGTGGCGGACTCCTGGAAGCTGCTCGAGAACCGCGCCCTGCAGCCGGCCAACCCGATCAATCCGCAGCGCGTGGCCTGGGACCTGTCGCCGCAGTTGCCGGTCGACGCCATCGTCACCTGCGACTCCGGCTCCTGCGCCAACTGGTATGCGCGCGACCTGAAGGTGAGGCGCGGCCAGATGTTCTCGCTGTCCGGCGGCCTGGCCTCGATGGGCGCGGCGGTGCCGTATGCGATCGCGGCCAAGTTCGCCCATCCGGAGCGGCCGGTGATCGCCATGGTCGGCGACGGCGCCATGCAGATGAATAACATGGCCGAGCTGATCACGGTGGCCAAGTACTGGCGCCTGTGGAAGGATCCGCGCTGGATCGTCTGCGTCTTCAATAACGGCGACCTGAACCAGGTGACCTGGGAACAGCGGGTGATGGAAGGCGATCCGAAATTCAACGCCACCCAGCAGATCCCCGACGTGCCCTACCACAAGTTCGGCGAGCTGATCGGCCTGAAGGGCATCTATTGCGACAATCCGGAAGAAGTCCGCACCGCCTGGCGCGAAGCCCTGCACGCCGACCGCCCGGTGGTGCTGGAGTTCCGGACCGATCCGGAAGTGCCGCCGCTGCCTTCCCACATCACGCTGGAACAGGCGAAGTCCTTCATGGAGACCGTCGTCAAGGGCGATCCGAAGGAAGGCTCGATGCTGGCCGGGGTGGCGCGCCAGGTGCTGAGCGGCATCCTGCCCAAGGAAAAGCCGTGACAGCGCTGGCGCCCGCGGAATCCGGTCCGGGGGCGCGCGCACTGGGCGCCCTCACCCTCGGGCTGACCCTGGCGGCGGTGCTGGCGGCGCGCGCGCGGCCGCGTCCCGTGCGCCCGGCGCGCCC